>NZ_MAPV01000109.1 GCF_001700505.1 Streptomyces mutomycini
CCGAGCTCTCGAAGTCAGTCCCCGCGGACCCCTGTCCCCGAGTGGTCCGCTTCCCGCAGAAGGTCTCCCCAGGGAGGCCGTCATCAATCCCGAACTGCTGTCACCCGAACGTGGGAAGTTGCGAGCCGGAAGCGCGTGTTCGAATAAGAGTTCGATAGTCTGCCTCGCACGAACACGCGGTGATCGAGGACCAGAAGGGGGTGCCAGAACCTATGGTGCGGCGCATCGATGTGACCGGATCGGACGGCGTACGCCTCGCGGCCTGGGAGTTCGCCGATCCGCCCAAAGAGCGCGCGGACGCCGGGCAGGCCCCCGGGATCTTACTGCTGCACGGGCTGATGGGCCGGGCCACGCACTGGGCCTCCACCGCCCGCTGGNNCGGTCGGCCTCGACCAGCGGGGCCACGGGCGCAGCGACAAGCCCGCCGACGGCCCGTACACCCGCGACGCCTACGTCGCGGATGCCGAGGCCGCGATCGAACAGCTCGGCCTCGCCCCCGTGACCCTCATCGGGCACTCGATGGGCGCGCTCACCGCGTGGCAGCTCGCCGCGAAGCGCCCCGACCTCGTCAAGGCGCTGATCATCTGCGACATGCGGGCCTCCGCGCTCGGTGCGGCCTCGCAGCGCGAGTGGGAGGACTGGTTCGGCGCCTGGCCGCTCCCCTTCGCGACGCTCGCCGAGGTGCGGAAGTGGTTCGGCGAGGACGACCCCTGGGTGGAGCGGCCCAATGCCTCCCGCGGTGAGTTCTTCGCCGAGGTGATGGCCGAGGGCTCCGACGGCTGGCGGCCCGTCTTCTCCCAGGAGCAGATGCTGACGTCCCGGGCCACCTGGGTGTACGACGCCCACTGGGAGGAGCTGGCGCAGGTGCGCTGCCCCACCCTGGTCCTGCGCGGGATCGAGGGAGAACTGGGCAGGGCCGAGGCCCAGGAAATGGTCCGTGTCCTGCCGCGCGGGCAGTACGCGGAGGTGGAGGACGCCGGCCATCTGGTCCACTACGACCGGCCGGAGGGCTGGCGCAGGGCGGTCGAGCCGTTCCTGGAGCAGCTCGCGGAGGGCTTCCGGGACGACAGGGAACCCGTAAGTCCCTGACCCCGGACGCCCGCTCCCGGACGCCCGCCCCGGCCCCTCAGCCCTTGCTGACCGCGGCCAGGATCTCAGGGAGCCGGTCCGCCGTGCGCGGCGCCGCGAGCCGTACACCCAGCCAGCCGATGAACGTTCCGTACACCGCTCCCACCGGCAACAGCAGCCACAGCAGGTTCTGGTGGTCCGCCACGTGCAGCCAGACCGCCAGCCCGATCACCGGCCCGCTGAGCACCGCGGCCGCCACCATCCCGCCGAGGATGGAGATCCAGGCGAGCCCGGCCTGCCCCGGCACGACGTTCTTGAACGCCCCGTCCTGCGGAATCGAGTACGGGAACAGCGCCGAGGCCACCGCGCCCGTCGCCAGCATCGCGCCGAGCAGCGCGAAGGACAGCCCCATGACCCCCGGCAGCGCCGCCCAGTCCCCGAGCAAGGCCGCGGTCACCACCGTCACCAGGACCGTGTACGGCAGGGTGATCAGCAGCAGTGCCAGGGCCCGCGCACGCAGTTCGACGTAGGCGTCCCGGGTCGAGGAGACCGACAGCGCCACCATCCAGAAGGCGGAGGTGTCCTGCCCGAACTGGTTGTACATCTGCATGCCGAGCATTCCGGCCGCGAAGCACGCGAAGTAGACCGAACCCGATCCCTGCACCGCGTTGAGGACCGGCACGATCAGGCCGACCGCCAGCGCCGTCACCCAGGCCGCCTTGGTCTTCGGGTCCCGTACGACATACCGCAGGCTCCGCTGCATCACCGTGGCCGTACGCCCCTCGGGGAGCAGCGAGAAGAGCCCGGAGCGGTCCGCGCCCGGCCGGCCGGCGGAAGGTTCGGCGGCGGCGACCGTGGAGCCGTCCGGCGCCGTCATCAGCTTCACCAGACTCCGCTCCCACAGCCACACCAGGCCGCCCAGCGCGAGCACCGAGAGCAGCAGCTGCCCGAGCGCCGCCCCGTAGGACCCCTCGGAGGCGGATCCCACCGCCCCGAGCGCGGAGGCCGGCGGCAGCCAGCGCACCACGTCCGCCACCGGTTCGAGCGAGGACATCCCGCCCGCCCTGCCCAGGCGCTGGACGCCGAAGTTGACGAACTGGATGCCCACCGCGATCACCAGCCCGCTGAGCACCGCGAGGTCGCGGCCCCTGCGCGACGTCAGCAGCCGGATGTTGGCGGTGGCGACGGACCGCGCCAGCGCCACACAGACCAGCAGCGTCAGCGGCACGGCGATCACCCCGAATGCCACCGCGGCCGCGCCGTGCGCCAGCGCGATCACCGAGCCGAGTGCCAGGGTGAGCGTGAAGAGCGGCCCGATGCCGATCAGCGAGGCCGCCAGCAGCGCCCCGATCAGCGGACGGGGCCGCAGCGGCAGCATCACCAGCCGGCTCGGGTCCAGGGTCTCGTCCCCGCTCGGGAAGAACAGCGGCATCACCGCCCAGCCCACCGCCACCACCGCCGTCAGCAGCACCACCAGGGTGCCCGCCTGCGGATGGCCGCGCAGCGCGACGAGGCCGATCGCCTGGACCGCCGCGAGCAGCAGGGTGACGACGAGGGACGCGACATAGGCGGCCCGCCGCCCGGACGACAGGCGCAGTCCGTTGCGCAGCAGCGTCAGCTTGAGCCCCACCAGGACGGGGACGAGGCGCTGACCGCGTACGGCCGGGACGGCGGTGTCCGCGGGGGCGTCCAGCACCGTCATCGGGCACCGCCCAGCCAGTCCAGGGACTCGCCGGTGTCCCGGACGCCCGCGCCGACCAGCTCGAGGAAGGCGTCCTGGAGCGAGGCGGCCTCACCGCGGACCTCGGCCAGCGTGCCCTGCGCCCGGATGCGTCCCGCGGCCATGACGGCCACCCAGTCGCAGAGGGACTCGACGAGCTCCATCACATGGCTGGAGAACACCACCGTCGCCCCAGAGCGGGTGTAACGCTCCAGCACGCCACGGATCGTCTGCGCCGACACGGGGTCGACGCCCTCGAACGGCTCGTCCAGGAACAGGACTTCGGGGTTGTGCAGCAGCGCGGAGGCCAGCCCGATCTTCTTGCGCATCCCGGTCGAGTAGTCCACGACCAGCTTGTGCTGGGCCCCCGCGAGGTCCAGTACGTCGAGCAGCTGGGTGGCGCGCCTGTCCGCCTCGGCGCCCGGCAGCCCGCGCAACCGGCCCGTGTAGCCGAGGAGTTCACGGCCCGAAAGGCGCTCGAAGAGCCGCAGGCCCTCCGGGAGCACCCCGATCCGGGACTTCACCTCGACCGGGTCCCGCCACACGTCGTGGCCGGCGACCTCGATCCGGCCCATGTCGGGCCTGAGCAGCCCCGTCACCATCGAGAGGGTGGTGGTCTTCCCCGCGCCGTTGGGGCCCACCAGGCCGATGAACCTGCCCGCGGGCAGCTCCAGATCGATCCCGGCGACCGCGACCTGTTCCCCGAAGCGCTTCCAGAGCCCCTCCACCCGCACGGCCGGAGGGAGCGCCTGAGTCGGAGGGGGCGCCTGAGCCACCCCCGCGGTGTCCGTCGCGCCCGCGCTGTCCGCCTGGTCCGCCATGGCACTGCCTTTCGGTATCCCCACGTGTGGGGACCACCCTACGAAAGGCGTGTCCGGGCGTCGGCCGCTTCCCGGGCGCAGGCGTACGCGAGCGGGCTGATCAGCTCGTCCGCGTCGGGCAGCCACAGGTTGGCGCGCGAGGGCCGGCGGGCCCACTGCACGGCGCCGCGCCCGGCCAGCCGGGTCGGCGGCCCGGCCACGTAGTCGCCCTCGCCGCGCCCCACGATGCCGATCACCCCGGCGTCCCAGCCCAGTTGCCGCACGAGCTCGGGCGCCTTGGCCGCGGTGCCCGGCAGGGCGAAGAACAGCATCCGGCGGTCCGGGGTGCGGGTCACCGGGCCGAGTGTGAGGCCCATCCGGTCCATCCTCGCCATGGCCAGGAAGCCGGCGGACTCCGGCACGTCCAGGGCGTCGAAGGTCCGGCCGGAGGGCATGAGGACCGACGAACCGGGCTGCCTGGACCACATCCTGCGGGCCGCGGCGGCGCTGCCCGTCGTCTGGACCGCCCAGTCCGGCCGGGTGGGATGGGCTCCCGGGGCGGCGCAGCCGGTGACACCGCAGGAGCAGCGCTCCGTCCCGCCGACGGCTTCGAGCCAGGTGCCGGGGAACACGTCCCAGTTCCGCTCCTGGGCGTACCAGGCCGCGGCCTCGAGCAGCTGTTCACCTCGCTGCTGGGGGACCTGGGCGGCTTCCGTCACTCCGATGGGCTCTTCCACGCCCACTCAACTACCGGCGTCACCCGGGGTTACGGGAGAGCGTGCTCCGTCCTCGGCGGATCGATCCTGCACATGGGGCGCACGGATGCATGGGCGGGGGCGCGCGGGAGGAAGCGCACCGGTGCGCGGGTAACGACCTGCAGGACTGCGCCAACTCGCCACCGCTCGTACGCGATACAGATGAATATGCGCATTTCTCGTGCCGTGCCGGGCAGTGATGCCTTCACTGAATCACTGCGGTCCCAGGGGGAAAAATGGCAGCCAGGCCTCTCGTCGCCCGCCAGCCGAACGAACGGCTCCAGACGCTCATCCAGGAGGCGGCGTGCTCCAACGCCGGCCTCGCACGCCGGGTCAACATGACGGGGGCGGAGCGGGGGCTCGACCTCCGTTACGACAAGACATCCGTGGCCCGCTGGCTGCGCGGACAGCAACCACGCGGCAGGGCGCCGGGAATCATCGCCGAGGCGATCGGGCGCAAGCTCGGCCGCACGGTCACGATCGACGAGATCGGCATGGCCAACGGCAAGAGCCTGGCCTCCGGCATCGGTCTGCAGTTCGCGCCCACCGTGCTCGGCGCCGTCGAGCAGGTATGCGAGCTGTGGCGCAGCGACGTGGGCCGCCGCGACCTGCTGTCGGGGTCCGCGGTGGCCGCGTCCGCCCTGGTCGAGCCGAGCCGCGACTGGCTGATCACGGGCCCCGATCCGCAGGTGGCGCGGACGGCCGGCAGCAGGGTCGGCATGCCGGACGTGGCGGCGGTGCGGGCGACGACGGCCGCGCTCGTCGACCTGGACCACCGCTTCGGCAGCGGACATGTGCGGCCCGTCCTGGTGCACTACCTCAACAGCGTGGTGTCCGGGCTCCTTTCGGGTTCGTACCGCGAATCGGTCGGCCGCGAGCTGTTCGGCGCGGCCGCCCGGCTCACCGAGCTCGCCGGGTACATGGCCGTGGACACCGGGCAGCCCGGTCTGGCCCAGCGGTACTACATCCAGGCGCTGCGCCTGGCCCAGGCCGCGGGCGACCGCGCGTACGGGGGCTATGTGCTGGCCGCGTCGATGAGTCATCTCGCGGCCCAGCTCGGCAACCCGCGCGAGATCGCCCAGCTGGCGCGGGCCGCCCAGGAGGGCGCCCGAGGGCGGGTGACCCCGCGGGCCGAGGCGATGTTCCACGCGGCGGAGGCCCGGGGCCACGCGCTGATGGGGGATGCCAGCACCTGCCAGGCCGCGGCGGGCCGGGCACTGGCCGCCCTGGAGCAGGCCGACCCGGACAAGGGCGACGACCCCGTCTGGATCACCCACTTCGACGCGGGCTACCTCGCCGACGAACTGGCGCACTGCCACCGGGACCTGGGGCAGGCCGAGCCCGCCGCCCGCAGGGCGAAGGAGGCGCTGGCGGCCCTCCCGCCGTCCCGGACCCGGCGCCGTGGCATCGGCCTGGTGCTGCTGGCCACGGCGCAGGTGCAGCAGCGTCAGGTGGAGCAGGCGTGCCACACGGGGCTGCGGGCGATGGAACTGCTGGGGACGGTGCGCTCCAGCCGGGGTGCCGAATATCTCGATGACCTCCAGCAGCGGCTGGAACCGTACGCGGACGAGCCGGCGGTCCGGGAGTTCGGCGCCAGGCTGGAGCTCCAGGCCGCCTGACCTGCCCCTTGGGCGAGTTCACCGTGCGCGGCGCCGGGGGCGCCTGGGGGCACACCCGCTGTGTGAAGGGGTGGTGAGCGCTCCCGGTCGCTTGGCGCCGGGCTCAGGGCACCCGGTAGCGTGAGCCGACGATTCCATAGGTTCACACGTAGGAGTCCCGGTGACGCAGAGCGGACAGGGTGACGAGCGGCAGCTACCCGCTGCACGGCCCGCGCACGAAGGTGTCGTGCTGCCCGCGGAGGGTGGTGCCCCCTGGCGCATAGGGGAGCCCGTGGTCGGGCAGCCGGACCAGGCCGCCCCCGCGGGCGGGCAGCCGTGGGGCATGCCGTGGGGGCCGCAGGGCGCCCACCAGGACGGCCCGCCACCGGGACAGCTGCCACCGGAGCAGCACCAGCAGGGCGCGTACCAGCAGCCGCAGCACGGGCAGTACCAGCCCCAGCCCCAGCCCCAGCAGTACGCCCCGCAGCAGGACGCGTATCAGCAGGGCGCCCACCAGCAGGGCTCGTATCAGCAGGACCCGTACCAGCCCCAGCAGCAGCCCCAGCCCCAGCCGTATGCCCAGCCTCTGCCGGCCGAGGCCGCTCCGGGGCGGGGCGGGGACGCGGACGCCACGCAGTACATCGCGCCCGTCCCCGGCGGCTCCCTGCCGGGAGGACTGCCGGCCGAGCGCCCGGCGGAGGCCACCCAGCACCTGGCCCAGCCCGCGCCCCCCGCGCAGCCGTCCGACGCCGACGCGACCCAGTACATACCCCCGGTGCCCGGCGGCGCTCCGTACGGAATACGGCCTGGGGCACCGGGAGACCGGCAGCCGCCCGCGGAGTTCGACAGCCTCTTCCGCAGCGACGAGCCCGCGGGCGCCACTCAGCAGATGCCCCGCTTCGCCGGACAGCAGCAGGGATACCCCCAGCAGGGCGCCCAGCAGCCGCAGCGGCCCCACCAGGGTGCCCAGCAGCCTCCGCAGAGCGCCCCGTCCCCCTCGTCCGGCCCGCAGGGTCCCCACGACGGGTACGGCGCGCAGGGGCCCGATCAGGGCCGCGGCGCACCCCGTCGGCGGTCCGCGCACATCCCGCTGATCGCCGCCGTCGTCATCGGATGCGCCGTCGTCGGGCTCGGCGCGGGCGCCCTGATGAGCGGGGGCGACGAGGCCCCGGACGACAAGCAGCCCGTGGCCTCCGGGAGTTCGGCGTCGGCCGCCCCCTCCACGCAGGCGCCCGACCCGGCGAAACCCCAGGCCGAGGCGCTCGACAAGCTGCTCGCGGACAGCAACGACAGCCGCTCGGCGGTGATCAGCGCCGTGGAGAAGACCAAGAACTGCCGGGCGCTCGACCAGGCGGCCACCGACCTGACGGGTGCGGCCGAGCAGCGCCGCGGTCTGGTGACCCGGCTCGAGGGGCTGAGCGTGGACCAGCTCCCGGACAACGCCGAGTTGAAGGCATCCCTGACCAAGGCCTGGCAGGCGTCGGCGGAGGCCGACGACCACTACGCCACATGGGCCCGGCAGGCCAAGAACGAGAAGAAGGTCTGCAAGGGCGGCACCGCCCGCTCGACCGACGCGACCGCCAAGGCCGAGGTGTCGAGCGGTGAGGCGACCGCGGCGAAGCGGAAGGCCTCCGGGCTGTGGAACTCCATCGCCCAGAAGTACGGGCTGACCGAACGCGCCCCCACGCAGCTCTGACGCCACGCGGCCCCGGCCCCGGCTCCCAGTGGGGGCCGGGGCCGCGGTGACCGCGCGTCAGCCGCCCGCGCGGGCGTTCACCAGAGTCTCCGTGACGTCCACGAAGCCCTCCTTCTCGGCGGTGAGCCGCCCCTCGCGGACCACCTGGAACGTCACCCGCCCGTTCACGATGCGTCCGTAGGCGGCCGTGCCGACCATGTCCTGGAAGCGCCAGCGCAGGGTGGGGGTGAGGCCGCCGGTGTCCACCTCGGTGCCCCGGTTGAGGCTGACGGAGATCCCGCCCGCCGTGATGTCCGGCCGGTCCATCGCCTCGACGACCGCCCCGAGCACGGTGTACGCGATCCAGGTGGTCTGCACACCCGTGTCCGAGGGATCGATCCGGTTGTCCCCGAAGGCGTACTTCCGGATCACCTCGCGCATCTCGTTCCAGCGGGCGTCGCCCGAATCCGGGTACCAGCCGGTGACGAGGGCCCCTTCGAAGGGGCTGTCCGGTCCGCCCGAACGGTCGATGAGGCCCTGGCCCACGCTGCCGAGCACCGACGAGATCCGCACCCCGCTGCCCTCGGGCTCGAGGCGGCGGAAGGAGTCGAAGAACGTCTCCGTGCCCTTGCCGAGCACCGCGGTCACACAGCCTCCGCCCGCGTTCTCGAGGGCCTTGGCCGCCTCGGCGTCGTACGACGTGGCCTCCTCGGCCGCGCTGATGTCGTAGGACGCGGGGCGGTCGCTCCGGCCGAGGCTCGTGTCGAGGAGTCCGGGCATGGTGTCGCCGACCAGGGTGTCGGGCCGCACGAGAGAGACCCGCTCGCAGCCGGCGGCCAGCTGCTCGCCGTTCCCCGCGACGAGCGCGGGCTGGCCGCCGTTGACCGGGTACGAGAGATAGCTGGTGAACTCGTCGGCGGAGGCGCCGTACCCGCCGATGTAGGGGATGCCGGCCGACTCCAGCGGAGCCAGGAACGCCCGCCCGTGTCTGCTGTACGAGCCGACGACCGCCGCCACGTCCTCGTCGGCCGCCCGCCGTGCGCACTTCGAGGCCCCGGTGGCGGTGTCCTGCTCGTTGCAGGTGAGCACCCGGAGCTCGTGTCCGCCGATCCCGCCCTTCTCGTTGATCCAGCGGGCGTAGGTCCTCGCCATGGCCGGCATGCCCGCCATGTTCACCGTGTCGGCTCCACTGGTGTCGGGAGCCCAGGTCATGACGGTGACGGGCTCCCTGGAGCCCCCCGAGGCTCCAGGGAGGACCCCGCAGCCGGATATCAGCAGCGCCCCTGCCGCCACCGTTGTGAGGGATTTGTAGGGGCGGGGTGAGATGAGGCGTCGCCATCCGGTCATGGTCATGAACTTTTCCGGGTCACGGGTAACGCCGCAGTGTGCCGCGGTCAACGCAGGGTGACCTCACGGTGAATTACGGGGGCCCGCGCACGGCCCCCCGGGGGGAACGTACGATCGGCAACCGTGCAGCAAGGTTCGGAGAACACTTCCCGTCGCGGCCGTCGCTCCTCCACCATGGGCGGCATGCCCCCCAACGACATGCCGTGGTGGCGCTGGCGCAGCAACGTGCGCTCGGCGCTTCACATGCTCTCCGACCCCGTCTTCCACCACGAGTGCTGGCTGGCCGGCCGGGAAGGGTACGGCGACGTCACCGACGCCGTGTACCGCCTGGTCGAGGACACCTGGCTGGACAACTGGTCCGCCGAGAAATACGTCGGGACGATCTTCCGCGACTCCGCCGAGGCCGCCCTCGTGGACGTCGCCGCCCTGCGGGTGCTGCGCATCATGCACCAGATAGGCGCCGACGCCCCCGTCTCCGCCTATCTGGAGCATCCGGGCTGGCAGGAGGCGGTCATGGCCGCCCGTGAGGCCCATGTGACGCTCGCCACCAACGACGGCGAGGACCCCGACATCCCGCCGCGCTCCCTGGACGTGCTCCGCATCATGAACGGTTCGGCGTGACCCGCGGGCGGTGTGGGACCCTACGGACATGACCGCGCCGCAGCCCGCCGAATCCGTACCCGCTGCCTCGGACACCGCCGCCGAGCAGTACGTCCTCACCCTCTCCTGCCCCGACAAACAGGGCATCGTGCACGCCGTGTCGAGCTATCTCTTCATGACCGGCTGCAACATCGAGGACAGCCAGCAGTTCGGCGACCACGACACCGGTCTCTTCTTCATGCGCGTCCACTTCTCGGCGGACGCCACGGTCACCGTGGACAAGCTGCGCGCCAGCTTCGCCGCGATCGGGGACGCCTTCCGGATGGAGTGGCAGATCCACCGGGCGAGCGACCGGATGCGGATCGTGCTCATGGTCAGCAGGTTCGGGCACTGCCTCAACGACCTGCTGTTCCGCTCCCGCACCGGCGCCCTGCCGGTCGAGATCGTGGCGGTCGTCTCCAACCACACGGACTTCGCCGAGCTGGTCGCCTCGTACGGCGTACCGTTCCGGCACATCCCCGTGAACCGGGAGAACAAGCAGGAGGCCGAGGCGCAGCTGCTCGAGCTGGTCCGCGGGGAGAACGTCGAACTCGTGGTCCTCGCGCGCTACATGCAGGTGCTCTCGGACGATCTCTGCAAGCAGCTGAGCGGCCGGATCATCAACATCCACCACTCCTTCCTGCCGAGCTTCAAGGGTGCGAAGCCCTACCACCAGGCCCATGCGCGCGGCGTGAAGCTGATCGGCGCGACGGCCCACTACGTGACCGCCGACCTCGACGAGGGGCCGATCATCGAGCAGGAGGTCGAGCGCGTCGGGCACGGTGTCACGCCGGACCAGCTCGTCGCCATCGGCCGCGACGTGGAGTGCCAGGCACTGGCCCGCGCGGTCAAGTGGCACGCGGAGCAGCGCATCCTGCTCAACGGCCGCCGTACGGTCGTCTTCGCCTGAGGGCAGTGATCACAGCCGGCTGAGGGAGGCCGCGGCGAACAGGACGTCGCGGATCGCCTCGCGGTCGCCCTGCTGGCCGGCCGCGGCCTCGGCCGGCGGCACATGACCGGCGACCAGCCTGCAGAACTCCACCCCGTCGAGAGCGACCTGCGCGACCGTGTGGGCGGGGGAGCCGAGGGCGGCCGGTGAGTCCAGCGCGATGTACCAGTCGCCGCCACCGCGGCCCTCGACCTCCAGATGGAGGGAGCGGCCCGGGGACCCCGCGGTGACCAGGTCGCGGGCCGGTGCGGCCAGCCCGGCACGGCGGCGGCCGGCCAGAGTGGCGGGCAGCAGCCGTACCGCCAGGTCGATCATCCGGTGGAGATGGGCGGCGGCGGGCGGTTCGTAGGGGTAGTCCACCGCGTCCGCGATGTCACCGCCGTGCACCCAGCACTCGAAAGCCCGCTCCAGGAGCGAGTCCTGCAGCGGGAGGTCGAAGTCCCCGTACGGCACGGACCGCTCAGCGATCCCCCGGCCGGCGAAGGACACCGTCCGGACGAGGGTATGACTCTGGTCACGCCATGGCTCCCGTACGGCCCGGGTGGGCGGCCGGAGAGCGGCCGACCAGTACCGCTCTGTGCGCCCGGTCGGGGTCGGCGGCAGGTGGCTGCCGCCCTTCCCGAGCGGGTCGTCCAGGTCGAGCGCCCGTGACACGAGACCGTCGACGGCCATCAGATGGCCGATCACCCCGGCGACCGTCGTCCTGCGGTGCGCCTGCCGGTCGTCCTCGAACCACTTCAGCCGTACCGGCGCGTGCCACTCCGCGTCGCCGATGTCCCGCAGCAGCGCGTCGAGCCGTGCGGTCTCCGCGTCGTACGGCGCCGCCCACGACGGGACGGGGATGCGTGCGGGGCGGCGGCCGAGGCAGCCCTCCAGGACCCGGGACCGGAGCATCGGGTCCAGGTCCAGGGTGCCGTCGGTGTGCAGCAGTCCCACCGCGTCGCGCAGCCGCAGCGCCTCGTCGGCGCAGGGCGCGCACGAGGTCAGGTGCTCCTCGACGGCCGCCGTCTCCTCGGCGGAGCAGGCGGCCAGGGCCCAGGCGCCGAGGAGCGACGTGAGCACCTTGTGGGGGAGCGGCGGTGCGGGCGGTGCGGGCGGCTTCACGGGCCGGGCCGGGGGCAGCCGCTCCTGGTCGTCCGCAGCGGCCCGGGGGCCCGGTATGCGCCTCTCCACCGGCTTCTCCCCGTCGCGGCCGTCGCCGTCCCGGCCCCCGCTCACGGCGTCGGCCCGTAGCCGGGAGGCGCCGAGTCCGCCGACGGCCCGTAGTTCGCGGTGGAGAGCAGTTGGAGGCCCAGCCGCAGCCGGCGCCTGGCCTCGTCCCCGGTGACGCCGAGATCGGCGGCGGTCTGCCGGTAGTCCCGGCGCTGGACGTAGGCGAGCTCCAGTGCGGCGCGCAGCGGCGCGGGCATGGAGGCGACGATGTAGTCGGCACGTGCCGCGGCGGTGGCCCTGAGCACCCTGTGCTCGAGCTCCTCGGCCCGCCCGTCCGCGTCGGGCGCGCCGGCCTCGCCCTGTTCCCGGCGGAGACGCTGCACGGACAGGCGGTGGGTGAGCCGCGCCACCCAGGAGCGCATGGAGCCGTGCCTGGGGTCGTACACGCCGGGGTTCTCCCAGACGTAGCCGAAGACCTCGCGCGTCACCTGGTCCGCCGCGTCCTCGTCGTCGAGCATGCGGTGGGCCTGGCTGTGCACGAGGGCGGCGAACCGGTCGTAGAGCTCACCGAGGGCCGCCGCCTCGCCGCGCGTCAGCCGCTGCTGCATCCGGCGGTCCCAGCGCGGTGGTGCGTCCTTCGCCATCGAGCCCCCTGCCCTGTGCCCCTCGTCACGTCGAATGTAGTGCTCGGCGTGGTCCGGGCATGCACCTTTGCGGCAAGTACGTCCCAGGAATGGCGCCGGATGATAAGGAATGATTGCCCTCTTGCCCTTTCCTGATCGCGTCAACGATCCTGAGTGATCATTTCCAGGGCAATCCTGGGGGCGGACGGTGCGAGTTGTTTCACGGGCCTGTACGCGGGCAGCCGCGAGGAGGAACGGAAACTTCCGGATACTCCGGAGCTCCCGGAACGAGAGGCCGAGTCGCGTGACGCTGAAGGTGTACGAGACCGAGCAGGACGCGTGGACCGTGCTGCGCATCCACGGCGAGCTCGACCTCGTCAGTTCACCCGTCGTGCGCCAGTCCGTGCACGGGGCGGTGGCCGCCGGGCAGCACCACGTGGTCCTGGACCTCTCCGGCGTCCTGTTCTGCGACTCCAGCGGAGTCAACGTCCTCATCGCCTCCCGCCGCCTCATGAAGTCCTGCGGCGGCCGGCTGCGGCTGATCCTCCCGGCCCGCGGCGCGGTCGACGGCTCGCACGTCAACAAGGTGCTCGGCGCCCTGGGGGTACGCAGGCTCTTCGACGTCTACCCCGACGCGGACGCGGCCACCGACGACCGGTCCCAGCCGCTCACCGCGTGACACGCCCTGCCGCAGCGAGGTTGTCACACCGCTGAGTGGAGTTGGTGACACGTGGCCCCGCTCGGCGTCGTACGCTCGGCGCATGGACAGCGCAGAGTACGAGCGCAAGATCGCGCACCGCTTCGCCGCCTTCGACCAGGACGGCAACGGCTACATCGATCGCGCCGATTTCAACGCCGCCGCGGCCCGTCTGCTCACCGAGTTCGGTACGACGGCCCGCTGCGACAGGGGCCAGTCGCTCTACACGGGTGCCGAGGCCTTCTGGCAGGGCATGGCGGGTATCGCCGACGTGGACGGGGACCAGCGCGTCACCCGGCAGGAGTTCGCCGGCGGGGCCGTGAAACGGCTGCGTGACAACCCGGACCGCTTCGCCGAGATCGCGCGCCCCTTCCTGCGCGCGACGATCGCCGTGGCCGCCGGCGCGGACCCCGAGGGTGCCGCACCCGCCTCGGCCCCGGTCGCCGCGGTGGAGCGCGCGCTGCGGGTGCTCGGCGCCGCGGACGACATCGCGAGCGTCGCGGCCCGGAGCCTGGACACCGACCAGGACGGCCGGATCGCCGAGGACGAGGCCGTCGCCGCCTTCTCCGCGTACTTCACCGTGATCGAGCCGGACGCGTAGCAGCGCCACCGGTACCGGGCGCCCGGCACCCGGCCGGCCCCGGCGCGTGGTCCGCGCCTCAACACGCCCGACGGCGTGAGCAGTTCACGTCCCTCCGCGGCCCGGTCCCGGCTTTCCCCGGGCCGGGCCGCACTGCCGTGTGCCGGGCGGTCGTGGCTGACCGCGGGCGTACGGACGGTGCGCCGGGGGTGACGCAGCGCATCCGGGGGTCGGCCGTGTCCGCGGGGGAATCTGTCACCGGGCGGAGTCGCGAGCCCGTGCTCGGGTACGCTCCGGTGGATGCGAGTGGTACTGGAACCGAAGGATCCGGGTGCGGCCCCCGTGGGTGCCCCTGGTGACGCGCGGCGGCCTGCTCGCGGCCCACGGAGCTGCGACGGGCCCGCCGGGGACGAGGTCTCCCGGGTGCCGGTGCACTTCTGTTCGACTCTCCGCAGCACGCGTCGCACAGTATGGGCCACGCGTACTCCTTCGCGCTGGAATATGCCCGAAGCGCTTGTTGCGGTGACTGTACGTCAACCATGCTGTGTCGCAGGGGAATCACGTTCCGTGACCCCGAAGAGGCGCGAGGCGATGTGTCCGCCGGTTCGGATGGTGTGAGCGGTGCAGGTGCTTCAGGTTCAGCTGGAGGTCGGGCCGGATCCCGCGGAGGTGGGACGGGCCCGCAGATGGGCGCGGTCGCGCCTGGCCGGGTCCGGGATGGAGGACGACGAGCCGCTCGCGGAGACGCTGATCCTGCTGATCTCCGAGCTCGTCACCAACGCGGTGGTCCACACCGGCTGTCCGGCCGTGCTGCGGATGCTCTTCGGCTCCGCACACCCGGCCGGCTCGGCTCGGACGGTGCGGGTCGAGGTGGCCGACACCAGCTGCCGGCCGCCCCAGCCGCGTCACGCGGAGGGTGAGGACACCGGTGGCCGCGGTCTGGAGCTGGTGGACGGCCTGGCGGATCGCTGGGGCTGGCAGCCCGAGGGTGCCGGCAAGCGGATCTGGTGCGAGGTCGACCGCGGTGGCTCCGTGCTGATTCCCGTGGTCCAGGAGCAGTCAGGCGACCGGGCGCGTCTCTGACGGCGCCGCCGGGCGACGCGCGGACCTCGTCCGGAACGTCCTCCGGTAGACCGTGGGCGAGACCCCCAGTGCGGCCTGCACATGCTGTCGCAGGGAGGTGGCCGTACCGAAGCCGGCGTCCTGCGCCACCTGGTCGACCGACAGGTCGGTGGACTCGAGCAGCTGCCGTGCCCGCTCCACCCGCTGCTGGGTGAGCCACTGCCCCGGGCTGATGCCCGACTCCTCGCGGAAGCGCCGGGTGAAGGTGCGCACGCTCATCGACTCCTGCCGTGCCATGTCACGCAGCAGGATCGGCTGTTCCAGCCGTCCGAGGGCCCAGGAACGTGCGGCCGCCGTCGTGGCGAGCCCCGCCTCGGGCAGCGGACGCCGGATGAACTGCGCCTGACCGCCGTCGCGGTGCGGAGGGACGACGGTGCGGCGGGCGACGTCGTTGGCGACCGCGGTGCCGTGGTCGCGGCGCAGGATGTGCAGACACAGGTCTATTCCGGCGGCCACCCCCGCCGAGGTCAGCACGTCCCCGTCGTCGATGAACAGGACGTCCGGATCGACGCGGACCTTCGGGAAGACCCGCTGGAAGTGGTCCGCCGAGGACCAGTGGGTGGTGGCGGGGCGCCCGTCGAGGTACCCGGCGGCGGCGAGGACGTAGCCACCCGTGCAGATGGAGACCAGCCGGGTCCCCGGTCTGATGTACGCGAGGGCTGCGGCCAGTTCGCCGGTGAGCCGGCCCTCAGAGTGGACGGGGCCGAGTCCGTACGAGGCCGGGACGACGACCGTGTCGGCGGTGGCGAGCGCGTCGGGGCCGTGCTCGACCATGATGCTGAAGTCGGCGTCGGTGCGGACCGGTCCCGGCGGTCGCAGTGAGCAGGTCACGACGTCGTACAGCTTCTCGCCCCTGCCGTGCGCCTCGGTGCGCCGTGCGAGGCCGAAGATCCTCTGCGGGATGCCGAGTTCGAAGGGGATCACCCCGTCCAGGGCGAGCACGACGACACGCTGGCGCATCTGGACCCCTGCTCTTCCGCGGATTGGGCGCGACCGGTTGCGGACTGATAAACGTACCGTCCATGAAGGAAATGCCGGCCGTCCCCGCATCCATTCCCCGGCCCGTCCTCGTTCGTGCGACGGCTGCGGCCGCCGCACTCGTGACCGTGGCGGCGGGCCTGGGTGTCCGCTCGACGGCGAGCGGTGACGTGGCGAAGTACGCCGGTGACGCCCTCTACACCGTCCTGATCCACACCCTCGTGGTCCTCCTCGTGCCACGGGTGCGGCCGCTGACGGCGGCGGGCGCCGCGCTGGCCGTCAGCTGGGCCGTCGAGCTGGCCCAGCTCACCGGCGCCCCGGCCGAACTCGCGCAGCGGAGCACGGTGGCACGGCTGGTGCTCGGTTCGACGTTCAACGCCCCGGACCTGCTCTGGTACGCGGTCGGGGCGGCCCTGGCCTGTGCCGTCCGCAGCCGTCTGCGCCCCGGAGGCGCCCCCGCACCGCCCCGGACCTGAATCCGCGTGGCCCGATCCCTGCGAAGGGTGTCCTTCGGGCCACTCGTCCGCGGCGCCCGCCGGCCGGATGCTGAGCGGCGTGACGCAGACAACCGACAACGCGGCGGCCGAGTACGCCCCTCGCCGCCGCTTCCTTCCGCGGATACACCGCGCTTGGATCGTGGCCGCCGTGACCTTCGTGACGATCATCGGCGGCGCGGCCTTCAACTCCCTGCCCGGCCTCCTCATCGACCCCCTGCACCAGTGGTTCGGCTGGTCACGCGGCGAGATCGGCCTCGCGGTCTCCCTCGACATGGCGCTGTACGGGCTGACCGCCCCGTTCGCGGCCGCCCTGATGGACCGGTTCGGCATCCGCCGGGTCGTGGTCGTCGCGCTCAGCACGGTCGCTGCCGGGGCGCTGGCGAGCTACTGGATGACGGCCCTCTGGCAGCTGATGCTCTACTGGGGCGTGCTCGTCGGGCTGGGCACGGGTTCGATGGCGATGGCGTTCTCGGCGACCGTCACCAACCGCTGGTTCGTCGCCCGCCGAGGGCTGGTCACCGGGATCCTGACGGCGGCCGGGGCCTCCGGCCAGCTGGTCTTCCTGCCGCTGTGCGCCTGGATCATCGACGAGCACGGCTGGCAGCCGGCTTCGGTGACGGTCGCACTGGCGGCACTCGTCGTCGTCCCCTTCGTCTGGCTCCTGATGCGCGACCACCCGGCCGACGTGGGCCTCGCCCCCTACGGCGGCACGTACGTGGAGAAGCCGGCCCCCACGACGGGCGCCGCGGCCCGCACCCTGCGCGTCCTGTTCGGGGCGGCCCGCACCGGGCCGTTCTGGCTGCTGGCGGGCTCGTTCGCGATCTGCGGTGCCTCCACCAACGGTCTGATCCGCACCCACTTCGTGCCCTCGGCCCAGGACCACGGAATGCACATCACCGCGGCGGCCTCGCTGCTGGCCGTCATCGGTGTCTTCGACATCATCGGCACGGTCTTCAGCGGCTGGCTCACCGACCGCTTCGACGCCCGCAGGCTGCTGGCCGTCTACTACGCGCTGCGGGGTGTCTCCCTGCTGATCCTCCCGATGCTGCTGGCCCCGGCGGTGCATCCGCCGATGGTCTTCTTCATCGTCTTCTACGGCCTGGACTGGGTGGCCACGGTCCCGCCGACCCTGGCCCTGTGCCGGGAGCAGTACGGAGAGGACAGCGCGATCGTCTTCGGCTGGGTCCTGGCATCACACCAGGTCGGGGCGGCCCTGGTGGCGTTCCTGGGAGGGGTGGCACGGGACCTCACCGGCTCGTACGACCTGGTCTGGTACGCCTCGGGCGCCCTGTGCGCGACAGCGGCCCTGATGGCCCTGCTGATCCGCCGCCGGCAGGACACGGGCGTACCGGCCGCCGCCGGCTGAGGGCCGGCGGGCGGGCCGCCGGGTCAGCCCGTCCTCGCGAGGCGCGTGGCTATCCTCCTGGCGTCCAGGGCTATTTCGCGGAGCATGCCGCTGATCGGGTTGGTGAAGCCGGTGAAGTACAGGTCCGGTGCCCCGGCCGGGGTGCGGGCGCCGTGCACCACCGGGCGGCCTCTCGGGTCCAGTACGCCGAGGTGGCCGACCAGGTCCTCCAGGGCGCGTTCGTAGCCGGTCGCGGCTATCACCGCGTCCGGGGTGAGCCGGGTCTTGTCGGCCAGCACCACCGTGTCCCCTTCGAAGGACTCGACGGCCGCCACCGGGACCACCCGGCCGCGCTTCACCGCGTCGATCAGGCCGACGTCCTGGACCGGGATCGCGCCCTCCCGGACCCGGGAGTACAGGCCCGTGTCCGGGCGGGGAAGGCCGTGTTCCGCCAGGTCGGGGACGGAGACGCGGCACATGAGGCGGCCTGCCCGGTCGACGAACCGGACCGGCAGCCTGCGGACCATGACCGCGGTCGCCTGGGCGGGCCAGCCGGCCGTCGAGCGGCGCACGATGTGCGGGACCGTCCGTACCGCGATCCGCACCCCGGACGCGCCGCCCTCGACCAGGTCCACGGCGATCTCCGCCCCGGTGTTGCCGATACCGGCGACGAGGACGTCCTTGCCCGCGTACGAGGCCGGACTGCGGTACTCCGCGGCGTGCACCAGCTCGCCGGTGAAGCTTTCACGGCCGGGCCACGCGGGAATCCGCGGGGTGTGGTTGAAACCGGTGGCCACCACCACCGCCCGCCCGGTGAGCATCCGGCCGCCGGTCGCGCTCAACTGCCAGCCCGTGCCGTCGGCGGTCCGGTCGATCCGCGACACCTCGACGCCCGTCACCACCTCCAGCTCGTGGTGCTCGGCGTACTTCTCCAGGTAGCGCACCATGTCGTCGCGCGACACCCAGCGCCCGAACCCGCGGGGCATCGCCAGCCCCGGCAGGGCGGACCAGCGGCGGGTCGTGTGGAGGTGCAGCCGGTCGTAGTGGCCGCGCCAGGACGACCCCACGCGGCCGGACTTCTCCAGCACCACCGCCCGTACGCCCCGTTCCCGCAGTGCCGCCGCGGCGGCGAGGCCGCCCGGGCCGCCGCCGATCACGTACACGGGACGGCCGTCGGTGCGGTCGATGGAGGAGGGCAGGGCCTCACCGGGGGCGGATGTGCTGTCTGGCATGGTTCGGAGCGTAATCGGACATGGACATGATGGGTCCCGGTCCGGGCGGGAATCGGTTGCGAAATGATCACGAGCGGTGCGCGCCGGACCCGTTCAGAGACCCGGCGCGCCCCACACCGGGAACCAGCGTGACAGGTCGTCCTCCACCCGGAGGTCGTCGCCGAGGACGGCCCGCACCTGGAGCTCCAGCTGGTTGTCACGCCTCTCCCGGCCGCCCGGAGCCGGGGCGAACGGGTAGAACGTGCCCCGTTTGTAGAGGTAGACGAGCGCCAGCGAACGCCCCTCCGGGTTCCGGAACCCGATCATCGAGCAGAGCAGGTGCGGGCCGAAACCGCCGTCCTGCAGGAGGGTGTTGACCGCGTGCAGGTCGTTGACCAGGGCCGCCGTGCCATCGGCTCCCGGCTCCTGGCGGGCGAGCAGCCAGGTGTAGCCGTAGGCATCCCGGCTGAACTCGACGGGGATCCCCCCGCGCCCCGTGTCCGCGTCGAGCAACTCCCTTACGTCCTGCTGGATACGGGCGAACGTGCCGCCCTCCACCCCCGCGAAGCACACCGAGCCGAGCCCGGTCGGCACGAGTCCGGTGCCGGCCTGGAGGGTGAGCGCGGCGGAGGGGACCGCGAAGAGCTGGTCGAGGTCGGGGCGGACCGGTTTGCTCCGCCCCAGGATGCTGTCGAGCAGGCCCACGAAAGGCTCCTTACGGGTGGGACAGGCCGGCGGAGATGCGGGCCAGCTGGTCCAGGCGCTGTTCGAGGGTCGGGTGGGAGGAGAGCAGCCGGCCCAGGCTCTCCCTGGAGGCGAAGGCGGGAACGAAGTAGAACGCGTTGTACGGTTCCGCCTTCCGCAGGTCCTCCGTGGGAATCCTGGCCATCTGGCCGCTCACCTTGGTGAGTGCCGAGGCGAGAGCCGAGGGGCGGCCGGTGAGCAGCGCGGCCGTGCGGTCGGCGGAGAGCTCGCGGTAGCGGCAGAGCAGCCGGGTCAGCAGGAAGCTCAGGGCGTACACGACCGCGCTGATCAGCGGGATGAGCATGATGATGACGCCCGCGGGGTCGTTGCCCCGGCTGTTGCGGGCGAAGCCGCCCCAGAGGGCGACCCGGGTGACGATTCCGGCGAGGACCCCGAGGAACGACGCGATCGTCATCACCGCCACATCGCGGTGCGCGACGTGCGACATCTCGTGCGCCAGGACGCCTTCGAGCTCCTCGGGCCCGAGTCTGCGCAGCAGTCCGGTCGTGGCGCAGACCAGGGCGGTCTTCTCGCTGCGGCCGGTCGCGAAGGCGTTCGGCACGTCGCTCCGCGCGACGGCCACCCGCGGCTTGGGCATGTCGGCGAGGGCACAGATCCGGTCTATCGCCCCGTGCAGCTCAGGGGCCTCCTGCGGGGTGACCTCCCGGGCGCCCATGCCGTACGCGGCGATGCGGTCGCTGAACCAGAACTGGGCGACGAACATCCCGCCCGTCACCACCAGGATGACGGGCCAGGCGCCGCGCAGGGCCGCCAGCAGCACGCCCACGAGGACCACGTACAGCAGCCCGATGAAGAACATGGTGCTCACCATGCGGGTGGTCAGGCCGCGGTCGGGGGCGTAGCGGGAACGGGTTCGTGCCATGGATGCCTCCAGCGGCTCACCTGCCTCCCATAGTGCCCCTTGACAGGAGAAAACGGATATACCGGGTTGATGCCCTGGTTCAGGGCCAGAGGAGTTCGCGGGTCCACCCGGCACCGTCCCGGCGGTAGCGCAGCCGCACGTGCCGGCGCCGGTCGTCGCCCTGGAAGAACTCCACTTCCTGGGGCATCACCGCATAGCGAGTCCACGTGTCCGCCTCGGCGTCCGGCTCGGCCCGCGCCCGCTTCCAGGCCGCCTCGGAGGCCCGTAGGAGGTCCTCCTGCGAGGGCAGCACCTCGCTCTGCGAACCGGTCAGCGCGGCGGCCAGCGCGCCGGTGGACCTGGCCCGCAGATCGGCCCGGCTCTCCTCGCGGCTCGCGGGGACCGCCGTACCCCGTACGCGCACCTGGCGCCCCTGGGCGGGCCAGTAGAAGCCGAGCGCCGCCTGCGGGCGGGCGGCGAGCTGGCGTCCCTTCGCGCTGGTGGCGTGAGTGGCGAAGTGCCAGCCGTCCTCGTCCGCGTCGTGCAGCATCAGCGTGCGCACATCGGGCCGGCCCCCGGGGTCCGCGGTCGCCAGGGTCATGGTGTGCGGTTCGGTCTGGCCGGCCGCCACCGCTTCGGCGAACCACGTGTGGAAGAGGGAAAGGGGTGCGGGGGGTGCGTCCGACGGGTCGAAGTGGGGGAGGGGCACGTCCCAGACGCGCTGCGCGCGGAGCAGGTCGCGGAAGTCCTTCTGTGTGTCGCTCATGGGTCCATTCCACAGCGTCGCGGGCCGGTGCGGGAACGCCGAACGGCGGACCACAGGGTGGTCCGCCGTCGGTGAGACAGGACGCGGGGAGCCGTGGAGTGGTGCGGCGTCCGGCGTGTGCGGGGGAGTCCTGGCCGGGCGCCTACCTGACCGGCTTCTTGCCGGTGATGCCCAGGTGGACCAACAGGGCCAGGTTCGGCCGGAGTTCGGCCTGCTTCACGCCCCAGGTGGTGAAGCCCTTCTGGTGCGAGGCGACTCCCGCGAGCATCACGACGAGGGAGCCCGCGACAGCGCCGGGGCTGACGTCCTTGTCCACCCTGCCCTTGGACTGGAGTTCCTTGACCGCGTCCGTCAGGGAGTTGGTGACCGAGTTCAGGACCTTCATGCGGATCTTGTAGAACCGCTTGTCGCCCTCGGCCGCGCCGAGATCGACGACGCGGAGGATCGCGTCGTGGCGGCGCCAGAAGTCGAGGAACCCCTCGACCAGTTCTTCGGAGGCGTGCCAGCCTGCCTTGCCGACCCAGGAACGCCCGCCGACCAGTTCGGTCAGGCCGGCGCCTTCCTTGGCCATTTCCTCGGCGAGTTCGAGAACGGCGCCCTCGACGTCGGGGAAATACTGGTAGAAAGTCGCGGGTGAAGTCCCCGCCTTACGGGCCACGTCGATGACTTTGACGTCCCGGTACGGCGAGGAGCTGAGCATCTCGCTGAGGCAGTCGAGCAGCTTCTGCCGCGTCGCCTGACCTCGCCGACCAGCCACGCGGCCGTCGACGGTGCGCACTTGTCCTGTCATGCCGTCAGCTTACCGAGGGGTGATCCGGGCGCGATCTGACCGACTGCAAATGGGGAACGCTCCAGTCGGGACTGGGTGAACGACCGGGTGAACGTCGGAGTGGGCGGCGGGGTGACAGCGCAATTCCCCATGGCGGGTGAGTCCCTTTCCAGGCGGGTGCGAGTAATTACGGAATTGTTCATGGAGCCGCCCCGGAGGGCTCCGGAGTGATGTTGTTATCAACAGCCTGTGGATAACTTCGGTGGACAACTTCCGTCCACAGGGTCATCGAACCTTCACGATTCGGGCAAAGGTTCTATTCTGCTGCTCGGGGCGCGCCGCGAGGCCCTCGACGTTACGTTGAGTGTGACGGGCGTCACGGCTGCCCATGCTGCGGTCCGCGTTGATCCACAGCTCACCGTCGGCGGCACCGAGGCGTCACCGCGAGCTCGCAGCGACGGAAGGACCCGGGCCATGGCCGCATTCGCGCAGTCCGCGCCGTGCTGGGTGGACGTGCAGCTCTCCGACCTGGAGGCCGGCAAGCGCTTCTACGGCGGACTCTTCGGCTGGACCTTCCATGCCGGAGACGGCATGCCATTCGCAGATGCGTACAGCGAAGGCGAGCTCGTCGCCGGGCTCGCCGCGAAGAAGGACGGCCGGATGCCCACGACCTGGGGCGTCTACTTCGCCACCGACGACATCCGCGCCACCGTCGCCCTGGCCCGTAAGGCGGGCGGCCGGGTGATCACCGATCCCGTGCGGGCCCAGAGGGCCGGGGTCCTCGCCCAGCTGGCCGACCCCGGCGGCGCGGTCTTCGGCCTCTGGCAGGCGGGTGAACGCGCCGGCTTCGAGAAGGCGAACGCGCCGGGAGCCTTCTGCTGGACCGAGGTCCACACCCGGCAGCCGGAGCGTGTGGACGCCTTCTACGAGGAGGTTCTCGGCTTCCGCGGGACCGACATCGAACTGCCCGGCGACGGCGCTACGGCGGAGCCGTTCCGGATCTGGTCGCCCGCCGGGACCGAGCCGGGCGAGGACACGGCGATCGGCGGGCGCGCGGTCATCACGGACGCGTTCCCCGAGATGCTGCCCAGCTACTTCCTCAGCTACTTCGCGGTCGCCGACTGCGACCGCACTGTCGATACCGCCGCGCGCCTCGGTGGCCGGATCACCACCCCGCCCGTCGACATCCCGTACGGGCGGATGGCGGTCCTCCAGGACGACCAGGGTGCGGCTTTCGCCGTACTCCAGCCGACCGAGCTGCTTCCGTAGCCTTCCCGAGCCTTCCCGAGCCTTCCCCGCAGGTGTCCTGAAAGGGATGGAGTGCCACACAACACCCCGACTCGCCCCCGGGTTCGCAACCGGGCCCCGGGACAGGAAGAATCAGGGTGCGCACCGCCAAGTGGTGCCCAGTGGTGAGACGCTGCACAGGGCGGGATTTCGCGGACTTCTGTTCCTGAGGTCCGTACGGGGAGGTGGCAGGCAAGTGGAGCAGCTGACGCAGCATGACCCGCGGCGGATCGGCCCGTTCGAGGTGCTTGGACGGCTCGGGGCCGGCGGCATGGGGCTGGTCTATCTGGCGAGGTCGGCGTCGGGCCGGCGAGTGGCGATCAAGACGGTCCGTACGGAACTGGCAGAGGACCAGCTGTTCCGGGTCCGTTTCACGCGTGAGGTGGAGGCGGCCCGCGCGGTCAGCGGTTTCTACACCGCCGCCGTGGTCGACGCCGACCCGAGGGCGGCAGTGCCCTGGCTGGCCACCGCCTACGTCCCGGCCCCCTCCCTCGAGGAGATAGTGAGTGAGTGCGGGCCGATGCCGACGCAGGCCGTGCGGTGGCTGGCCGCCGGGATCGCGGAGGCCCTGCAGTCGATCCACGGGGCCGGCCTCGTCCACCGTGACCTGAAGCCGTCCAACGTCCTCGTGGTCGAGGACGGGCCGCGGGTGATCGACTTCGGTATCGCGTCCGGCGTCTCCAACACCCGGCTGACCATGACGAACGTGGCGGTGGGCACGCCCGCCTACATGTCTCCCGAACAGGCCCGCGACTCGCGCAGCGTGACGGGCGCCAGCGACGTGTTCTCCCTCGGCTCGACACTCGTCTTCGCGGCCACGGGGCACGCGCCCTTCCACGGGGCCAACCCGGTCGAGACCGTGTTCATGCTGCTGCGGGAGGGCCCCGACACCGAGGGGCTCCCCGAAGACCTGCGGTCGCTCATCGAGTCCTGCATGCAGATGGACGCGACCCGGCGGCCCAGCCCGGCCGATCTGCAGGCTCAGCTGGCCCCGCACCTGTTCGCCTCCGGCAGCGACGACAGCGGCACGGCGTCGGCCTGGCTGCCGACCGTCGCGACCGCGATGATCGAGCAGCGCCGCGGCGGGGGCCGCACCGTGGCCGTCGCGCCCGCTCCCGTGGCCGTGCCGCCGCCTCCGCAGCGGCCGCCGCCGGGGGCGGGCCGGAACGGAGGCCGGCACAGCGGCGGTGACCTGCGGACGGCGCCGGTCCCCGCGCCGGTGTCGGCGTCCGCCCCCGACGGCGGTCCGGTGCGGCTGGGCGGCACCCGGGTGTCGATCGGCCCCGGGCCGCGCCCCGTGGACGTACGCGGCCCCGCCGCCGCGCACGCCGACCCGGCCACCGGCTGGGTGCGCGCGCCCGGCGGTCACACCTCGGCGGCTCCGGCCGCTCCGGTGCCCGCCCCCGCGCAGGCCCCGGACGCGGCGCCCGCCGCGCCGGAGCGCTGGCGGCCGTGGCGTTTCCGTATGTCGAACGACGTGTGGGGCACGCCCGTCGTGGTCGGCGATCTGCTGTACGTGACGTCCTTCGAGGTCCACGCCCTGGACGTGGGCAACGGGCGACGCCAGTTCAAGACCCGCGACGTGGCCTGGTCGATGGCCGTCGACGGCGGCCGGATCCACGCCTCCGACGGCCCGTCCCTGTACGCGCTGGACGCGGCGACCGGTACCGAGAGGTGGCGGCTGCAGACCGACGCCTGGGTGTACTCCCTCAAGGCCGACCGGGGCACCGTCCTGACCGGGACGCGAGGCGGCGGCGTACAGGCGTGGGAGGCGTCCAGCGGCGAGAAGCTGTGGGAGACCTCGGGTGTCCAGACGGACTTCGAGACACCGGAGGCCGGGCCTCTCATCCACGACGGCACGGTCTACCTGTGGCAGGACGCCGCGTCACCGAC
>NZ_MAPV01000011.1 GCF_001700505.1 Streptomyces mutomycini
GTCCCCGCGCCCGCCGTGCCCGCTCCCGCCCCGTACGTTCCCGCCGCACGTAACCCCGTGGACGCGAGCCTCACCCCGGAGGAGTCCCGCACCCTCGCCTCCTGGGACCGGGACCTCGACGCACTCGCCGGTGAGCTGCGCCGCGCCCGCGCCGCCGTGCGCGACGTCGTCGTCCCCGCCACCCTCTCCGCCACGCAGCTCCTGCACCTCGCCGACGACCCAGACGGTTTCGCGCGGGAGCTCGCCCGCCCCATGCCACGTCCCCCGCAGCCCGCGGCCCGCCGGGGGACCCGCTTCCACGCCTGGGTGGAGTCCCGCTTCGAGGAACTGCCGCTGCCCATGCTCGGCCCGGACGAACTCCCCGGGGGCGACGGGAACGACGCGGAGATCGCCGACGAGCGCGACCTCGCCGAGCTCAAGGAGGCCTTCGAGCGCACGGCGTACGCCCGGCGCACTCCCTACCGCGTCGAGACACCGTTCCAGATCACCCTCGGGGGCCGGGTGGTCCGCGGCCGGATCGACGCGGTCTACCGCACGGGCGACACCTACGAGATCGTCGACTGGAAGACCAGCCGGCACCGCACGGCCGACCCGCTCCAGCTCGCCGTGTACCGCCTGGCCTGGGCCGAACTGCACGGTCTGCCGCTGGACGCGGTCACAGCGACCTTCCTCTACGTACGCACCGGGGAGACGTCCCGTCCCACCGCGCTGCCGGGCAGGGAGGAGCTGGAGAAGCTCCTGCTGGACGAGCCACCTCCGCAGGGCCGATAGGCTCATGAGCATGAGCGACACCCCGGACAGCGCCGTCCGTACGTACACCGAGCAGCACCGCACGGCCTTCCTCGACGACCTCGCCGAGTGGCTGCGCATCCCGTCGGTATCCGCCCAGCCGGAGCACGACAAGGACGTACGGCGCAGTGCCGAGTGGCTGTCCGGGAAGCTCGCCGAGACGGGCTTCCCGGTCACCGAGATCTGGGAGACGCCCGGCGCCCCCGCGGTCTTCGCCGAGTGGCCGTCACAGGATCCCGACGCACCCGTCGTCCTGGTCTACGGCCACCACGACGTGCAGCCCGCGGCCCGTGAGGACGGCTGGAGCACCGACCCCTTCGAGCCGGTGATCCGCGACGGCAGGATGTACGGACGCGGCGCGGCCGACGACAAGGGCCAGGTGTTCTTCCACACACTCGGTGTCCGCGCCCACCTCGCCGCGACCGGCCGTACGACGCCCGCCGTCCACCTCAAGCTGCTGATCGAGGGCGAGGAGGAGTCCGGTTCGCCGCACTTCCGCGCACTGGCCGAGGAGCGGGCCGCCCGTCTCGCGGCCGACGCCGTGATCGTCTCCGACACCGGCATGTGGGACGAGAACACCCCCACCGTCTGCACCGGCATGCGCGGTCTCGCGGAGTGCGAGATCGAGCTGTCCGGCCCCGGCCAGGACATCCACTCCGGGTCGTTCGGCGGCGCCGTCCCCAACCCCGCGACCGCTCTCGCCCGCCTGGTCGCCGCTCTCCACGACACGGAGGGCAGGGTCGCGGTCCCCGGCTTCTACGACGGCGTCGCCGAACTCACCGACACCGAGCGGGCTCTCTTCGCCGAACTGCCCTTCGACGAGGAAACGTGGCTGCGCACGGCGGCCTCGCACGCCACCGCCGGCGAGGCCGGCTACTCGACCCTCGAGCGCGTCTGGGCCCGTCCCACCGCGGAGGTCAACGGCATCGGCGGCGGCTACCAGGGGGCCGGCAGCAAGACCGTCATCCCCTCGTCCGCCATGGTGAAGCTGAGCTTCCGGCTGGTCGCCGGCCAGGACCCGGAGCGGATCCAGGAAGCGGTCCGTGCCTGGGCCGAGGCCAGGATCCCGGCCGGTGTCCGCCACCGGATCACCTTCTCGCCCGCCACGCGCCCCTGCCTGACGCCCCTGGACCACCCCGCACTCCAGGCGGTGGCGCGCGCCATGGGACGGGCCTTCGGGAAGAAGATCCTCTTCACCCGCGAGGGAGGCTCGGGGCCCGCCGCCGACCTGCAGGACGTGCTCGGCGCACCCGTCCTCTTCCTGGGCATCTCCGTACCGTCCGACGGCTGGCACGGCCCCGACGAGAAGGTCGAACTCGACCTCCTCCTCAAGGGCGTGGAGACCGCCGCCCATCTGTGGAGCGAGCTGGCCGACGCACTCCGCTGAATCTCTGAACGCCCGATCCGCCCCCGGGGGAGTAGGAAGCACCTGTGAGCACCTTCGACAACGCCACCGCAGACCGCCCGATCGGTCTCACCGCGCCCAGCGGCATCGACCGCGCCGCGCACCACCGGCTCGACGAGGCCTGGCTCGCCGCGGCCTGGAGCCACCCGACGACCAGAGTCTTCGTCGTCTCCGGGGGACAGGCGCTCATCGACGACACCCCCGACGGCGGCACCGAGCTCGTCATGACGCCCGCCTTCGAGGCGCCCGTCACCGAGACCCACCGCTACTTCCTCGGCACCGACGAGCACGGCGTGCGTTACTTCGCGCTCCAGAAGGACTCCCTGCCGGGCCGCATGGACCAGTCCGCACGGCCCGCCGGCCTGCGTGAGGCCGGGCTGCTGCTCGGCCCGCGCGACGCCGGCCTGATGGTGCACGCGGTGGCCCTGGAGAACTGGCAGCGGCTGCACCGCTTCTGCTCACGCTGCGGCGAGCGGACCGTCATCGCGGCCGCCGGGCACATCCGCCGCTGCCAGGCATGCGGGGCGGAGCACTACCCGCGTACCGACCCCGCGGTGATCATGCTGGTCACGGACGACCAGGACCGTGCCCTGCTGGGACGCCAGGTGCACTGGCCCGAGGGCCGCTTCTCGACCCTCGCCGGCTTCGTCGAGCCGGGGGAGTCGATCGAGCAGTCCGTGGCCCGTGAGGTGTTCGAGGAGGCCGGCGTCACCGTCGGCGAGGTCGAGTACATCGCCAGCCAGCCCTGGCCGTTCCCCTCCAGCCTGATGCTCGGCTTCATGGCACGCGCCGTGACCTCGGAGATCACCGTGGACGGCGAGGAGATCGAGGAGGCCCGCTGGTTCTCGCGCGAGGACCTGACGGCCGCCTTCGAATCCGGCGAGGTGCTGCCCCCGTTCGGCATCTCGATCGCCGCGCGCCTGATCGAGCTCTGGTACGGCAAGCCGCTCCCGAGGCCGGGCAACGCGGCCTGAGAGCCCGCCCCTCTGNNCAGAGGGGCGGGCTCTCAGGCGGGAGTCAGGCGCCGAGCGCCTGCTTCACCTGCGCAAGACTCGGGTTCGTCATGACGACGTCGGAGCCGCCCTGGGCGGGAACCACCAGAACCGTCGGAACTGTCTGATTGCCGCCGTTGGCCTTCTCGACGAAAGCTGCCGAGTCCGGGTCGTGCTCGATGTTGACCTCGGTGTACGAGATGCCTTCGCGGTCCATCTGGCTCTTGAGCCGGCGGCAGTAGCCGCACCACGTGGTGCTGTACATCGTCACAGTGCCCGGCATGTCTTCGGTGCTCCCTTGTCTCGTCGGTCTCGCTGGATGCGGGGCCGCGCGTACGCTCCCGCATGGTGGGGGGAACGTCGCTCCCGCATGGAGGGAACGTACGGGACCTCGGCACCATTCCCCGCGGCCCCGGACGGTACGACGTACGGCACCGCTCCGCACCGCACCGGTATGACGTACGACACGGCACCCGCACAGCACCGGTATGACGAACGGCAGCCCCTGTGGACAACCGCCGCGCCGGTCCCTCGCGACCTGGCAGCATGGCAGGGTGACAGCAGCAACGCATTCCACCCTCTTCCCACAGGTCCCCGACTCCGCGGACGCCGTGCTCGACGGGCTCGACCCGGAGCAGCGCGAGGTCGCGCTCGCCCTCGGCGGACCCGTGTGCGTGCTGGCCGGAGCAGGTACGGGCAAGACGCGGGCGCTCACGCACCGCATCGCCTACGGGGTGCGTGCCGGGATCCTTCAGCCGACCACCGTGCTCGCCGTCACCTTCACCAACCGGGCGGCCGGAGAGATGCGCGGCCGGCTCCGCCAGCTCGGTGCGACAGGTGTCCAGGCCCGGACCTTCCACTCCGCGGCCCTGCGCCAGCTCCAGTACTTCTGGCCGAAAGCGGTCGGTGGTGAGCTTCCGCGGCTCGTGGAGCGCAAGGTCCAGCTGGTCGCCGAGGCCGCGGCCCGCTGCGGGATCCGGCTCGACCGCAACGAGCTGCGGGACGCCACCAGTGAGATCGAGTGGGCCAAGGTCACCCAGACCGTGCCCGCCGACTATCCGGCCGCGGTCGCCAAGACCCAGCGGGACGCCCCGCGTGACCCGGCCGAGCTCTCGCAGATCTACGCGATGTACGAGCAGCTGAAGCGCGACCGGTCGGTGATCGACTTCGAGGACGTACTGCTGCTCACCGTCGGCATCCTCCAGGACCGGCACGACATCGCCGATCATGTGCGCCGTCAGTACCAGCACTTCGTCGTCGACGAGTACCAGGACGTCAGCCCGCTCCAGCAGCGGCTGCTCGACCTCTGGCTCGGTGACCGGGACGATCTCTGCGTCGTCGGCGACGCCGGCCAGACGATCTACTCCTTCACCGGTGCCACCCCCGACCATCTGCTGAACTTCCGCACGCGCCATCCGGACGCGACGCTGGTCAAGCTGGTGCGGGACTACCGCTCCACGCCCCAGGTCGTCCACCTGGCCAACGGCCTGCTGAGTCAGGCCCGCGGCAAGGCGGCCGAACACCGTCTGGAGCTGGTGTCGCAGCGGGACAAGGGACCCGAACCGGTCTACACGGAGTACGCCGACGAGCCCGCGGAGGCCGAGGGCACCGCACGCCGTATCCGTGACCTGATCGCCGCCGGGGTCCCGGCCGGTGAGATCGCGGTGCTGTACCGGGTCAACTCCCAGTCCGAGGTCTACGAGCAGGCTCTCTCCGACGCGGGTGTGCCCTACCAGCTGCGCGGCGCGGAGCGCTTCTTCGACCGCCCCGAGGTGCGGGAGGCGGGCGTCGCGCTGAGGGGCGCCGCCCGCGCGGGAGGCAACGACTCGCTGCTCGACGGCGCCGACGACCTTCCTTCCGAGGTGCGGGCGGTGCTGTCCACGAAGGGCTGGACCTCCAAGCCGCCCGCCGGCTCGGGAGCGGTGCGGGACCGCTGGGAGTCTCTCGCCGCACTGGTGCGTCTGGCGGAGGACTTCGAACAGGCCAGGCCGGGCGCCACGCTCTCCGATCTCGTGGCTGAGCTCGACGAACGGGCCGCCGCCCAGCACGCGCCCACGGTCCAGGGTGTGACTCTTGCGTCGCTGCACTCGGCGAAGGGACTGGAGTGGGACGCCGTGTTCCTCGTCGGGCTCACCGAGGGCATGATGCCGATCGCCTACGCCAAGACGGACGAACAGGTGGAGGAGGAACGCCGGCTGCTGTACGTCGGTGTCACCCGGGCCCGTTTCCACCTCTCGCTGTCCTGGGCCCTGTCCCGGTCGCCGGGGGGCCGCGGGAACCGCCGGGCCACCCGCTTCCTCAACGGGCTGCGTCCCGGGTCGGCCGCGCTCGGCACGCGGGGCGGGGCCGGAGGCGGCGGCGGCATCGACCGCGGCTCCCGTGCGGGCACGGGCGGCACCGGCACACAGACCCTGGCGAGGCCGGGCCGGAGGGGTCCGGTGCGCTGCCGGGTCTGCGGCAAGACGCTCACCGAGGCCGGTGAGATGAAACTGATGCGCTGCGAGGACTGCCCCTCGGACATGGACGAGGCGCTGTACGAGCGGCTGCGGGAGTGGCGTGCGGACCGGGCGAAGGAGATCAGCCAGCCCGCCTACTGCGTCTTCACCGACAAGACGCTGATGGCGATCGCCGAGGCGGCGCCGGACAGCGAGGGCGAGCTCGTCGTCATCGCCGGTGTCGGCAACCGGAAGCTGACCAGGTTCGGGGCCGACGTGCTGGCCATCTGCGCAGGCCGGACGGTGCGTCAGGAGCCTGAGGAGGGCGACGGCGAGGTGTGAGAAGAACTCGCCGAAAAAATAGTTTGCGCCCGCAGCAGCAATCACCATAGGTTCTTAACCACGGGAACAGCGACTTCTCTGAAGCCCTGACTCCGTGCTGTACTTATCCGAATACCGCAGGATCGGCCCCGGCCGGTCCCTTGAGACGCCGAGAGGAGGCGATTGTCGTGATCAGCATCATCAACACCATCGAAGTGACCGATCCGTCGGTCGTCTCCACCTGCTCGCTCGGCCTCACCCGCTCTTCGGCGCTCTCGCTTCGTGGCATCGGTGTGTCCGGCGGCTCCGCCGTCAGCCCGCTGTCCATGACCGGTCTGCCCGTGTGGAAGCGCAATGAGCGACCGACCGAGGCACCGGAAGCAGCCGTAGTGAAGGGACAGGCCTCGGCCTATGCCTTTGCGGCAGCCGCAGCCGGTGCCGGAGCCAAGAAGCAGACGACGCAGCACCACCACAAGATGTGGGCCTTCCGTGGGCCTGAACCCTGGAGTGATCCAGCCTGATTCGAATCAGGCCGGCGCCTTCAGGGCCGCGGAACCCCACTCGGGATCCGCGGCCCTTTTGTTTTGTCCGAACGGATGAGACGAGACGAAGGAGCCTCGGGACAGCAGGACCTGGTACCAGCCGCCAACCGGCCAACAGGCCGGCACGACCAGACGAGGACAACGCCACCGTGCAACTCGAGACGCACGCCCCGTCCGTACCGCCTTCCGACACGATCTCCCCGCCCGGCCTCACGGAGGACTCCACCTTGATCCCGCTCACCGCGCTCACCGCGCTCGACGACGCCATCGAGAACCTCGGCGTACCCGTCCCCTGCCGTTCCTACGACCCTGAGGTCTTCTTCGCCGAGTCGCCGGCGGACGTCGAGTACGCCAAGTCCCTCTGCCGGACCTGTCCGCTGATGGAGGCCTGCCTCGCAGGTGCCAAGGAGCGCCGCGAGCCGTGGGGCGTCTGGGGTGGCGAGCTCTTCGTCCAGGGCGTCGTCGTCGCACGCAAGCGTCCGCGTGGCCGTCCCCGCAAGAACCCGGTCGCGGCGTGACCGCCGGCCTGGGGGCCATGGCCCCCGCACGAACGAAGCGCATCGGAACCATCGACCGTCCCCAGACCCATGACCCGCGAAATCAGGCACCAATGACCACCGCCACGAGGGAGCCCGTCGGCTCCGCGACCCCGGACGTCACCATCATCGGCGCGAACGACTCGCGCCAGAACAGGACCCGCGAAATGCAACTCATCCCAGAAGCCCTGGCCCGTGCGCATATGCACGAGCGTCTGAGGGAGGCCGAGGACGGACGACGGGGCGTGCGCCTGGTGACCGCCAAGCGGATGCAGCGACGCGCGGAACGCGCGTCGCTGCGCGCCCGCCGCGCGCTCGCCATGGCCGTCATGCACTGACAGTTCCACCAGCAGTACGGCGTACCACGGCTGCCGGGCCACCGCTCGGCCTCCCAGGCAGCCACCCTCCCCTTCTGCGGGGCCGGCCGGACACAGGCCGGCCCCGCAGTGCGTTGCGGCGCGCGCCGCCCGGCCCACGGCGTTATCGTCGGCGGGTGGACGAGGAGACTCATCACCCCGCGGAGTCCGTCACCGACCACGTGGTGTGTGCCCGCTGCGGCACCACCGCGAGATCGGACGGCCCGCCTCCGACGTGGCTCTGCTCCGTGGAGAACGGACAGCGCCAGTACTTCTGCGACGACTGCGCCCGCGCCCATATCCGTGCCGTCGAGAGCCGTCTCGACTCCGCCTGGTGGTGACCCGACCCGATGACGCGCGGGCGGGCGGCGCCCTGAGGGCACCGTTGCGGTGAGCCGAGGGCGTGGGTGCGCCTCTACACCTCGACGGCCGCGCCCTCCTCGGCGCCGTCGCTCTCGACGCTGTCCTCCTCTTCCGGCTCGTACTCCGGGAGGAATCCCGGCAGCCAGGAATCCAGTTCGTCCCGCAGCCGGACAGTCGCGCCCAGCTGGCACAGCACCCCGATCGTGCTCAGCGTCACGCGATGTATCAGCAGGTAGGACGGGGGCAGATTCAGCTGCTTGCCCAGCTGATGAGCCGGGGAGCGCGGGTCGGCGATCCGGGCGGCCTGGCTGCGCAGCCAGGAGCGGGTGAAGGTGAACTCGTCCGCCTGCGCCGGCTCGATGATGGGGAGCAGGTACTCAAGGACGGCCTCCGCTTCGAGATCGATCGACTCCTTGACGAAGCCGTCCTCCCGCAGCATGGCGTAGACGCCGTCCGCGTCCCCGTCCAGCGTCATCCGCAGGGCGTCGCCGATGGTCTGCGGCAGGCCGCCCGGCAGCCGGTCCACTGTGCCGAAGTCCAGTACTCCCAGACGCCACTGGCCGCAACCGTCGTCGAGTCCGTCCGCGTCCCTGTCCCCGTCTCCGTCCCCGGCAGTCACCTCTGCCGGAGGGAGCAGCCTGAAGTTCCCCGGATGGGGGTCCGCGTGCAGCAGACCGGTGCGCGCGGGCCCCGAGAAAAGGAAGCGCGACAGGAGCTGGCCGGCCCGGTCCCGCTGTTCCGTGGTGCCGTCGGCGATCACCTCCGACAGCGGAACTCCCTCCATCCACTCCGTCACCAGGACCTGGTCGGACTGGTGCACCACTGCCGGGATCACCACATCCGGATCGTCGGCGAACTCCACCGCGTGCTCCTGCTGGGCCCGCGCCTCGAGCTCGTAGTCCAGTTCCTCGGACACCCGGTCGCGCAGTTCCGTGATGAGCGGCTTGATGTCCATTCCGGGAACCAGCGGCCCGAGCAGCCGTGCGAAGCGGCTGAGTTGGGTGAGGTCCGACAACAAGGCCTCACCGGCGCCCGGGTATTGCACCTTCACTGCGACATGGCGTCCGTCGTGCCACACGGCGCGGTGGACCTGCCCGATCGAGGCTGCGGCAGAGGGCTGGTCCTCGAACTCCGTGAACAGATCCCGCCAGTCGTCGCCCAGCCGCTCCGCGAGCACCCCGTGGACCGTGCGGCTCGGCATGGGCGGTGCGGCCTCCTGCAGCTTGGTCAGCGCCGCCCGGTAAGGGCCCGCGACGTCCTCGGGCAGCGCGGATTCGAAGACGGACAGAGCCTGTCCGAGCTTCATCGCGCCGCCCTTCAGCTCGCCGAGCACCTTGAAGAGCTGATCCGCCGTGCGCTGCTGGACCTCGCGCGCCACGATCTCCGCGGACTTCCCGCCGATCCGCTTCCCGAGACCCCACGTGGCACGCCCGGCGAAGCCGAGCGGCAGCGCTGCCAGCTTCGCGGTACGGGTGACCGCCTTCCGGGGAAGATCAGACATGTGCCCCTCCAGTTCGCAGACTGCCGTGCCGCGTGAGTATCGGCTCCGCTCCGCCGGCGGCGGTCACCCCGCCATTGTGTCCTGCGTGGCGCCGGCCGCGGAGGTGAGCTCCACCTCAGTGTGCCCGGCGGCACCGCAGACGCAGTCGAGGTGTGGTTCCAGCCGCTGCGACCGCCAGTCCAGCAGGGGCATGGCGGCCTCCCACCGTGCCCCCGTGCTGCCGGGCAGCTCCCCATCGAGGAAGGACAGGGCGTGGGCCGCGGCGAGGCCGGCCACCGCGGTGGCCAGGCCCAGGTCACAGGCCTGCACACAGGTGCGCCGCCCTGACCTCCACTGCGCGAGCATCCGCGGCCACTGGGGGTCGGCCTCCGCACGGTTCAGTGCCAGGCAGCCCGCGCAGCCGGTGCCACCGGGAAGCACCAGCGGCCCGACCACTCCTGTGGCTTCGATCACTCCGGCGTAGAGATGGGGGGTGCCCGAGGCGATCCACGATGCGGCCGTATCCGGATCGGGTGCGTAGACGGAGAGACCGTCCCTGGGGGCCACCACGATCAGGGACAGCGCGGGTTCACCGCACGCCGGGGCCGCGCCCGTCCCGGCTGTCCCCCGGCCCGGCCGAGGAGGCCCGCCGACCGCTGTCCGGCGCACCAACTGCCGTGCGGCCGTGTCCCGGCGCTCTCCGACCGATGAGGCCGGGAGGCCACCCGGCGCGATGTCCCAGGGCTCGGCGCGGCCGCCGTCGAGCACGTCGACATGGCCTACCCCCGACCCGGACAGCACTGCGGCGATCGCCGCTCCGACCCTGCCCGCGCCGCGCACCTGGACCCGCATCGCGCGACGGGCGGCGAGTCTGCGCAGCCCGCCGCCGGGCGCCGGATGGACCACGGAGAGGGCCGCCGCGTCGGGGCGCTGCCGCTCCAGGGTCTCGGCCCGTCGGCGTAAGGCGTCGGCCTCCGGGCCGCCCGCGTCCGGATCGTCCAGCAGACCGGCCTCCGTGAGGCGGGATACGAGAATGTCCACGTGACGGTCCGACAGATCCAGAGCTCTGGCCTCTTCCCTGAGCAGCGGAAGTCCGCGTGTTCCGTCGAGCAGTTCGAGAAAACTTCCGGTGGCGATATCCATCGGCCCCAGCGTTACCGCGTGCGCGGGCGTCACACCGAATTGCACGGTGTTCCGTCCACGCCAGGCACGGCGGAGTGCGGGCTTCAGCATCGGGTGCATGACTTCTCCCAGGTCGGTCTCGGGATCCGTTGCCGTCGGAGTAGGGATCCGTTGCCAGAATGCAACGTGGCGACGAAGCGTGCCGAAAGTTATCCACAGGCTGGGGCATTAGTCGTTCAAAAGGTGCGGGACGAGAAGTGGATCAAGGGAGAACCGCCGGGGAGGCGGGACTTCCCGCACCGCCGGCAGGTAACGTCGTGCCGTGCCCGCCGACTCCTCTCCCGGTCTCGCCGGAGAGACCCACGCGCGCAGCGCCGGACGCCGGCCGCGCAGCGCAGCCACCCAGCAGCCCCGCACATCGGTGTCGGGCGCCGTCGAGGTCCGCAGGAGCGCCCGGCGCAGCAGAACGGTCTCCGCGTACCGGGAGGGCGACCGCACCATCGTGCTCATCCCGGCGCGGATGTCGGAGGCCGAGGAGCAGCGCTGGGTCGGCGTGATGCTCGACAAGCTCGCCGCGCAGGAGAGCAAGCGCGTCATCGGTGACAGCGGGCTCGCCGAGCGTGCCGAGCGGCTTTCCGGCCAGTACCTCGGGGGCCGTGCCCGCCCCGCCTCCGTGCGCTGGGTGACCAACCAGAACACCCGCTGGGGCTCGTGCACGCCCGCCGAGGGCAGCATCCGGCTTTCGCACCGTCTGCAGGGCATGCCGGAGTACGTCGTCGACTACGTCCTCCTCCACGAGCTGGCCCACCTGCTGGTTCCGGGTCACGGGCCGCGTTTCTGGCAGCTCCTGGAGGCGTACCCCCGTACCGAGCGTGCACGTGGCTATCTCGAAGGCGTCGTGGCGGCCGACCGGCTTCCGCATCTGCCCGCCGCTCGCGAAGAGTGACATCGCCGATTCTGTACCGGGTCTGTACCGGCTTGGCTCATTGTCGTGGTTTGCGGTTAGCCTGACGCGACGCATTCACCTTCGGGATGGGGGACGGTCGTTACGCATGGCCAGGGAATTTCAACGCGGCCACAAGGCCAAGATCAGTGATCTCACGTCAGGGACGGATCTGTACGTAGGTGTGCAGATCGCGGGCCCCGGCCTGACGTTCGACATCAGCTGCTTCGGTCTCGATGCCAACGAGCAGCTCTCCGACGACCGGTATTTCATCTTCTTCAACCAGCCGAAATCGCCCGAGGAGTCCATTCAGCTTCTTGGTGCCCAAGCCGGTGACACCGAGTCGTTCCGCGTCACCCTCGACCGCATTCCGGCGAACATCCACAAGCTGTCGTTCACCGCGACTCTCGATGGAGCCGGACAGCTCTCGCAGGTCGGCCCCGGATACATCCGGATCGTCGCGGGCGGCGAGGAAGTGGTGAAGTACGCCTTCACCGGTTCGGAGTTCACCACCGAGCGCGCGGTCATGCTCGGCGACTTCTACCTGAAGGACGTCTGGCGGTTCGCAGCCGTCGGCCAGGGCTTCGACGGCGGACTCGACGCGCTGCTCAAGAACTTCGGCGGGGAGGTCGCGGAGGAGGCTCCCGCCGCACCCCCCCAGGGCGCCGCTCCCTCGTTCGCGCCGCCCGCCCAGGCCTCCGCGCCTCCTGCCTTCGGTGCTCCCGCCGCACCCCAGGCGCCGCAGCAGCCCGCACCGGCGTTCGGTGCTCCGGCTCCCGCGCCGCAGCAGCAGCCGATGCACGCCGCGCCGACCATGGCGGCACCGATGGCGCCACCCGCACCCGGTCCGTACGGACAGCCGCCGCAGCAGCCGCAGTTCGGACAGGTGCCGGGGCAGGGAGCCCCGCCGTTCGGTCAGCAGCCTCCTGCCGCGCAGCCCTACGGGCAGCAGCCCCCGGCCGCCCCGCCGTTCGGCCAGCACGCTCAGGCACCGTTCGGACAGCAGCCTCCCGGCATGCAGCCGGGGATGCCGCAGGGCGTACCCCAGGGTGTACCCGCGGGCGGCGCGGGCCTGCAGGCAGCCCTGCAGCCCTACAAGGAAGCGGCCACGGGACAGCGCTGGACGTCACAGAACCAGCAGCTCATGCGCGTCGACCTCACGATGGGCGGAACGCCGGTGCTGGCCCGCCAGGGCAGCATGGTGATGTACCAGGGCAAGGTGGACTTCGGCTACAAGGGCGCCGGTTTCGCCGGCCGTATGGTCGGCAACGCGACGGGCCAGGAAATGCAGCTGATGCGCTGCACCGGCAAGGGCCAGGTCTTCCTCGCCGAGGAAGGGGCGCACCTGCATCCGATCGAGCTGCAGGGCGACGGCATCTGCGTCTCGGCGGAGAGCGTCCTCGCCTTCGACGAGTCCCTGCAGTACGAGGTCCGCAGGATCGAGGGGCACGGCATCCCCGGCGGCGCACTGTTCACCATGCAGTTCCAGGGCACGGGCACCGTCGTCGTCAAGACCCACGGCGTGCCGGTCGTCCTGCCTGTCACGCCGACCACCTTCGCCGACTGCAACGCCGTGGTGGCCTGGTCGTCCGCCTCCCAGGTGATCATCTCCAGCCAGGTCCGGCTGCGCCGCAACGCGTACCCGGGGCACAGCGGGGAGACCGTGAACCTCCAGTTCCGGGGAGCACCCGGAAACTTCGTCGTCGTCCAGCCCTACGAGGTCTGAGGGAGCCCGTCATGAATCAGCAACTCGCGGGCTTCGCCCCGACCCCCGTCACGGCCCGCATGGAGAACCACGGCCGCGCGATGCTCAAGGTCGCCATGGCCACCGGCCAGGACCTCTACGCACGCACCGGCTCGATGGTGGCCTACGAGGGCTTCATCCAGTACGAACCCAATCCGCCCGCCGTCCGCCAGATCGCGTCCCAGTGGATCACCGGTGAGGGCGCACCCCTGATGAAGTGCGCCGGCGACGGACTCCTCTACCTCGCCGACTACGGCGCGGACGTGGTCGTCATCAATCTCGACAACGACTCGCTCTCGGTCAACGGCACCAATCTCCTGGCCTTCGACGGGCACCTCTCCTGGGGTGTCGAGCGGGTCAAGGGACTGGCCAAGTTCGCCGGCCAGGGCCTGTGGAACGTCGGCATCCAGGGCACGGGATGGGTCGCCATCACCTCGCGCGGCACGCCCATAGTCGTCGACTGCGGCCGGGGCGAGGACGAGACGTACGTCGACCCCGACGCCCTCGTCGCGTGGTCCCCGAACCTCAAGGTGAAGGGCAAGCGCAGCTTCAAGGCGAGTTCCCTCATAGGGCGGGGCAGCGGAGAGGCCTATCAGATGGCCTTCTCCGGCCAGGGCATCGTCGTCGTCCAGCCGAGCGAGGACAGCACCGACCGCCTCCGGGTCCGGAACTGAGCGGGGGGAGGAACACATCATGCAGAGTCCGCTTTTCAGCCACACCGAGCAGCAGTCCCAGGACCGCTACACCGTCCAGAATCCGCAGCTCCTGCGAGTCGCACTGACCGGCCACGACGACGTGCTCGCCCGCAAGGGCGCCATGGTCGCCTACCAGGGCCTCATGGAGTTCGACGGGGAGTACCAGTCGCAGGGCCAGCGCCGCGCCCGCAGGAACACGGGCGAGGGCCTCGACCTGATGCGCTGCTCGGGGCAGGGCACGGTCTACCTGGCCAACCTCGCCCAGTACATCCACATGGTCGACGTCGACCACGAGGGCATGACGGTCGACAGCGCCTACGTGCTCGCGCTGGACTCCTCGCTGCACACCGAGGTCATCGCGGTGGACAGCCAGTACGGGATCTCCGGCACCGGCAAGTACCAGCTGAACATCTCCGGGACCGGCAAGGTCGCGCTGATGACCTCCGGTCAGCCGCTGATGATGCAGGTCACCCCTGACAAGTACGTCAATGCCGACGCCGACGCGATCGTCGCCTGGTCGAGCGGGCTGAGGGTCCAGATGCAGGCCCAGACCCACTCCACGGGCATCGCCAGGCGTCGCGGCAACACGGGGGAGGGCTGGGAGCTCAGCTTCCTGGGCCAGGGCTTCGCCCTCGTCCAGCCGAGCGAGGTGCTCCCGCCGCAGAGCGCGCAGATCGGCCAGGGTGCCGCGGCCCAGTTCGGTGTGGGCCAGCACGGCGCGCGCAGCCAGAACCAGAACAACGCCTGGAACTGAGCGGCCCCGCTGCGGCGGAGTGTCGCGGTGAGGGGGCGGTTCCCACGGGGAACCGCCCCCTCACCGGTGTCTAGCGACCCGCGTCCAGCCGCGCACGTGCACTCTCCAGCAGTCGCGCGACCGAGGCGTCCGCCACCTTCTCCACCTCGTCGTACGGGAACCAGCGCAGATCGAGGGACTCGTCGCTGATCTGCTCCACCGCTCCGGCCGTAGCCGTCGCGGCGTACTGCACATCGAGATGCCAGTGGCACGGCGCCGGGATGGGATGCCGGTCCAGCCGCACGGGCCCGCCGGGCAGCAGACGGAGCCCGGCGATCCCGGACTCCTCCGTGGCCTCACGAAGGGCCGCAGCCGCCAGGGTCGTGTCCTGGGGCTCGCAGTGCCCGCCCATCTGCAGCCACATTCGAAGCTTCCTGTGCAGCGTCAGCAGGACCCTGCCGCGCTCCGGGTCGATCACCAGCGCGCTGGCCGTCAGATGCCCCGCTCCGCACGCCTTCCACATGCCGTCGGGGTGACCGGCGAGGTGATCGAGGTACGCCTGACGCAGCTCCGCCTGCTGCGCGTCGTCCCCGTCGTAGCCCTTGAGTACGCCTACCGCGTCGTCGTGCAGGCTCACTTCCCGGTGTCGTCCTTGCCGTCGCTCTTCGGACCGTCCCCGGGCTCGTCCTCGTCCAGGGCGTCTTTCCGGTCCTCGCCCTGATCCTCGACGGCGGGCTTCTGCGGGCCCTTCGCCGCCTCGCCGAGCATCTTGTCCAGCTCGGAGAAGTCCAGCTGCTCGTGGTGGACGAAGCCGTCGGGGTCGTCCAGGTCCTGGGCCGTCGGCAGCATGTCCGGGTGCTCCCACAGCCCGTCCCGGCCGTCGACACCCCGGGCGTCCGTGAGCGAGGCCCACAGCCGCGAGGCGTCCCGCAGCCGGCGCGGGCGCAGCTGGAGACCGATCAGCGTGGCGAAGGTCTGCTCGGCGGGACCGCCGGAGGCCCGGCGCCTGCGCATCGTCTCGCGCAACGCGTCCGCCGAGGTCAGCCTGGACTTCGCGGCCTCGTGCACCACCGCGTCCACCCAGCCCTCGACGAGAGCGAGGGCGGTCTCCAGGCGGGCCAGCGACGCCTTCTGCTCCGGGGTGTCCTCCGGCTGGAACATGCCCTGCTGAAGAGCGTCCTGCAGCTGCTCGGGCTGCGACGGGTCGAACTGGCCGACGACGTCCTCGAGCTTGCTGGTGTCGACCTTGATGCCGCGCGCATAGGCCTCGACCGCGCCGAACAGATGCGAACGCAGCCACGGGACGTGGGCGAAGAGCCGCTGGTGGGCCGCCTCGCGCAGTGCCAGGTACAGCCGCACCTCGTCCTGCGGCACGCTCAGGTCCTTGCCGAACCGCTCGACGTTCAGCGGAAGCAGCGCGGCTTTGCCGGCCGGTGCCAGCGGAAGGCCGATGTCGGTCGAGCCGACGACCTCGCCGGCGAGCACGCCCACGGCCTGTCCGATCTGCTGGCCGAACATGGCGCCGCCCATGGACCGCATCATGCCGATCAGCGGGCCGGCCATGGCCTGCATCTCCTCCGGCAGGACGTCACCCATGGCCAGGCCGACGCGCTCGGCCACCGGGTCCACCAGCTGCTGCCACGCGGGCAGCGAAGCCTCGACCCACTCGGCGCGGCTCCACGCCACCGTCGAGACGGAACCCGAGGGCAGCGACGTCACGCCGTCCAGCCAGAGGTCGGCGAGACGCAGCGCCTCGTCGACGGAGGCCCGCTCCGCAGGGCCGACGCTCGCGTCCTTGCTTCCGTCCGTGGTGCCCTGCGACACCGTCTGGCGAGCGATCTGCTTGGCCATGTCCCAGTTGACCGGACCGCCCTCGTAGCTCAGCATCTGGCCGAGCTGCTGGAAGGCGGCACCCAGGTCGTTCGGGTTCATCGAGCCGAACATCGCTGCGAACGGATTGTCCCCGCCCGCGCCCGGCCCGAAGCCGAACGGGTTCGCCGGCCCGCCCGAGCCCTGCCCACCACCGGTGGGGTCCTTCTTCTTGCCTTCGTCGCCGTCTTCCGGCTCCTCCGGCGGAAGGCCGAATCCGAATGGGGTGTCACTCACGGGTTTCCTCGGCTCGTAGGGCCGCCGGCTCGAACCGACGGCGACTGCCCGACATCACCATCCAGCGTAGACACCAAAGACCGCTCGGGCCCTCAGTGCTCCGCCGGCTCCCGGCCTGCGGCAGGATGGACGCCACCTGGTACGCACGCGTCATTCGGGTACGTACTGAAGACAACCGCTGGAGACGCCCGGTGAGTTCCCCAGATCCGCAGGTTCGCGCAGCGCGAAACCTGGCCGACCCCTCGTCCGAAAGCAAGCCCACGAAAAATTCTTCCCGAAGCCGCGGCCCCGTCGTCGCGGTCACCGGTGCCGCGACCGGTGTGGGCGAGGTGCTCACCGCCCACCTCGCCGCATCCGACGCGATCAAGCAGGTCATCGCCATCGACGAGCGCCGGGGGGACGTCTCCGAGGCGACGTGGCACATCCTGGACGTACGCGACCCCGCCATCGCCGAGAAACTCCGCGGCGCGGACGTCGTCGTGCACATGGCGCTCGACCTCGATCTGGAGACCGACGCCGCGGCCCGTACCGCGTACAACGTGCGCGGTACCCAGACCGTTCTGACCGCGGCGGCGGCCGTGGGAGTCCACCGGGTCGTGCTGTGCACCTCGGCGATGGTCTACGGCGCGCTGGCCGACAACGACATCCCCCTGTCCGAGGACGCGGAGCTGCGGGCCACGGCGGAGGCCACCGGAGTCGGCGACCTCCTGGAGATCGAACGGCTCGGCCGCCGCGCGCCCCGGGCCCACCCCGGACTCAACGTCACGGTGGTGCGTCCCACGGTCCTGGTCGGCGGTACGGACACGGCGCTCACCCGGTACTTCGAGTCGCCCAGGCTCCTCGTCGTCGCCGGTTCGCGCCCCGCCTGGCAGTTCTGCCACGTCGACGACCTGGTGACCGCCCTGGAGTACGCGGCTCTGGAGAAGATCGACGGAGAGTTCGCGGTCGGCTGCGACGGCTGGCTCGAACAGGAGGAGGTGGAGGAGCTCTCCGGAGTGCGTCGCATGGAGCTTCCGTCCGCCGTCGCCCTCGGCGCCGCGGCCCGGCTGCACCGGATCGGCCTCACGCCGTCACCGGCGGGCGATCTCGCCTACACCATGCATCCCTGGGTGGTCAGTGTGAGCAGGCTCCACGACGCCGGATGGCGCCCACGCTGGACCAACGAGGAGGTCCTGGCGGCCCTCCTGGAAGAGGTGGAGGGACGCCACACGGTCGCCGGCCGGCGGCTCGGCCGCAAGGACGCCACCGCAGCGGGGGCCGCGGGGGCGACCGTCGCACTGCTCGGCACGGCGGCGCTGGTCCGACGGGCCCGAAGGGCGCGTCGGCGCTTCTAGGCCGGCGGTCCGGTCCCCCGTCCGGCAGGAGGCTCCAAGCGGTCCGGTGTGCCCCTGGTCGAAAACGCTATTCCGGGAAACCGGTGCCGTACGGCACGATGGCCCCATGGCACGCACCCACGACCACCCCGGCGAGCAGGCGGCACAGGACCCCATCCGGCTTCTGGACATCCGTGACACGCCGCTGTCCGTCGACGAGATCTTCCGCGCGGTCGGGGACGACGCCGCGGGTGGGATGGTGCTCTTCGTCGGCACCGTGCGCAATCACGACGAGGGGCAGGACGTCGGCGCCCTCGGTTACTCCTGCCATCCGACGGCCCCTGACGAACTCCGCAGGGTGGCCGAGAAGGTGGTGGCGGAGTTCCCGGTACGGGCTCTGGCCGCCGTCCACCGGGTGGGTGATCTGGGTGTGGGCGATCTGGCGGTGGTCGTCGCGGTGTCGTGCGCCCATCGGGGTGAGGCCTTCGACGCCTGTCGCAAGCTGATCGACGACCTCAAGCACGAGGTCCCGATCTGGAAGCACCAGCGTTTCTCCGACGGTACGGAGGAGTGGGTCGGCGCCTGCTGACCGCAAACCGCCCCGGGGGGCATCAGCCCCGATTTGCGTAACCGCACCCCTGCCGTGAGCGTTGGTCCTGCAGGTGGTTAATCTTCTGATCGTCAGTTGCGGTCGCTCATGGGGTAGGGAGGTCGTGATGGCAGCACTCGCTTGGCTGTTGATTCCGTTTATAGCCGCACTCGGCGCGGCGATATGGGGAGGGTGGGCAGCCCGCAATCGAACGACCGGCGATGTCACCGAACTCGCCGGCTACGCCAGGTTCCGTGAGGCGATGGAGAAGCCGCCCTCCGGTTCCCAGGCAGTCTGAGACTCCGCGACTGTACGCAGTTGCCAATTCCGCTCCGCACCCGCTCCCGTGGCCGTGGCCCGCGCAGCGAGTGGGCCCGCGACGACGCCCGGGCCGCCCCGGCCGCCCGTACGGCCCGGCCCCGACGGTGCACTGACAGGCCGTTCCCGTACTGTCGTTCCATGCCACGCCGCACCGCGACGATGCTCGCCTCCACCCTCGTTCTCATCGCGCTGCTCTGCGCAGGCGTGCTGATCCGCGTGCCGTATTCGGAGATGTCCCCCGGCCCGACCGTGAACACGCTCGGCGATGCCCGTGGCGAGCCGGTCCTGCACATCAGCGGGCGCAAGACGTATCCGACGTCCGGGCACCTCAACATGACGACGGTCCGTGTCACCGGCGCGGACTACGACATGAACATCGTCGAGGCCGTCTACGGCTGGCTGGCTCATGACAGCGTGGTCGTGCCCCACGACACCCTCTACCCGGACGGCAAGACCGAGGAGCAGTCGACGCAGGAGAACGCGGAGGAGTTCAGCCAGTCCCAGGAGAGCGCCAAGGTCGCGGCCCTGGAGGAGCTGAAGATCCCCGTCACCTCCCGTGTGGTGGTCTCCACGGTCGTCAAGGACAGCGCCGCCGAGGGTGCGCTGCACGCGGGCGACGTGATCAAGGCCGTCGACGGCACGGCGGTCGAACAGCCCGAGGACGTCGCGAAGCTCGTCACGAAGCACGAGCCCGGCGAGGACGTCGTCTTCACTGTCGTCCCGGCCAAGACCGCCGCCGCCGCCGAGAAGGCCGGCAAGGAGCCCCGGGGCTCCCGTGACGTCACCCTCACCACGCGGAAGGCGCCCGCGGACCCGTCGGATCCCTCGGCGGAGGACCGGGCGATCGTCGGGATCCAGGCAGGGACGGACCACACGTTCCCGTTCGAGGTCGACATCAAGCTGGCCGATGTCGGCGGCCCGAGCGCCGGACTGATGTTCTCGCTCGGCATCATCGACAAGCTGACGCCCGGAAAGCTGACGGGCGGCGAGTTCATCGCCGGCACGGGCACCATCGACGACGACGGCAAGGTCGGTCCGATCGGCGGGATCAACATGAAGCTCGTCGGCGCGCGTGACGCGGGTGCCCGGTACTTCCTGACTCCGGACGACAACTGCGACGCCGCGGCGTCCGACACGCCGGGCGGCCTCACGCTCGTGAGGGTGAAGACCCTCGACGACGCCAAGAAGTCCCTGGAGAAGATCCGCGCGGGGGACGCGGCCGGCCTGCCGAGCTGCTCGACGGGCTGAGACCGGCCCCCGCCGGAGGGATCAGGACTCGAAGGTGGCCGCGAGTGCCTCGGCCAGTCCCGGAACCAGCCCCGCACCGGTCAGGACCTCGGTCGGGGAGTCCTTCTCCCGCAGTCGCACGGCGGAGTCCCTCGCCCCGTCCCGCAGCACCGCCACGGTCATCCGCACTTCCTGCCGGTCGGGGTGCTCGGCGACCCAGCTGGTCAGCTGGGCGTCGGTCAGGCCGTCCGGCACGGACGCCTCCGCGGACGGCGGCAGCATCATGCGTTCCACGGTCATGGCGCAGCCGACCACGGCATCGGGCCAGGCGATCGTGGCGAGGAACTCGTCCAGCGCGGCGCCGGCGGGGAGCTCCTCCTGCTCGACAGGGGTGAGGGTGGCGGTCGTGGAAGCGGTGTCGTCGAGGCCGAGCTGGGCGGCGAGGCCCGGCTCGTGGGCACGTAGCCGGGCGGTGTCGACCAGGGCGAACAGCCTGGCCGGCTGGTCCCAGCCGAGGCTCCCGGCATAGGCGTCGATTTCGAGTACGGCGACGGTCAGGGGGCTCGCGGCCATCGGAGGGCCTGAGGGGGAAACGTTGGGCATGCCCAACATCCTGCCTCCTTCCGCCCCGGTAACGGGAACTAGGTAAAGCCTCAGTAAGTTGCATAGGTGGGCTCTACGATCGCTGGGGCCGCTTCACACGACCGCGAACTTCGAGGTGCGCACGTTGGCTTTCCAGATGCCGGACCGCGGCGGAGGCCCGACCGGGCCACGGATCAGAGTCGGCCGCCCGTCCCGGCGCGTCCGTACCCTGCTCATGACACTGGGTGTCCTGGCGGTTCTCGCCATGGCCTTCGTCATGTTCGCCGGGTTCTGGACGGACTGGCTCTGGTACAGGTCGGTCGCGTATTCGTCTGTCTTCACCACCACCCTGTGGACCAAGATCGGGCTGTTCCTCGTCTTCGGACTGCTGATGGCCGTCGTCATCGGTGTGAACGTCTGGCTCGCGCACCGGCTCCGGCCGCCGCTGAGCGCGATGTCTCTGGAGCAGCAGAGCCTGGACCGCTACCGGATGAGCATCGCCCCGTACAAGAAGTGGGTGCTGCTCGCGGTCACCGCGCTCGTCGGGCTGATCGCCGGAGCCTCCGCGTCCAGCCAGTGGCGTACGTGGCTCATGTATGTCAACGGCGTGCCGTTCGGGCAGAAGGACCCCCAGTTCAAGCTGGACGTCGCCTTCTACGCCTTCGACCTGCCGTGGTACCGCTTCATGCTCGGCTTCGGGTTCGCCGCAGTGGTGCTGTCGCTGATCGCGGCGGCGCTGACCCACTACCTCTACGGCGGGCTCCGGGTCACCAGCCCCGGCGCGCGGGCCACGGGGGCGGCCACCGGCCACCTCTCCGTGCTGCTCGGTGTCTTCGTCTCGCTGAAGGCCGTGGCGTACTGGCTCGACCGGTACGGCCTGGCCGTGAAGTCCAGTGACTTCAAGGCCACGGACAACTGGACGGGCCTGCGGTACGTCGATGCCAACGCCTACCTGCCGGCGAAGACGATCCTGTTCTGCATCGCCGTCATCTGTGCCGTGCTCTTCTTCGCGACCCTCTGGCGCCGCACCTGGCAGCTGCCCGTGATCGGCTTCGGCCTGATGGTGCTGTCGGCGATCCTGATCGGCGGCCTCTACCCGGCGATCGTGCAGAAGTTCCAGGTCCAGCCCAACGAGCAGGCCAAGGAAGCTCCGTTCATCCGGAAGAACATCGACGCGACCCGCGATGCCTACGACATCGACGACGCGAAGGTGGACGACTACTCCGGCAAGGGCACGACGACGGACGAGGCCAAGCTCCGCGCCTCCGCCGGAGAGGCCGCGAGCTACCGGGTGATGGACCCGAACGTCGTCTCCCCGGCCTTCCAGCAGCTCCAGCAGAAGAGGAACTACTACCAGTTCCCCGAGACGCTGGACGTCGACCGCTACAAGGGCGAGGACGGCAAGGAGCAGGACACCGTCATCGGTCTGCGCGAGCTCAACCTCGCCGGTCTTCCCAAGCGGAACTGGATCAACGACCACTTCACGTACACCCACGGCTACGGCGCCATCGCGGCCCGCGGCACCACGACGGGTACCAACCCGGCGGGTTCCCCCGACTTCACGGAGTCGGGTCTGCCGACCACCGGCGAGCTGGGGGAGTACGAGCAGCGGATCTACTACGGCGAGAAGACCGAGCAGTACTCCATCGTCGGCGGGCCCCAGAAGGAGCTCGACTACGAGGAGGACGGCGAGAAGACCACCAGCTACAAGGGCAAGAGCGGGGTCAGTCTCTCCAACGCCTTCAACCGCGCCGCCTACGCGGTGTCGCTCAGCGAGCCGCAGATACTGTATTCCGGGGCCATCGGGGACGGTTCGCGCATCCTGTACAACCGGACGCCCAAGGAACGCGTCGAGGCGGTCGCCCCCTGGCTGACCATCGACGGCGACGCCTATCCGGCGGTGGTCGGCAAGCGCATCCAGTGGGTCGTCGACGCCTACACCACGACCAACGGCTACCCGTACGCCTCGCGTACGACGCTCGGCGACACCACGGCCGACTCGCTGACCACCAACCAGCGCGCGGTCGTCGCCCAGCAGAACCAGGTCAACTACATCCGCAACTCGGTGAAGGCCACCGTCGACGCGTACACCGGAGAGGTCACGCTCTACGAGTGGGACACCAAGGACCCGGTGCTCAAGACGTGGCGCAAGGCATTCCCCGGGACCGTGAAGTCCAGGGGCGACATCCCGCAGGACCTGATGGACCACCTGCGCTACCCGCAGGATCTGTTCAAGGTCCAGCGCGAGCTGCTCACGCGCTACCACGTCGAGGATCCCGCCCAGTTCTACAGCGGCAGTGACGCCTGGCAGGTGCCGGACGACCCCACGAACAAGGAGCCCGGGGCCGTTCCGCCGTACTACCTGAGCATGAAGATGCCGGGGCAGGACGCGCAGAGGTTCTCGCTGACCACGACGTTCACCCCGAGAGGGCGCCCCAACCTGGGCGCTTTCATGGCGGTTGACGCCGACGCGGCCAGCAAGGACTACGGCACGATAAGGCTGCTGAGAGTCACCACCACCGTGAAGGGCCCCGGCCAGGTGCAGAGTGAGCTCAACGGCAACGACGACGTCGCCGAGTTCGTGAGGAACCTGAAGGGAACCGACTCGGACATCGAGTACGGCAACCTGCTGACCGTGCCGCTCGACGGAGGCTTCCTCTACATCGAACCGGTCTACACGCGCGGTGGCACGCAGAACTACCCGCTGCTGCGCAAGGTGGCCGCCTCGTACGGGTCGGAGATCGTCTTCGAGAACAGTCTCGGGGAGGCGCTCAACGCGGTCTTCGGGGTCGAGGGTTCCGATACGCCCACGGAGCCGACCGAGCCGCCGGGTGACACCACGGAGCCGCCTCCCACCGGCCAAGCGGCTCTGAAGGCGGCCATCGCGGACGCCCAGGAGGCATACACGGCGGGCGAGGAGGCCCTCAAGGAGCAGGACTGGGAGGCCTACGGCAAGGCCCAGGCCGACCTCCAGGACGCGCTCGAGCGAGCCGCGGCCGCGCAGCCCAAGGCCGGCAGCGCCTCGGACACCGGGGGCGCGTCGGACACCGGGGGCGCCGACAGTGCCTCGGGCGCCGAGAACGCCACGAAGCCGGAGGACGGTGACCAGGGCAGCTGAGAAAGGTCCACCCCGCGTCGTGGTACGGTTTGAACACAACGACGCGGGGTGGAGCAGCTCGGTAGCTCGCTGGGCTCATAACCCAGAGGTCGCAGGTTCAAATCCTGTCCCCGCTACTGGAAGGTGAAGGCCCGGATCCTTTGGGATCCGGGCCTTCGTCATGTCGCGGCGCCTTTTTCCAACTTGTCGGAGTGAAGTGCGGTTCGCGGGGCACGAGTTGGACTCAGTCGTGTTTCACTTGTCTCTCTGTGGGCATGTCGACAAAACGCTGAAGTGACCTCACTGGCCGCGATATACCAGGTGTCCGCGGGTTACAGGTGGTGCGACGATGGTATTTATGGGGGACAGGGCAACTCTGTTGGAGACAGGGCGGTTTGTGCAGCGACGCGGCCGGACGGCGGAAAACATGGCAGATGCGGCATTCGCCGTCGCCGTGGCCGGGACAGCTGACACCGCCGACGGCGGCCGGGAGGCCGCCGTCCTGACCGCGGACATCGTCGACTCGACCGGTGCCGTCGAGAGCTTCGGGACCGCCGGCGGCGCGGACCACACCGCGGGCGCGGACACCGTCGATCACGCCGACACTGCCGACACCGCTGATCACGCCGACGAGGCCGAGGCGCGGCACAGGCGTGCCGCGGAAGCCGGTGACACGGCGTCGATGAGCGTCCTGGGCGCTCTCCTTCTGCGCCGCGGCGATCTGGACGGCGCCGAGGCGTATCTGCGAGCGGCCACCGCCGAGGGCGACCGTGCGGCGGCCAACAACCTCGGCGTGCTCCTCCACCAGAAGGGATACGCGGACGAGGCCGCCGGATGGTGGCGTATCGCCGCTGTCGCCGGCTCCGCAGCCGCCGCGCACGCCCTCGGACGCCACTTCAGGGAGCGCGGCGACGAGCCGGGCGCCGAGTACTGGCTGCGCCAGTCCGCCGAGCAGGGGCACGCGCTGGGCGCCTACGCGCTGGCCGATCTGCTGGAGCACCGCGGGGACACGGGCGCCGAGCGCTGGCTGCGCGCCGCCGCGGAACAGGGGCACCGGGAAGCCGCGTACCGTCTCGCGCGGACGATCGAGCGCAATGCCGTCGGCGACGCGCACGACGCCTTCGGACTCGGCCGTGTCCTGGGCGACGGCCGCCGGGGGCTGGACGCCGGTACGCAGGCGAAGCCGGACAGTCCCGTCGCGGGCCCCGACGCCGGGCGGGTCGGCGAGGCCGAACAGTGGTACCGCCAGGCAGCGGCGCGCGGCCACCGCCGCGCCGCCCTGCATCTCGGGGCCATCCTCGAACAGCGCGGCGAGCTGAAGGACGCCGGCCGCTGGTATCTCACCGCCGCAAAGGACGGCGAGCCCCGGGCGGCCTGCGCCCTAGGGTTCCTGCTGCGCGACGCGGGTGACGAGGAGAGCGCGGCCGTGTGGTGGCTCCGTGCCGCCCAGGACGGTGACGGCAACGCCGCCAACGCACTGGGCGCACTGCACGCCGCCAGGGGCGAACAGCAGACCGCGGAGCGCTGGTACCGCGCCGCCATGGACGCCGGTGACGTCAACGGGGCGTACAACCTCGGCCTGCTCTGCGCCGCCCAGGACCGGATACCGCAGGCCGAGCAGTGGTACCGCCGGGCCGCTTACGCCGGGCACCGCGAGGCGGCGAACGCGCTGGCCGTGCTGCTGCTCCAGGCCGGGGATGCGACCGGGGCCGAGCCCTGGTTCTCCAAGGCCGCGGAGGCGGGCAGCGTGGACGCGGCCTTCAACCTCGGCATCCTGCACGCCGGACGCGACGAGGACCGCGCGGCGATCGGCTGGTACCAGCGGGCGGCCGCCGCCGGACACACCGATGCCGCGCTGCAGGTGGGCATGGCCTTGCTGCGGGATGGCGACGAGCGGGAGGCGGAGCGTCATCTGCGCTGCGCCGCGGGCGGCGGCAGCGCGGAGGCCGCCTTCCGGCTGGCAGGTGTCCTCGACCGGCGCCAGCCGGCCCCGGGACCTCCCGCGCTGGGAGAGCCGATGCCGGAGAGGACCGAGTGCGAGGAGTGGTACGAGAGGGCGGCCGAGCAGGGGCACCGCCGTGCCCAGGTCAGGGCCGGGATGCTCGCGGCCGCGCGCGGCGACATGGCGAGCGCCGCGGGCTGGTACCGCGAGGCCGCCGAGTCGGGAAGCCGCAACGGGGCGTTCAACCTCGGCCTGCTGCTCGCCCGTGAGGGCAGCGAGCGTGAGGCGGCCCTGTGGTGGAGCCGCGCGGCCAACGACGGGCACGGCAGGGCGGCCCTGCGCCTCGCGCTGCTCGCCGCCCGGCGGGGCGAGCTCACCGAAGGGCAGCGCTGGTGCGCCCGGGCCGTCGAGCTGGGGCCTGCGGAGGTGACCGAGCGGGCCGCGCGCCTGCTGGAGGCGCTGCACCAGGAGCTCACCGCGTGACGACGACCGGGCCGGCCCGCCATGGCTGCGCACGGGTGTCCGGCGAATGAATTTGCTCCGGTCGTCGTGAGTGCCGTACTGTTGCACTCACAACGACGCGGGGTGGAGCAGCTCGGTAGCTCGCTGGGCTCATAACCCAGAGGTCGCAGGTTCAAATCCTGTCCCCGCTACTGAAAGACAGAGGCCCGGAACCTTCCAAGGTTTCGGGCCTCTGTCGTATGCCGGTGCAAAGACCGGCGGCTGCCCGGATGAGGGGCCGCCCGGCGGGGTGCTTCGGGAAGCTCCGTCAGGCGGTGCCGGCCGGGGGCTCAGGCGGTGGCGGAGCAGTTCGGGCAGATGCCGCGGTAGGTCACCTCGACGTCCGAGACGGTGAAGCCGAAGCGCTCGTCGTCCGGCAGGTCCGCCAGCGGGTTGCCGGACGGGTGCACGTCCCGGATCGCTCCGCAGCGGGCGCACACCAGGTGGTGGTGGGGGCGATGAGCGTTCGGGTCGTACCGCTTCGCCCGGCGGTCGGTGGAGACCTCGATGACCTCTCCGAGGGACACCATCTCGCCCAGCGTGTTGTACACGGTGGCTCGGGAGATCTCCGGCAGTCGGTCGACGGCCCTCGCGTGGACCTCGTCCGCCGTCAGATGCACATGGTCCCCCTCGAGAACCTCGGCCACCACGCGCCGCTGTGCCGTCATGCGCCAGCCGCGTCCACGAAGTCGTTCCAGGAGGTCACTCATGGGGCCCAGCCTAACAGTGGAGAGACCGAGTCCCGAGTGGGTGTGACTTTAGATAGTTGTTTGACTTGGACAAAGTCCATTGTAGGATCGGTGACGTACTGGCCAAGGGCAGGTTCGGCCGAGTGCACGCTGCACAGCGAACGAGCTGTGCGGGACACATCGCTGTGCAGGACATGACGCAGGAGGCGCGCGTGACTCAGGGACCGCTCACCACGGAGGCCGGCGCTCCGGTGGCCGACAATCAGAACAGCGAGACCGCTGGCCCGGGTGGACCGGTTCTCGTCCAGGACCAGGCGCTTCTCGAGAAGCTCGCCCACTTCAACCGCGAGCGCATCCCGGAGCGCGTCGTGCACGCCCGCGGTGCCGGTGCGTACGGCACCTTCACGCTGACCCGTGACGTCTCGCAGTGGACCCGGGCGAAGTTCCTCTCGGAGGTCGGCAAGCAGACCGAGACGTTTCTGCGCTTCTCCACCGTGGCGGGCAACCTCGGCTCCGCCGACGCCGCGCGCGACCCTCGCGGCTGGGCGCTGAAGTTCTACACCGAGGAGGGCAACTACGACCTCGTCGGCAACAACACCCCGGTGTTCTTCATCAAGGACGCCATCAAGTTCCCCGACTTCATCCACACCCAGAAGCGCGACCCGTACACCGGCTCGCAGGAGGCGGACAACGTCTGGGACTTCTGGGGTCTGTCCCCCGAGTCCACGCACCAGGTGACCTGGCTGTTCGGTGACCGCGGCATCCCGGCCTCGTACCGTCACATGAACGGCTACGGCTCGCACACGTTCCAGTGGAACAACGAGGCCGGCGAGGTCTTCTGGGTCAAGTACCACTTCAAGACCGACCAGGGCATCGAGAACCTCACCACCGAGGAGGCCGTCCGCCTCTCCGGTGTGGACCCGGACAGCCACCAGCGTGACCTGCGCGAGTCCATCGAGCGCGGTGACTTCCCGTCCTGGACCGTGCAGGTCCAGATCATGCCGGCGGCCGAGGCGGCCACGTACCGCTTCAACCCGTTCGACCTCACCAAGGTGTGGCCGCACGAGGACTACCCGCCGATCGAGATCGGCAAGCTGGAGCTCAACCGCAACCCGGAGAACGTCTTCGCGGAGGTCGAGCAGTCGATCTTCAGTCCGGCGCACTTCGTGCCCGGCATCGGCCCGTCCCCGGACAAGATGCTCCAGGGCCGCCTCTTCGCGTACGGCGACGCCCACCGCTACCGCGTCGGCATCAACGCCGACCACCTGCCGGTGAACCGCCCGCACGCCACCGAGGCGCGCACCAACAGCCGTGACGGCTACCTGTACGACGGCCGCCACAAGGGTGCGAAGAACTACGAGCCGAACAGCTTCGGCGGCCCGGCCCAGACGGACCGGCCGCTCTGGGAGTCCGTACCCGTCACGGGCGGCACGGGCAACCACGAGGCGCCGCTCCACGCCGAGGACGACGACTTCGTCCAGGCCGGCAACCTCTACCGTCTGCTGTCCGAGGACGAGAAGGTCCGGCTGATCGACAACCTCGCCGGATTCATCTCCAAGGTCTCGCGCGACGACATCGCCGAGCGGGCGGTCAACAACTTCCGTCAGGCCGACGGAGACTTCGGCAAGCGGCTGGAGGCCGCGGTCCAGGCCCTGCGCGGCCTGTAGCCCTTGCCGACGGCGGTGGGCCGGATTCCCGGGGTGCTCCCGGGGGTCCGGCCCGCTGCCGTTCGCGGTGGGCCGGACGCACCCGGGGTGAAGGGGAGGGCCGGAGTCAGAGGGGCAGGTCCGCGGCATGTCTCCTGGCCGGCGCCCAGCACCTGATGATGTCGCGCACCGAGACGATGCCGACCGGACCGTCGCCGTCCAGCACGATCAGATGCCGGAAGCCGCCGTGCGTCATGGCCGCCGCCGCCTCATCGAGGGTCCAGGCGGGGGAGGCGAAGACCACGTCGGTGGTGGTGTGGGTGGAGGCGGTCTCGACGTCGGGGTCCAGCCCGGCGCCGACCGCGTCGAGGATGTCGCGCTCGGTGATGATGCCGAGGCCGCAGGTGTCCGGGTCGTGGACGACTGCGGCGCCGATGCGGCGGGCCGACATCAGCCGGGCCGCCTGACGGAGTGTGTGGGCCGGGCCGATGGTGAGGACCAGGGTGCTCATGGCGTCACGGACAAGCATCTGGGTAGCCGCCTCCTTCGGGAAGTGAGCTGTGGAGTCGCCTTCGTGAGGCGATTCACAAGTTCACAAGTGGGGGGACTCCCAGAGTCGCACCCAGGGGGGGTCTCAACAAGGGTGCGTGCGCCCGCCGTCGGTGGATACCCGGCTCAGATCACTCGTAGCGCTGGTTGAGATAGCCGAGCAGCTCGTGGTGCAGCAGCCCGTTGGACGCCGCCGCGTTGCCGCCGCCGGGGCCGGGCACCCCGTCCAGGCTGGTGAACCGCCCGCCGGCCTCCTGGACGATGATCGCGTTCGCCGCCATGTCCCACAGGGAGAGCTCCGGCTCCGCACAGATGTCCACCGAACCCTCGGCGACCATCATGTACGGCCAGAAGTCCCCGTACCCCCGGGTGCGCCAGCAGGCCCGCGTGAGGTCCATGAAGCCGTCGAGCCGGCCCTGCTCCTCCCAGCCGGTCATCGAGGCGTACGCGAACGAGGAGTCCTCGATCCGCTCGACCTTCGACACGTGCAGCCGCGACGCGGAGGTCAGACTGCGGCCGGAGAAGGCGCCGGCGCCCTTGGCTGCCCACCAGCGGCGGCTCAGCGCGGGGGCCGACACCACGCCGACCACCGGCTGGAAGCCGTTCTCGCCCGCTTCCATCAACGAGATCAGCGTCGCCCAGACGGGGACGCCCCGTACGTAGTTCTTGGTGCCGTCGATCGGATCGATGACCCAGCGCCGCGGACCCGTGCCCTCGATCCCGTACTCCTCGCCCAGGATCGCGTCGCGCGGGCGCGCCCGGTGCAGGTGCCCGCGGATGAGTTCCTCCGCGTGTTTGTCCGCCTCGCTCACCGGCGTCATGTCCGGCTTGGTCTCGACCTTGAGGTCCAGAGCCTTGAACCGGTCCATCGTCGCCGCGTCGGCGGCGTCCGCCAGTACGTGGGCGAGGCGCAGATCATCGTGGTAATCGGGCATGCCGTCACAGTATCCACAGCCACCCGCCCGGGCTACACGGACCCGTGCGGGGCGGCTTCCCGCCGGCCCCGGGGCTCAGTGCGCCGAACCGGACAGCTGCAGGCCGATCACTCCGACGATCACCAGCGAGATCGACACCAGTTTGAGCGTCGAGACCACGTCGTCCAGGAAGACCATCCCGTAGATCGCCGTACCCGCCGCCCCGATGCCCGTCCACACCGCGTACGCCGGGCCGACGTCGAGCTTCTTCAGGGCCAGCGTGAGGAGACCGAAGCTGCCGAGGGCGAACGCGCAGAACGCGACCGTCGGCCAGAGCCGGGTGAATCCGTGCGAGAGCTTCAGACACACGGCGAAGCCGGTCTCGAGCAGTCCGGCGACCACGACCAGCAACCACGCCATCGTCAGGTGCCTCCCACATAGGTGACGCTTCGTCTCGCTTGCGCGATTATGCCCTTACCGGCCGTGGGAGACCGCAAACGTGCGCGAGTCGGGCAGCCCGGTGTCCGTCGGTCCTGCCGTGCCGTGCCTCAGTCGCCCTCGCGCCGCTCACGGGTCGCGAGCAGCCTCCGCAGGGAGTCGAGCCGTGCCGGATCGGCGTGCCCCTCCGTGACCCACGGATCCAGGGCGCACTCCGGCTCCTGGCTGTCATGGGTGCAGCCACGCGGGCAGTTCTCCGTGCCCGGCTGGAGATCGGGAAAGGCGTTGATGACCCGCGAGGGATCGACGTGGTGCAGCCCGAACGACCGCACGCCCGGAGTGTCGACGACCCAGCCCCGGCCGTCCGGCAGAGGCAGTGCGAGCGCCGACGTGGTGGTGTGCCTGCCCCGCCCGGTGACGGCGTTGACCACCCCGGTCGTCCGGCGCCGGTCCTTGGGTACCAGGGCGTTGACCAGGGTCGTCTTGCCGACCCCGGAGTGGCCGACGAACGCGGTCACCCGGTCGTTCAGCAGCTCCCGCACCCGGTCGGCGGCGTCGCCGTTCTCCAGCTCCTCACGGCTGGTCACGACGTAGGGGACGCCCAGCGGGGTGTACGCCTCCAGGAGCTTGTCCGCCGAGGCCAGGTCCGACTTGGTCAGCACCAGGAGCGGGGTGAGCCCGCCGTCGTACGCCGCCACCAGGCAGCGGTCGATCATGCGCGGGCGGGGTTCGGGGTCGGCGAGCGCCGTGACCACGGCCAGCTGGTCGGCGTTGGCGACGACCACCCGCTCGAAGGGGTCGTCGTCGTCGGCCGTGCGGCGCAGCACCGACGTACGCGCGCTGATCCGCACGATGCGGGCCAGGGTGTCCTTGGCGCCGGAGAGATCACCCACCAGGGAGACCCGGTCGCCCACCACGGCGGCCTTGCGGCCCAGTTCGCGGGCCTTCATGGCCGTCACCGTGCGGTCGCCGACCAGACAGGTCAGCCGGCCCCGGTCGACGGTGAGGACCATGCCCTCCTGGGCGTCCTCGTGCTTGGGGCGGGTGTGCGTACGGGGCCGGTTGCCCTTGGGGTTGGGGCGGACGCGGATGTCGTCCTCGTCGGGGTTCTTCCCGTAGCGGCGCATGCCCTCAGACCCCGCGGCTTCCCGCCGGGGCGCCGAGCGCTCCGGGCGATACGCCGACGGCTCCCGAGGGCTCCCCGAGCATGCCGGTCCACATATCCGGGAAGTCCGGCAGGGTCTTGGCCGTCGTGCCGACGTTCTCGATCTCCACCCCCGCGACGGCGAGGCCGATGATCGCGCCCGCGGTGGCCATCCGGTGGTCGTCGTAGGTGTGGAAGGCGCCGCCGTGCAGCGGGCGGGGACGGATCCGCAGGCCGTCGGCGGTCTCCGAGACGTCGCCGCCGAGACCGTTGATCTCCTTGGTGAGCGCCGCCAGCCGGTCCGTCTCGTGCAGCCGCAGGTGGGCGACGCCGCTCAGGGTGGACGGGGAGTCGGCGAGGGCGGCGAGGGCCGCGATGCCGGGTGTCAGCTCACCGACCTCGCTCAGGTCCACGTCGATGCCGTGGACCGAGCCCGAGCCCGTGAAGGTGAGACCGTGCTCGGTCAGCTCGCACGCACCACCCATTGCGGTGAAGATCTCGCGCAGCGCGTCACCCGGCTGGGTGGTCCGCAGCGGCCAGTCGGGGACCGTGACCCGGCCACCGGTCACCAGCGCGGCGGCCAGGAAGGGCTGGGCGTTGGAGAGGTCGGGCTCGACGGTCAGGTCGCGGCCCAGCAGGGCGGAGGGGGAGACCCGCCAGACGTCGGGCTCGCCGCCCGACTCCGGCTCGTCGACCTGGGCCCCGACCGAGCGCAGCATGTCGACGGTCATCCGGATGTGCGGCATGGAGGGCAGGGCCGAGCCCGTGTGGCGCACCTCCACGCCCTGGTTGAACCGCGGCGCGGACAGCAGCAGCGCGGAGACGAACTGGGAGGACGAGGAGGCGTCGATGGCCACCGTGCCGCCGTCCAGTGCGCCCGCGCCGTGCACGGTCAGCGGCAGCGTCGCGCGGCCGTCGTCGTCGATCCGGGCGCCCAGGGACTTCAGCGCCCCGATCACACCGTGCAGCGGTCGCTCGTAGGACCGCGGATCACCGTCGAAGTGGACGGGGCCGTCCGCGAGGCAGGCCACGGGCGGCAGGAAACGCATCACCGTCCCCGCGTTGCCCACGTCCACCCGTGCGGGGCCGTGCAGACCGGCGGGGATGACCCGCCATGCCTCGCCCGAGCCGTCCGGGCCCACACCCTCCTCGATGCCGACGCCCATCGCGCGGAGCGCCTGGGCCATCAGCAGGGTGTCGCGGGAGCGCAGCGGGCGGCGCAGCCAGCCGGGCTCGGAGGACAGCGAGGCGAGGACGAGCGCGCGATTGGTGACCGACTTGGATCCGGGCACGGTGACGGTCGCGTCGACGGCCCCGGTCGCTCGGGGGGCGGGCCAGAGGGCGGGGTGCACGGAACTTTCGGTCATGCCCCTCACTTTAGTGGCTCACAGCAAACCCAGATCCTGAACAAAAAGGCCGAAACCGGGGCGTAATACAAAGGTGGTACGGGCGGGCCCGGTCACCCGCCCTCACAGCCCGAGGAGCCAGCGTCCGCCGCCGATCAGCGAGCAGAGCGACACCGCGTGGAAGAGGAAGAGCCAGATCGCGGCCGGCGCGTGCGTCAGCCGGGCGAGCTGGTCGGCGTCCGAGTCGGGGGCGCCGCCGTGCCTGCGCTTGGACTGGAGCTCGAACGCCGGGCGCACGCCGCCGAGCAGCAGGAACCAGACCACGGTGTACGCGAACGCCGACTGGACGTCGGCGGAGGTCAGCCAGGACACGAGCAGGAAGGCCGTCCCCGTGAGGATGACCGTCAGCGCCCCGTACAGATTGCGGATCATCACCAGCATCACCGCCAGGAGGGCGGTCGCCAGCCACAGCAGCAGGGTGATCCTGCCGTTGGTCAGCAGCCAGGCGCCGCCCAGCCCGAGCAGCGGCGGTGCCGTGTAGCCGGCCGCCGCGGTGAGGATCATGCCGGCGCCGGTGGGCTTGCCGCGGCTGACGGTCAGGCCGCTGGTGTCCGAGTGCAGCCGGATACCGGAGAGCTGCCGCCCCGTGAGCAGGGCGACAAGCCCGTGTCCTCCCTCGTGCGCGATGGTGATCGCGTTACGGGAGAGGCGCCATATGAGGTTCGGTACCACCGCGACGAGCGCCGCCGTGGCCGTGACGACCACCAGCCACTGCTCGGGGGCGGGCTGGGTTCCGAAGACGCGATCCCACAGATCGCCCAGTTCGGTGCTGTCCATGGTGCGGGCGGCTCCTTCAGGTCCTTGAGGGGATGGGGTCCACTCGGCCGGCGGGTCGTGGCAGTCTGGCACTTATGTGCGGACGGTATGCAGCGAGCCGGCGGCCGGAGGATCTGACCGGGCTTTTCGGCGTGGAGAAGTGGGAACCCACGGAGACCTTGGAGCCCGACTGGAACGTCGCGCCGACCAAGGAGGTCTACGCGGTTCTGGACCGTCCTGTGAAGGACGCAGACGATCAGCGTCCGGTTCGCCAGCTGCGCGCCCTGAAATGGGGACTCGTGCCGTCCTGGTCGAAGTCGCCGGAAGGGGGCGCCCGCATGATCAACGCCCGCGCGGAGACCGTCCACGAGAAGCCGTCCTTCCGCCGGCCCTTCGTGTCGAGGCGCTGCATCCTCCCGGCCGACGGCTACTACGAGTGGGTCACCGGCGCCGACGAGCGGCAGCTGGAGGAGAAGGGGAAGAAGAAGCGGCCCCGCAAACAGCCGTACTTCGTGACACCCGCGGACGGCTCGGTCTTCGCCATGGCCGGCCTGTACGAGTTCTGGCGCGACCGGACGCTGCCCGACGACCACCCGGGGGCCTGGTGGGTGACCTGCTCGGTGATCACCACCGAGGCGGAGACGGCCCCGCTCGCGGTGGCCCCCGCCGAGGGGCCCGCCTCGCTCTCCGACATCCACCCCCGGATGCCGCTGATGCTGACCCCGGACCGCTGGGACGACTGGCTCGACCCGTCGCACACCGGCATCGAGGAGCTGAGGGCGCTGCTGGAGCCGCCTCCAGGCGGGCTGATGCGGGCCTACCCGGTGGCGACGGCCGTCAGCAACGTCCGCAACAACGGCCCGGAACTCCTGGAGGAGCTGGCCGCGCCAGAGGTGAGCACGCTCTTCTGACCCGGCAGTATGGGGGCCGTGAGCCGTACTGCAGGGACAGCACAGCAGACCGAGAGCGTCGGCACGGATGCCGGAGAGGCCAGGATCACCTGGCTCCCCGCGAAGGGGGCGCGCCTGGTGCTCGCCGTCAGCCACGGCGCGGGCGGCGGCATCGAGGCACGTGACCTCCGGGCCCTGGCCGCCGTACTGCCGGGCCGCCGGGTGACCGTGGCCCTGGTCGAGCAGCCGTGGCGGGTGGCCGGGAAGAAGCTGGCTCCGGCGCCCCGGACCCTGGACACCGGCTGGCGGGGACTGTGGCCGGCGCTGACGGCCCCGGGGCTTCCGGTCGTCGCCGGTGGCCGCAGCGCGGGTGCCAGGGTGGCCTGCCGTACGGCGTCGGAACTCGGGGCCCGCGCGGTGCTCGCCCTGAGCTTCCCGCTGCATCCCCCCGGCAAGCCGGAGAAGTCCCGCGCCGGCGAACTGCTCGGCGCGGGCGTGCCCACCCTCGTGGTGCAGGGCGGCCGCGACCCCTTCGGGCGGCCGGAGGAGTTCCTTCCCGGAAGCCACCGCCTTGTAGAGGTGCCGTACGCGGATCATGGTTTCGCCGTGCCGAAGAAGGCACCACTGACCCAGGATCAGGCGATGGACCTCCTTGCCGGGGCGGTCGCCGAGTGGCTGGACGGACTCTCCTGACGACATGACCCCGGTCACGCTCCCCGCGCGCGGGCGCACCGGGAATGCGCCGTGCGGAGCGGCTGTTGTGGCTGGTGTCGGTACAACAACGTCGTACGTGAAGAGGGAGTCCGTCGCATGGGTTCGACCATCTGCCCGAAGCGCTCGAACGCCGCAGATCTGGAGTGGACCGTGCTGCATGCGGCGAGGAGCACCCCGGCGCGCGCTCCGGGCGGAGCCGATCGACAGCCCGCGAAGAAGCAAGGTCGACTATTCTCCGAGGCGAGCGGGTCCGGTCTCGGTTCCGCCACATCGTTGGAGGAGGTGGGTCCGGTCACTGGGACCGACACAGGGACCGACGACGGCCGCGCGCAGGAGACGACCGCCGAGCGCAACGCGCGCTTCGAGCGGGACGCCCTCGGATTCCTGGACCAGATGTACTCGGCCGCGCTCCGCATGACACGCAACCCAGCGGACGCCGAGGACCTGGTGCAGGAGACCTACGCCAAGGCGTACGGCTCCTTCCACCAGTTCCGTGAGGGCACGAACCTCAAGGCGTGGATGTACCGCATCCTCACCAACACCTTCATCAACTCGTACCGCAAGAAGCAGAGGGAACCCCAGCGCAGCGCCGCCGAGGAGATCGAGGACTGGCAGCTGGCGCGTGCGGAGTCGCACATGTCGACCGGTCTGCGCTCGGCGGAGTCCCAGGCGCTCGATCACCTGCCGGACTCCGACGTGAAGTCCGCGCTGCAGTCGATCCCCGAGGAGTTCCGCATCGCCGTGTATCTCGCCGATGTAGAGGGCTTTGCCTACAAGGAGATCGCGGACATCATGGGGACACCCATCGGTACGGTGATGTCCCGGCTGCACCGGGGACGCCGTCAGCTGCGCGGCATGCTGGAGGACTACGCGCGTGAGCGCGGGCTCGTCCCGGCCGGAGCCGGTGAGTCGGACGAAACGAAAGGCTCGGCCTCATGAGCTGCGGAGAGCCGCACGAGACGGACTGCTCAGAGGTTCTCGATCATCTCTACGAGTTTCTCGACCATGAGATGCCCGAGGGCGACTGCACCAAATTCGAGGTGCACTTCGAGGAGTGCTCCCCGTGCCTGGAGAAGTACGGCCTGGAGCAGGCCGTGAAGAAGCTGGTCAAGCGCTGCTGCGGACAGGACGACGTCCCCTCCGACCTGCGCTCGAAGGTGATGGGACGGATCGACCTGATCCGTTCGGGACAGGCCGTGCCCGAGCAGGACGTGACCATGGGCGGCGCGGACCGTCCGGCCGCCGCCGAGTGACCACCGCCGCGTGACCCCTGCCGCGTGACCGGCATCCGTCCGCGCGGCGGTTCGCCCCGCCCCCCGCTGTGTCACCCGAATGTGCTAATTCGGCTCGTTCGGGCCCCGACCGATTTCCCAGTCGCTAGCCTGGCGCCTCCATCGACCAGGCTGGGGGCGGGCGGTACGGGTGAGGGGCACACCGGGGGCAGCACGCGTCCATATCCTGTGCGCGGCGGTCTGTGCCGTACTCTGCGCCGCTCCCGCACTGTCCCCCGGGGCCGGCACCCCATGGGGCACGCTGGGCCTCCTGGCCGCGCTCTGCACGGCCTGTGAACTCCCCGGCCGCTGCCGCTTCTTCGGCAGGGCCGTGCCGGTCAGTGCCGGATCGTTCTTCCCCGTGCTGCTCACCGCCGCCTTCCTGCTGCCGCCGTCCGCCGCCGTCCTCGTCGCCGTACCCGGCGCACTCGCGGGCCGTGTGGACCGGCCGCCCGTCGCGGCCCGCCGCATCTGGCGGGCCGCCCAGCTCGCCCTGACCGTCGGTGCGGCCTCATGGACCTACGCGCTCCTCGGGGGACCGGCCACGCTCGGCGGCGCCGCGGAGGGCGCCGTTCCCGACCTCCCCTACGCCCTGGTCCCTGCCTGCGCCACGGCACTCGTCTTCAGCCTCGTGCTGGCGGCGACGGACGGCGGCATCCTCGTCACGGCCGAGCGCGTGGCCGTCCGGCACGCCTGGCGCGGGCTGCCGGCCGGTTCCGTGGGACCGCATCTGGTGCACGCGCTCGCGGGGCTGATGATGGCCGTCCTGTGGCGCAGTTCCTACGGCCCGCTGTCCGCGCTCGTCGTCCTGCTGCCGATGTACATCTCCTGCTGGGTCTTCGCGCAGTACCACCGCCGGCAGGCGGCACACCGCGCCACGATCAGGGCACTCGTCCAGGCCGTCGACATCAAGGACGGCTACACCCGTGGACACAGCGAGCGGGTGGGCCGCGCCTCCGAGCTGATCGCCCGTGAACTCGGCATGGAGGAGAGCCGGATGGAAGCCCTCCGCTTCGCCGGCATCCTGCACGACGTCGGCAAGCTGGGCGTCCCGACGAGGGTCCTGCGCAAGGACGGGCCCCTCACCCCCGAGGAGCGCCGGGTCATCGAGCTGCACCCGGAGTACGGCCACGAGATCGTCCGGGGCATCGGTTTCCTGGACGAGGCGCGCGAAGCGATCCTGCACCACCACGAGCGGCTCGACGGCAGCGGCTATCCGTACGGCCTCGCAGGCGACAGGATTCCCGAGTTCGCCCGTGTCGTCGCCGTCGCGGACGCCTTCGACGCGATGACCTCGACGCGCTCCTACCGCCGCGGACGGCCCGTTCCGGCGGCCGTGGAGGAGCTGCGGCGCTGCGCCGGCAGTCAGTTCGACCCGCGAATGGTACGAGCGCTTGCGCGCGCCCTGGACCGGCACGGCTGGTCCGCAGCGGCCAACACGGTCACCTCGGACGAGGAAGGGCCAGGACTGCCGGTGCAGCGGCCGGGATCCCTGCCGGCCGCCACAGGGTCCCCGGACCGGCCCGGACAGCAGCGGTGACCCCCGTCCGGACCCCGCCGGCCGTCCTCGCGGTACGTGGCGCCGCGCTCCTCCTCGCGGCGGTAGCCCTCGGGCACACCCTGTGGACCGGCGTCGTCGAGCCCGGGCACGCCCTCGCCTTCGGTGTGCTGGTCACCGTGGGCGAGCTGGCCCGCTGGGGCGCCCTGCCCGGTGAGCGCGAGCCCGCGCCGCTGGGGGCGGCCGGCGCACTCGCGTACGCGCTGCTCGGTCGCAGCGCCGGAGAGGACACCTCGCACGGCGTCCTCCAGGTGATCACGGTCGTCGTCGCGGCCCAGCTGCTCGCCTCCGTGCCGCACATGGCGCGCGGCAGCGGCCCCGGGCCCGACCAGGCGGCCCGCCGCGTGCTGACCGTGGCCTTCGCCGCCGTGTGCTTCCAGCCTCTCCATCATTCGGGCCGGTCGGAACGCTGGTTCGGGGAGGGGCCATACGTCACCCTCTTCCTGGTCGTGACCCTGGTGCTCACCGCACTCTGCGACGCAGTCCTCACCGCTCTGACGGCGGACACGTCCCGTCCGTACGGGCCGCAGCTCCGCGACGAGCTCCGCGCGCTCAGCGGCATCGGCTCGGCGGTCGGCGCGACCGGTGCCGTAATGGCGCTGGGGGTCGCCGTCGCCGGACTGTGGGCCCTGCCGGTCCTGTGTGTACCGCTGCTGCTCACCCAGGTGTCGTTCCGCCGCTACGCCGCCGTCCGTACGACGTACAGGCAGACCATCGCGTCGCTGGCCCGCTCCACGGAGATCGCGGGCTACACCCCGCACGGGCACGCCCGCAGAGTGGCGGAGCTCTCCACTGCCGTCGGGCGGGAGCTGGGGCTCGCCGGCCCCGAGCTGACCGTGCTGGAGTACGCGGCGCTGATGCACGACATCGGCCAGCTCTCGCTCGTCGACCCGGTGGCCGAGGGGGCGACCGCCGTCCTGCCGGCGGCGGAGCAGCGCCGGATCGCCCTGCTCGGCGGGGCGGTGGTCCGGCAGACCGGGGTGGATCCCGCGGTCGCCGTGGTGGTCGAGCAGCAGGCGGATCCGTACCGGGAACAGCAGACCGCCGCCAGGATCGTCCGTGCGGTCAACGCGTACGACGACCTGTGCGGGGAAGGCGTCAAGGGGCCCCTGGGGGCTCTGGAGCAGCTCAGGCTCGGCACCGGCAGCGACTACCAGCCACAGGTGGTGGAAGCACTGGCCAGAGTCCTGGCGCGGGGCGGTCTGACCCCGGCCGGGGCTGGGTAACCCATGGGTAATGAGCGGGCGTCCGGCCGGGCATGGTTGGATGCGAAGGAGAGCGGAAAACGAGGGTGTCCAGTCGGGACAGGCGGGAATCGTGAGGATCTTCGGGAAGGTACGGCATCGGCCGTCCGCCTCTTGGCGGCAGGCCACGGACCGCGCGTTCACGCTGATCGGCGACGGCCGGTACGAGGACGCGGGGGCCCTGCTGACGCGCGCGGCGGACCTTGAGCCCTGGCTCTCCGAGTCCTGGTTCAATCTCGCGCTGCTGCACAAGTTCCGGCACGACTGGGAACAGGCGAGGGCCGCGGGCCTGCGCGCCGTGGCGCTGCTCGACCGTGAGTCCGGGGCCCCGGACTGGTGGAACGTCGGGATCGCCGCCACCGCGCTGCAGGACTGGCCGCTTGCGCGCAGGGCCTGGCAGGCCTACGGGCTGAGAGTGCCGGGCAGTGGTCAGCACGGCGCGGCGGCGAACAGCGAGCCCACCGGCATGGAGCTGGGCAGCGCGGCCGTGCGGCTCTCGCCCGAGGGCGAGGCCGAGGTCGTGTGGGGCCGCAGGCTCGATCCGGCACGGCTGGAAGTGCTGTCGATCCCGCTGCCGTCCTCGGGGCGGCGCTGGGGAGAGGTCGTCCTGCACGACGGGGTGCCGAACGGCGAGAGGATCACGGCGGCCGGGCCGTCGTACCCGGTCTTCGACGAGATCGAGCTGTGGGCGCCTTCTCCCGTCCCCACCTGGGTGGTGCTCCTGGAGGCCGCCACCGAGTCGGACCGGGACGCGCTGGAGAAGCTCGCGTCCGATGCCGGATTCGCCGCCGAGGACTGGTCGTCCTCCGTGCGGCTGCTCTGCCGCGCCTGTTCGGAGAGCCGGATGGAGAGCGACGAGGGTGACGGCGAGCATCTGGACCCGCACGACCACAGCGAGCCGGGCCACCCAGGGCCACTGGGCCACCGCACCGCCGGTGACCTGTGGGTACCGGAGCGTGAGTGCGGCATAGCCGCCCCGCCCGGCCTGGTCCGCGGCCTGCTGGACGGCTGGGTGGCGGACAGCCCGGACAGCCGTGAGTGGCGGGATCTGGAAGAAGTCTGCTGACCGGTGCCCGTAGGCTGTACGGGCACCGATGCCGGTGCGGGTACTCACGGGTTCAGGTTTGCAGGAAGGCGTACGGCGGACATGTCGCAGCAGGAGACGGACGAGCAGACCGGTGTGGACGACGAGGGCTTCCTCGTGGACACCGAGGACTGCGAGGCGCGCGAGGCCGCGCACCGGGAGCGCGGCACCTCCCGCCCGGTCACGGTGGTCGGCAATCCGGTGCTGCACAAGGAGTGCAGGGACGTCACGGAGTTCGACGACGAGCTCGCGCGGCTGATCGACGACATGTTCGCCAGCCAGCGGACGGCGCAGGGCGTGGGCCTGGCCGCCAACCAGATCGGTGTGGACCTCAAGGTCTTCGTCTACGACTGCCCCGACGACGACGGGGTGCGGCACGTCGGCGCCATCTGCAACCCGGTGCTGGACGACCTCGCGCCGGAGCAGCGCAACCTCGACGACTCCAACGAGGGATGCCTGTCCGTGCCCACGGCATACGCCCCGCTCGCGCGTCCGGACTACGCCGTCGTGCGCGGTCAGGACGCCCGGGGCAACGCGGTGAAGGTGCGCGGCAGCGGCTACTTCGCGCGCTGCCTCCAGCACGAGACGGACCACCTGTACGGCTACCTGTACATCGACCGGCTCTCGAAGCGGGACCGCAAGGACGCGCTGAAGCAGATGGCGGAGGGCACCCCCCGCTACGAGGTCGTCCCGAACGACTGACCCGGCCACAGGGGAGGGGCCTCGCCGGCGGCGGGGCCCCTCCCCTGTGCCCCGGTGGTGCGGGCGAGCAAATGCCTCTTGGTCAACCAGCGTTTCAGCGGCGGTAGTTGACGCGCGTCGACCCGTCCGCCAGGCTCGTCCTCACGCCTCACCTCTACGCCTCACCGTGCAGGGAGATCCCATGCTCAGACGTACCGCACATCTGTTGCTCGGCCTTGTCATGACCATGGCCTTCGCCATCGGCGGTGCCGTCGTCACCGCCGGCACCGCGCAGGCCGACGGCTGTTACACCTGGAGCCGCACCCTGTCGCCCGGCGCCACCGGCGCCGACGTCACCCAGCTCCAGATCCGGGTGGCCGGCTATCCGGGATACAACTCCGTACTGGCCATCGACGGCTCGTACGGCCCCGCCACCACGGCAGCGGTCAAGCGCTTCCAGTCCGCCTACGGCCTCGCCGCGGACGGTGTCGCCGGACCGGCCACGCAGTCCAAGCTCTACGCGCTGCAGGACGACGACTGCACGCCGATCCACTTCACCTACCCCGAGCTCAACCAGTGCAACAGCACCTGGGCGGGCGGAGCGGTCGCCGCGGGCACGGCCAAGGCCAACGCCCTGAGCAGCATGTGGAAGCTGGAGGCCCTGCGGCACGCGCTCGGCGACCAGTCCATCCGGGTCACCAGTGGCTTCCGGTCCTACTCCTGCAACTCCGCGGTCGGCGGGGCGTCGAACAGCCGTCATCTGTACGGTGACGCGGTCGATCTCGGTTCCGGTCCGCACTCGCTGTGCACCATCGCCAAGCAGGCCCGGTACCACGGGTTCAACGGGATCCTCGGCCCGGGGTACCCCGGTCACAGCGACCACATCCACGTGAACCAGGGCCCGAACCACTTCTGGTCGGCCTCCGGCTGCGGCATCTGACGGTACTCCGGGGGCCGTCCGCTCAGGCCGCCTCGGCCAGGGCGTCCGGCCCCCGGAACGTGCGGCGGTACGCGTTCGGGGTCGTGCCCAGCGAACGTACGAACTGATGCCGCAGCGCGGCCGCGTTACCGAAGCCGGTCCGTCCCGCGATCGTGTCCATCGTCGCGTCCGACGTCTCCAGCAGGTGCTGCGCCAGCAGTACGCGCTGCCGCAGCAGCCAGCGGTACGGCGTGGTGCCCGTCTCCTGCTGGAAACGGCGGGCGAAGGTCCGGGGCGACATGTGGGTCTGCGCCGCCAGCTGTTCCACGGTCATCTCCTGGTCGAGATGACGTTCCATCCAGGCGAGGGTCTCGCCGACCGTGTCGCACCGGGTGCGGGGCAGCGGACGCTTGATGTACTGCGCCTGGCCGCCGTCCCGGTGCGGGGGGACCACCATGCGGCGGGCTATGGCGTTCGCGACGGCGGGGCCGTGCGCCTGGCGGACCAGGTGCAGGGCGGCGTCGATGCCGGCGGCCGTACCCGCCGACGTGATGACCGGGCCCTCGTCCACGTAGAGCACGTCCGGCTCCACGACGGCTTTCGGGAAGCGGCGCGCCAGCGCGTCGGCGTGCCGCCAGTGGGTGGTGCAGCGGCGGCCGTCCAGGAGTCCGGCCGCGCCGAGGACGTACGCGCCGGAGCAGACGCTCAGCACGCGTGCGCCGCGCTCCACGGCCCGGCGCAGGGCGTCCAGGACCTCTTCCGGGTACTCCCGGTCCATGAAGCGGCTCCCCGCCGGTACGGCGACGAGGTCGGCCTCCTCCAGGCGTTCCAGTCCGTGGGGTGTGCTGATGGTGAAACCGGCGTGGGTCTGCAGGACGGGGCCCTCCGCCGAGACCACCGCGAAGTCGTGTACAGGCAGCCCCTCGTCGGAGCGGTCGAGCCCGAACACCTCGCACAGGACGCCGAGTTCGAAGGGGTGTACCTCGTCGAGCAGCAGGACGGCGACATTCTTCAGCATGGCGCCATTGTGGCAGTAATTCGATGCTGCATGACAGTCCTGCCACTGCCGGATTCCCCTCGCGAGGGCGACAGTGGAGCCATGAACACATTCCTGAGCTACCTGGTCATAGCCGCACTTTTCATCCTCGTCCTGCTGCCCGCCCTCGTCGGCCTCGCACGGGAGCGCCACATCGACCGCCAACTGCGCGACGCGGAACGGCGGAGGCGGGCGCAACCCCCGGAGGCGGCAGGCGCCGCGCTGCCGGTCACGGCCACGCGGCGCCCGTACCTCAGGTCCTGGGCGAGGGTCTAGAAGGCCCTTGAAGGGTGCGGAGGGGCAGGAGAGGTCAGAAGTCGTCGTCGAAGCCGACGGACCCCTCCACCGCCACCTGGTACGCGGAGGGGCGGCGTTCGAAGAAGTTGGTCAGCTCCTGCACCCCCTGGAGCTCCATGAACGAGAACGGGTTCTCGGAGCCGTAGAGCGCGGGGAAGCCGAGCCGGGTGAGCCGCTGGTCGGCGACGCACTCCAGGTACTGGCGCATCGACTCGGTGTTCATCCCCGGCAGGCCCTCGCCGCACAGGTCGCGGCCGAACTGCAGCTCCGCCTCGACGGCCTCCTTCAGCATGTCCGTGACCTGCTGCTGGAGGGCGTCGTCGAAGAGCTCCGGCTCCTCCTTGCGGACGGTGTCCACGACTTCGAAGGCGAAGTTCATGTGCATCGTCTCGTCACGGAACACCCAGTTGGTGCCCGTCGCGAGACCGTGCAGCAGCCCCCGCGAACGGAACCAGTAGACATATGCGAACGCGCCGTAGAAGAACAGACCCTCGATGCAGGCGGCGAAGCAGATCAGGTTGAGCAGGAAGCGCCGGCGGTCGGCCTTCGTCTCCAGCCGGTCGATCTTCTCGACCGAGTCCATCCACCGGAAGCAGAACTGCGCCTTCTCGCGGATCGAGGGGATCTCCTCGACCGCGTCGAAGGCCGCCGCACGGTCCTCAGGGTCCGGCAGATAGGTGTCGAGCAGCGTCAGATAGAACTGGACGTGCACGGCCTCCTCGAACAGCTGACGCGACAGGTACAGCCGCGCCTCGGGCGAGTTGATGTGCTTGTAGAGCGTCAGCACGAGGTTGTTGGAGACGATCGAGTCACCCGTCGCGAAGAACGCGACCAGCCGGCCGATCATGTGCTGCTCACCGGGTGAGAGCTTGGCGAGGTCGGACACGTCCGAGTGGAGGTCGACCTCCTCCACCGTCCAGGTGTTCTTGATCGCGTCCCGGTAGCGCTCGTAGAAGTCCGGGTAGCGCATGGGACGCAGGGTCAGTTCGAAGCCCGGGTCGAGCAGGTTCTTGTTCTCGGACGTACTCATCACTGGCAGGCCTCGCAGGACTCGGGGTTTTCGAGGGAGCAGGCGATCGCGTCGGCGTCGGGCGCCGAAGCCTGCTGTACGGGGATGGGGGCGGTGGCCGCGGACTTCCCGGACGCCGCGCGGGCGATCCGGGTCGCCGGGCGCGAGCGGAGGTAGTACGTCGTCTTCAGCCCCTGCTTCCAGGCGTACGCGTACATCGAGGAGAGCTTGCCGATCGTCGGTGTCTCCAGGAACAGGTTCAGCGACTGGCTCTGGTCGAGGTACGGCGTACGGGCCGCCGCCATGTCGATCAGACCGCGCTGCGGGATCTCCCACGCGGTGCGGTACAGCGCTCGTACGTCCTCGGGGATCCAGGCGAAGCCCTGCACGGAGCCGCTCGCCTCGCGCAGTGCCTCACGGGTCCGCGCGTCCCAGACGCCGAGCTGCTTCAGCTCGTCCACCAGGTAGGCGTTGACCTGGAGGAACTCGCCGCTGAGCGTCTCGCGCTTGAAGAGGTTGGAGACCTGCGGCTCGATGCACTCGTACACCCCGGCGATCGACGCGATCGTCGCCGTCGGCGCGATGGCGAGCAGCAGGGAGTTGCGCATCCCGGTCTTCGCGATCCGGGCGCGCAGCGCGTCCCAGCGCTCGGGCCAGTGCGGCTCGGTGTCGTAGTGGTCGGGGTGCAGCACGCCGCGGGCGGCGCGGGTCTCGGACCAGGCGGGCAGCGGGCCGGACCGCTCGGCCAGGTCGCAGGACGCCTCGTAGGCGGCCAGCATGATCCGCTCGGAGATCTTCGTGGACAGCGCGCGGGCCTCGGGGGAGTCGAAGGGCAGCCGCAGCTGGAAGAAGACGTCCTGAAGACCCATCGCGCCCAGACCCACGGGCCGCCAGCGGGCGTTGGACCGGCCGGCCTGCTCGGTCGGGTAGAAGTTGATGTCCACGACGCGGTCGAGGAAGGTCACGGCGGTGCGGACCGTGGCGTCCAGCCGCTCCCAGTCGATGGTGCCGTCGGCGACGAACGAGCCGAGGTTGACCGAACCGAGGTTGCAGACGGCCGTCTCGCCGTCGTCGGTGACCTCCAGGATCTCGGTGCAGAGGTTGGAGGAGTGGACGACCCGGCCCGGCTGGGCCGTCTGGTTCGCCGTGCGGTTGGAGGCGTCCTTGAACGTCATCCAGCCCTGGCCGGTCTGCGCGAGGGTGCGCATCATGCGGCCGTACAGCTCACGGGCGGGCATGGTCTTGCGCGCCAGGCCCCTGGCCTCGGCGGCGCGGTAGGCCGTGTCGAACTCGTCGCCCCACAGGTCCACCAGCTCGGGGGCGTCGGCCGGGGAGAACAGCGACCAGTCCGTGTCCGCGTCGACACGGCGCATGAACTCGTCCGGGATCCAGTGCGCCAGGTTGAGGTTGTGCGTACGCCGCTGGTCCTCGCCGGTGTTGTCGCGCAGCTCCAGGAACTCCTCGATGTCCGCGTGCCAGGTCTCCAGATAGACGGCGGCGGCACCCTTGCGCCGGCCCCCCTGGTTGACCGCGGCGACCGAGGCGTCGAGCGTCTTCAGGAACGGCACGATGCCGTTGGAGTGCCCGTTGGTCCCCCGGATGAGTGAACCACGGGCGCGGATACGGGAGTAGGAGAGTCCGATGCCGCCCGCGTGCTTCGAGAGGCGGGCCACCTGGTGGTAGCGGTCGTAGATCGAGTCGAGCTCGTCCAGCGGAGAGTCCAGCAGGTAGCAGGAGGACATCTGCGGGTGCCGGGTGCCGGAGTTGAAGAGGGTGGGGGAGGACGGCAGGTAGTCCAGCCTGTTCATCAGCCCGTACAGCGCGGCCACTTCCTCCAGGGCGCGCTCGGAGTTGTCCTCGGCGAGGCCTGCGGCGACGCGCAGCATGAAGTGCTGCGGGGTCTCGATGACCTGGCGGGTGAGCGGGTGGCGCAGCAGGTACCGGCTGTGCAGCGTCCGCAGCCCGAAGTAGCCGAAGCGGTCGTCGGCGCCGTCGGCGAGCGCCTGGTCGACCAGGGCGTCGAGGGCGGCGGCGTGCAGCGCGACGAACTCGGCCGTACGGTCCGCGATCAGACCCTCGCGATGCCCGGCGGCGACCGACGCCGAGAAGGAGACAGCGCCCTGGCCGGCGGCCTCGTCCGCGACGGCCCGGGTGAGGAGCCGCGCGGCGAGCCGGGAGTAGGCCGGGTCCTCGGAGATCAGACCGGCGGCCGCCTCGGTGGCCAGCGAGCGCAGCTCCGCCTCGTCCGACCGGGCGTTGCGACCGCGCAGCGCGGCGGCAGCTACCCGGCCGGGGTCGGTGTCGGGCAGATCGGCGGTCAGGCCGGTCAGGGTCCGCAGCAGTGCGGTCCCGGGCGCGTCGGTCGTGCGGTCTTCGGATTCCGCGGCTGAAACCGGGTCGGCTGGCGCGATGGTCACTGGGGCTATCCCTCGCTCGGCTCGGGGCCTGCGGGAGCGGGGCAGCCGGGCACGGAGGCACCCGGGGGAGGGGCGGCGCGGCGCACGGCGTCCACCGGCCCTCCGCGGGGCCCGGACGTCTCTGCGTCCGGTTCGGTCGAGCCGGACGCGCTGTCGACAGGTCTTCGGACTGTCGCCGGTGCGCAGAAGCACACCGGTCACACCGTTGCGGGACAGTTCCGGATTCGCACCGGATTCCCCTGCGACGACAGCGAGGTCGAGCATACATGTGGGGGCTGCCGATTGAGGCAGCCCCCACATGTAGTGTCGCGGCGGTTCGGAACTCCAGGCGGAATGTCAGGAGCGCGGCCGCGGTGTCCGCCCCGGCTCCGTATGAGGGCGGTCCCGCAGGACCGGTACCCGATACGACGCCGTCCCGGCAGGGCTGACCCTGCCGGGACGGACGGATGTCACGCTCGACGACTGCCGTGGGGGTCAGTGACCGCCCGGCGCACCCGCCGTGGCCGGGGGCAGTTCGGCCTTGACGCCCGGGTCGCCCACGTCCGCGGTGTAGTCGGACGGCGAGGTCTCGTCCACACCGGCCGGGGCCTTCAGCGCGTTGAGGACGAAGGTCAGCACGACCACGACGACGATGTTCAGCACGATCGCGGTGAGACCGATGTAGCCGATCTCGCCGATGCCCGGGATCTCCTTCGAGGACCCGCCGAAGTGCTTCTGGGTCGGGCTGGCGACGCCGTACGCGGCCGCCGTGCCGTAGAGCATGCCGACCGCCCAGCCCGCGAGCAGGGCCCAGCGGTGGAACCACCGGGTGAACAGGCCGCCCACGAGGGCCGGCATCGTCTGGAGGATCCAGATGCCGCCCAGCAGCTGGAAGTTGATCGCGACCGTCTTGTCCATGGTGAGGACGAAGGCGAGCGCGCCGACCTTGACCATCAGCGAGACCAGCTTGGAGACCTTCGTCTCCTGGGCCGGGGTCGCGTCGGGCTTGATGAAGTCCTTGTAGATGTTGCGGGTGAAGAGGTTCGCCGCGGCGATCGACATGATCGCGGCCGGCACCAGCGCTCCGATCCCGATCGCGGCGAAGGCCACGCCCGCGAACCAGTCGGGGAACATGTTCTCGAACAGCTGCGGGATCGCGAGCTGCCCGTTGTCCACCTTGATGCCGGCGGCGATCGCCATGAATCCGAGCAGGGCCAGCAGGCCCAGCATCAGCGAGTACAGCGGCAGGATCGTGGTGTTGCGCCGGATCACCTCACGGCTGCGGCTGGAGAGCGTCGCCGTGATGGAGTGCGGGTACATGAAGAGGGCGAGAGCCGAGCCCAGAGCCAGCGTGGCGTAGCCCCACTGGCCCATGTCGCCGGGCACGAGCGAGCCGCGCGGCTGGCCCGTCGCCTCGTTGGTCTGCGCGTACGCCTCGCCGGCCTTGGAGAAGATCTCGTCGAAGCCGCCGAGCTTGATCGGGATGTAGATGATCGCCACGGCGATCACCAGATAGATCAGGCCGTCCTTGACGAACGCGATGAGCGCGGGCGCGCGCAGTCCCGAGGAGTAGGTGTACGCGGCGAGGACCGCGAACGCGATCAGCAGCGGCAGGTCCCTGATGAACCAGTGCGTGGTCTCGCCGCCGCCGACGCCCATGACGTCCAGCACGGCCTGGATGCCGACCAGCTGGAGCGCGATGTACGGCATCGTGGCGAGGATGCCGGTGAGGGCGACCGCCAGCGAGAGCCCCTTCGAGCCGAAGCGGCCGCGCACGAAGTCCGAGGTCGTGACGTAGCCGTGCTTGTGCGACACGGACCACAGACGCGGCAGGAACGTGAAGATCAGCGGGTAGACGAGGATCGTGTACGGGACGGCGAAGAAGCCGGCCGCGCCCGCCGCGTAGATGGCCGCCGGTACCGCGACGAAGGTGTACGCCGTGTAGAGGTCGCCGCCCAGCAGGAACCAGGTGACCCAGGTGCCGAACGACCGTCCGCCCAGGCCCCATTCGTCGAGGCTGGCCTCGTTCTCGGCCTTGCGCCAGCGCGAGGCCATGAATCCGATGACCGTGACGGCCAGGAAGAAGAAGATGAATACGGCGAGTGCGACGCCGTTCACGCCGTCCTTCATGCTGACGCACCCCCCTTGCGGGCGCGCTGGTCACGCCGCCACAACACGTACGCGATCATGGTCAGACCGGTTGAGATGAGCACCCAGAGCATCTGGTACCAGTAGAAGAACGGGATGCCGATGAAGGTCGGTTCGACCCTCGCGTACGAGCTGACCCAGAGCAACGCCACGAACGGGGCGATCAGGCATAGCGCGATGACCACCCTCCCGGGTGTGACTGTCGGTGGTTTCGCACCGGTTTCCTCTTGCATGTGGCGACTCCGTCCCCTCGCTGATCACCTGTGTAATGCGCAGGAAATCTAAGCGAGAGTTCCGGCCACCGTCACCCCTGTCCGCATTGCGGTCCTGCAACGGTACGGCGTCGCCCGAAATGACTGATCCCCCCGCTTGTGCAGGGGGATCGGACGTTCCGTGGAGCGGACCGGCCTCAGTCCGTGGGGCGCTTCAGACGGGCCACGAACTTGTACCGGTCACCCCGGTACACCGAGCGCACCCACTCCACAGGCTCGCCGTCCCCGTCGATCGAGTGCCGGGACAGCATGAGCATCGGAAGGCCGACGTCCGTGCCGAGCAGGCCCGCCTCGCGCGGTGTGGCGAGCGAGGTCTCGATGGTCTCCTCGGCCTCGGCGAGCCGGACGTCGTAGACCTCGGCCAGCGCGGTGTAGAGCGAGGTGTACTTCACCAGTGAACGGCGCAGCGCGGGGAAGCGCTTGGCCGAGAGGTGCGTGGTCTCGATGGCCATCGGTTCGCCGCTGGCGAGCCGGAGCCGCTCGATCCGCAGCACCCGCCCGCCCGTCGTGATGTCCAGCAGTCCGGCGAGTGTGTCGTCCGCCGTGACGTAGCCGATGTCCAGGAGCTGGGAGGCGGGTTCCAGGCCCTGGGCGCGCATGTCCTCGGTGTACGAGGTGAGTTGCAGGGCCTGGGAGACCTTCGGCTTGGCGACGAAGGTGCCCTTGCCCTGGATGCGTTCCAGCCGGCCCTCGACCACCAGTTCCTGGAGGGCCTGGCGCACGGTGGTGCGCGAGGTGTCGAACTCCGCCGCCAGGGTCCGCTCGGGCGGCACCGGAGTGCCGGGCGGCATGGTGTCCGTCATGTCGAGGAGATGGCGCTTGAGCCGGTAGTACTTCGGGACGCGTGCGGTGCGCGCACCCGCACCGGTCTCGCTCGTGCTGCTGCCCCCGTCGGCACCCATGGCCCGCCTTCCCGACTGCTGCGTTGCTGCCGTCACCGGCTCCTCCGTCTGTCGCGGCTCACATGGTGGCACGGCCTCGTCACGGGTCGTCGCCCTCCCTCAGGTGTCGGTCCGATAACGGACGCGAGTGCACTTCTTATACACCCTTGACACCCCTAAAGGTCTAGGCCAAGCTCCCGGTACTGGTCTAAACCATTAAAGACCAGGTCCCAGCCCCACAGGTAGCGCCAGGCGTACGTCTTCGCGGTGGGCGGGGGGTTGCTGGTATCCCTGAGGAGGGTGTGGCATGAAGCGCAAGCTCATTGCGGCAGTAGGCGTCGCAGCGATGATGACCGGGATCGCGGCGTGTGGTGGGGACAGTAGTGACAACGCCTCGAAGGACCCGAAGGACCGCACCGAGAGCCTGACGGTCTGGCTCATGGTCGACGCGCAGAGCACCTGGCCGGAACTGGTCAAGGACGTCAACGCGCAGTTCAAGAAGAAGTACCCCAAGGTGAAGGTCGACGTCCAGTACCAGCAGTGGGCGGACAAGGCCAAGAAGCTCGACACGTCCCTCGGCGGCGACAAGTTCCCGGATGTCGTCGAGCTCGGCAACACCGAGACGATGCAGTACATCCTCAACGGCGCGCTCGCCGAGATCGACCCCAAGAAGTACGACAACTCGGACACCTGGATCAAGGGCCTGAAGGACACCTGCACCTTCGAGGGCAAGCAGTTCTGCGTGCCCTACTACGCGGGTGCCCGTGTCGCGGTCTACAACAAGGACATGCTGAAGAAGGGCACCGGCAGCGACACCCTTCCGCAGACCGAGGACGAGCTGCTCGCCGCGCTCGACAAGGTCTCGGCCGAGTACGGCAAGAAGGACAAGCGCTTCTCGTCCCTCTACCTCCCGGGCCGTTACTGGTACGCGGCCATGTCCTACGTCGCGGCGTACGGCGGCTCCATCGCCGAGTACGACGAGGGTGCGAAGGAGTGGAAGGGCAACCTCTCCTCCGCCGAGTCCCAGAAGGGCATCGAGCACTTCGTCAACCTGGTCAAGAAGTACAACAAGGCCGACCTGACGAAGGACGAGCAGGACCACGCCAACGTCATGGCCAACGAGAAGGCGGCCCTGATCTACGGCAACGGCTGGGAGGCCGGCTCCGTCGTCGACGGTGCCAACAACGGCAACCCGAAGCTCGAGGGCAAGATCGCCACGGCCGGTATGCCCGGCCCGGAAGGCAAGGCCCTCCCGTCCTTCATCGGCGGTTCGGACCTCGCGGTGACCGCCAAGTCCAAGGTCACCGACCTGGGCGAGGACTGGGTCTCGATGTTCACCAGTGAGAAGTCGCAGGAGGTGCTCACCTCCAAGAACATCCTCCCGAACAACGAGAAGCAGCTCGAGCCGCTGAAGTCGAAGCCGGAGACGGCCGCCGTCGCCAACGCGGTGCCGGACGCCTGGTTCACGCCGATCGCGCCGGGCTGGACCTCGATCGAGAAGGAGGAGGTCCTGGAGAACATGCTCCTGGAGATCCTCAAGGGCGCCTCGGCCGCCGACGCCGCCAAGAAGGCCGACGACAAGATCAACGAGCTCATCAACAAGTAGTCCCCGGGCCTACGGCTCTCCAGGCGGGGGTCCGGCGAACACCGGGCCCCCGCCTCCCTTTCTCAGGTAGAAACGCCGTGATTCCCGGATGCAGATCCCCGGAATCCCGATGGAAGGTCAGTCACGTGACTGCTGCCGACACCAAGGCCGCCGGTCCACCGGTCACCCTGCCGCGTGCCCCGGAGAAGACCGGGACCTCGCCCTCCGGGCAGGAAGCCGGCGGGCCGAGCACGAAGAAGCGGAGGAAGAAGGGGGAACTCCTCCCCTACCTCCTGATCCTGCCGGCGATCCTGGCGATCGCCGCCGTCTACGTCTACCCGCTGATCAAGACCGTGATCATGTCCTTCCAGGACCTGGGACGGGCGGCCCTCTGGGGCAACGGCGAGACCCCGTGGGTCGGCTTCGAGCAGTTCACGAACATCCTCGGCGACCCCGAGTTCTGGTCGGTCGTCGGCCGGACCCTCGTCTTCATGACCATCTGCGTCGTGCTGACCATGGGCATCGGCCTGCTGATCGCCCTGATGATGCTGAAGCTCTCCACCTGGGTGCGGCTCGTCCTCACGGTGGCCCTGATCGCCGCCTGGTCCATGCCGCTCATGGTCGCCGCGTCGGTCTTCCGCTGGTTCTCCGACTCCGACTACGGCCTGATCAACACCCTGCTCGCCGACATCACGGGCAACGAGGACGAGTGGCTCGGCCACAACTGGTTCCTCGACCCCTGGCAGGGCTTCGGCATCATCACGCTCCTGGTCGTCTGGGGAGCCATCCCGTTCGTCGTGATCACGATGTACGCGGCCCTCACCCAGGTCCCCAAGGAGCTCGAGGAGGCGGCCTCACTCGACGGGGCCACCGCTTACGGCGTCTACCGCTACGTGACCTGGCCCGTCATCAAGCCCGTCTTCACCATGGTCGCGACCCTCTCGGTCATCTGGGACTTCAACGTGTTCGGCCAGATCTGGCTGCTGCGCGGAAACAAGCCCGAACCCGACTACGAGACCCTCGGCCTCTACTCCTTCTCCAAGGCCTTCGAGTCCACCTCCTTCAGCCAGGGCAGCGCGATCGCGCTGATCACCGTCCTGATGCTCTCCGGTGTCGCCGTGTACTACCTGCGCCAGCTGATCAAGACGGGAGAGGTCGAATGAGCGCCTCCACGCCCACGAACGCGCCGGCCCAGGTCCTGAGGCCCGACCGCAGGAGGAACCGCCTCGGCTACAACATCCTGGCGCTGGTCACGGCCGGGGTCATGGCCTTCCCGGTCTACTGGCTGGTCGTCAGCTCGCTGCGCCCCAACCACGAGATCCGGTCCTACGACCAGACCCTGTGGCCGTCCTCCCTCACCTTCGACAACTTCGCGCGCGCGGTGAAGCAGGACAACTTCGCCACGGCGATCCAGTCGAGCCTCATCGTGTCGGTCACCGCGGTGGTCGGCGGCATGATCATCGCGACGCTCGCCGCGCTCGCCATCGGCCGCTTCCGCTTCTTCGGGCGGAAGGCGCTGATGATGATCATGATCCTGGTCCAGATGCTGCCGCCGACCGCGATGCTGATCCCGATCTACCTCCAGCTGAACGCGCTGGGCGGCATCGACGAGTACTGGGGACTCATCGTCGTCTACCTGGTGTCCACGCTGCCGTTCGCGACCATCATGATCCGCGGGTTCGTGATCAACATCCCGGTGGAGCTGGAGGAGTCCGCGATGGTGGACGGCTGTACCCGCATGGGGGCCTTCCGCCGGATCATCTTCCCGCTGCTCGCCCCGGGGCTCGCGGCCGCGTCGATCTTCGCCCTGGTCAACGCGTGGAACGAGTACCTCTTCGCGTACATCCTGATCAACGACAACTCCAAGTACACGCTCAACGTGTGGCTGATGACCTTCACCACGGAACGCGGTACGGACTACGGCGCGCTGATGGCCGCCTCCACGCTCATCTCCATCCCGGTCGTCATCTTCTTCATGATCATTCAGGGGAAGATGGCCACGGGGCTCACCTCCGGCGCCGTGAAGGGATAACGCAGCCCCATGACCACCCTCGTATCCACCACGGACACCGTCACCCGTGACGCGCTGGCCGTCCTCCAGCCGGGCTTCACCGGCACGAGCGCCCCGGACTGGCTCCTGCGCAGGGTCGGCGAAGGCCTGGCCTCCGTCGGGCTGTTCGGCCGGAACATCCACTCGCCCGAGCAACTCGCCGGGCTCACGGCCCGGCTGCGGGCCGAGCGGGACGACGTACTCGTCGCGATCGACGAGGAGGGCGGCGACGTCACCCGGCTCGAGGTCCGCAACGGCTCGTCCTTCCCCGGCAACCTCGCTCTCGGCGCCGTCGACGACGTCGACCTGACCAGAGCCGTCGCCCGGGAGCTCGGCCGCCGGCTCGCCGAGTGCGGGGTCAACCTCAACTGGGCGCCGTCCGCGGACGTCAACTCCAACCCGGACAACCCGGTCATCGGCGTACGCTCCTTCGGCGCCGGCACCGGGCTCGTCGCCCGCCACACCGCCGCCTACGTCGAGGGACTCCAGACCGCCGGTGTCGCCGCCTGCACCAAGCACTTCCCCGGCCACGGCGACACGGCGGTCGACTCGCACCACTCGCTGCCCCGCATCGATGTGGACCTGGACACACTGCACACGCGTGAGCTGGTGCCTTTCCGTGCGGCCATCGCAGCGGGTTCCAAATCAGTGATGAGCGCCCATATCCTGCTTCCCGCACTCGACCCGACGCGGCCCGCGACCCTGAGCCCGCGGATCCTCACCGGTCTGCTGCGCGGGGAACTGGGCTACGACGGGCTGATCGTCACCGACGGCATGGAGATGGACGCCATCGCCGGCACGTACGGCATCGAGCGCGGATCGGTCCTCGCCATCGCCGCGGGCGCCGACGCCATCTGCGTCGGCGGCGGGCTGGCCGACGAGGACACCGTGCTGCGGCTGCGCGACGCGCTGGTGGCGGCGGTGCGGAGCGGTGAACTGCCCGAGGAGCGGCTGGCCGACGCGGCCGCACGTGTACGGGCCCTCGCGTCCTGGACGCAGGGGGCCAGGGGGGCTGCCCCGGAGCCGGGCGCGGACATGCAGGAGGGGACCGCGCCCGGCGCCGGCGTCGGGCTGGTCGCGGCCCGCCGGGCCGTGACGGTCACGGGATCCGCCGAGCCGCTGAGCGAGCCGGCGTACGTCGCGGCGTTCACCCCGGTCGCCAACATCGCGGTCGGCGACGAGACGCCGTGGGGCGTCGCGGCCGAGCTGGCCCGGATACTGCCGGGCACGGAGACGGGCACCTACGGCAGCGGGAGCGCGTCACCGGCCGCCGAGGTGCTCGGTGCGGCGGGGGAGCGGCGCATCGTCGCCGTCGTCCGCGACGCACACCGGCACGCGTGGATGAGTGAGGCGCTGGACGCCCTGGTGGCCGCACGTCCCGGCACGGTCGTGGTCGAGATGGGCCTGCCCGTGGCGCCGCCCCGGGGCGCGCTGCACATCGCCACGCACGGCGCGGCACGCGTGTGTGGTGTCGCGGCGGCGGAGGCGATCACGGGCCGGGCTTCCTGAGACGGCGACGCACGAGGGCCGGGTCACCTGTGACGGTGACCCGGCCCTCGTGCTCGATGGGATGGGTCCTACAGGCCCTGCCACCGCGGCTTCGCCGCATACGTGGCGCGGAAGTAGTCCGCCAGCTTCAGCTTGGAGGCCGCCGCCTCGTCGACCACCACCGTGGCGTGCGGGTGCAGCTGCAGTGCCGACGCCGGCACGACCGAGGCGACGGGGCCCTCGACGGTCCGGGCGACCGCGTCGGCCTTGCCGGCGCCGGTGGCCAGCAGGACAGGGTGGCGGGACTCCAGGATCGTCCCGATGCCCTGCGTGATGACGTGGTGCGGCACCTGCTCGATGTCGTCGTCGAAGAAGCGCGCGTTGTCGATCCGTGTCTGCTCGGTCAGCGTCTTGATGCGCGTGCGGGAGGCGAGTGAGGAGCACGGCTCGTTGAAGCCGATGTGCCCGTCGGTGCCGATGCCGAGGAGCTGGAGGTCGACGCCGCCCGCCTCGGCGAGCGCCTTGTCGTAGGCATCGCAGGCCGCCTGCACGTCCTCGGCTGCGCCGTCCGGCCCCATGAAGGACTTCTCCGACAGGCCGAGCGGCTCGATGACCTCGCGCAGCACGACCGAGCGGTACGACTCGGGGTGGCCGGCGGGCAGCCCGGCGTACTCGTCGAGCTGGCAGATGCGGGCGCGCGAGGCGTCCACGGCGCCGGAGCGGACCTTCGCTGTCAGCGCCTGGTAGATGGGCAGCGGGGTCGAGCCGGTGGCTACGCCGATCAGGGCGTCGGGCTTGCGGCTCAGCAGGGCCGCGATGGCCTCCGCGATGAGTTCGCCGCCTGCCGTGGCGTCCGGAACGATGACAACTTCCACGCTGTGCCTGCCGATCTGGAGAGTGGCGTCATGTGGTATAGACCAATTGTGGGGCCCAATCTAGCAGAACGGCGCGGCACGGAGGCGAACCGTCCACGTGTGCGTCACTGCTTGTCGCCCTGTCGGCGGACGGCTCCGTCCGCGGGGTGAACGCCCCCGGAAACACCCGCGGGCCGCGGCGCCGGGACGGGACCCTCAGCCCGTCCGGCACCGCAGCCCGGAGCTGCCTGGCCGGCGGTGTGCGGTGCCTCCGGCCACTGGAGGTACCGGCGCAGTCAGGGCAGAGAGCGCCGGATACCTCGGTCCGCCCCCCTGTGCGGGGAGGGCGGAGGTCTGTCGCGCAGGGGAGGCATCATGCCTGTCATACCCCTACGTGGTGCATTGTGGACTAGACCAAAAGCTCATGTCCATCCATGGGCGCGGACATTCTCCGGCCCGGGTCCTTCCCCGCACAGTGTCACGTATCCGCGGTCCGATCGGTTCGGAACCTCTTCGTCCCCGCGGGTACGCTCGCACATGTGCCCTCCATGAACGACCTCGTCCGCCAGCACACAGCCCTGAGTGACACCGACCTCGAGTGGCTCCATCTGCTGGTCTCGGAGTGGCAGCTGCTCTCCGACCTGTCATTCGCCGACCTCGTCCTGTGGGTGCCCACCCGTGACGGGACCCGCTACGTGTCCGTGGCGCAGATGCGGCCCAACACCGGCCCCACCTCCTATCAGGACGACATGGTCGGCCACCTCGTGCCCCGTGGCCGCCGGCCGCTGCTGGACGCCGCCCTGGACGAGGGCCGCATCGTGCGTGAAGGCGACCCGGAGTGGCGGGAGGAGGTGCCCGTCCGGGTCGAGTCGATCCCCGTACGGAGGGAGGGCCGGATCCTCGGCGTCATCGCCAGGAACACCAACCTCCTCACCGTGCGCACGCCGTCCCGGCTGGAGCTCACCTACCTCCAGTCCGCCTCGGACCTCGCCCAGATGATCGCCGCCGGGTCCTTCCCGTTCCCCGGCCAGCAGGTCGACATGGACGCCTCGCCACGCGTCGGCGACGGGCTGATCAGGCTCGACGCCGACGGCGTCGTGCAGTACGCCAGCCCCAACGGCCTCTCCGCCTATCACCGGCTCGGCCTGGCCTCGGACCTCGTCGGCCACAACCTGGGCGAGACCACCGCGGAACTCGCGCCGTCGCGCGGGCCGGTGGACGAGGCCCTGGTCAAGGTGGCGAGCGGCTACGCGCCCCGGGAGTTCGAGGTCGAGGGCGCCGGCGGGGTCATCCAGCTGCGCGCGATCCCGCTCAAGCCCAAGGGGGTGCGCATCGGTTCGCTGGTGCTGCTCCGTGACGTCACGGAACTCCGGCGCCGCGAGCGGGAATTGATCACGAAGGACGCCACCATCCGGGAGATCCATCACCGGGTCAAGAACAACCTCCAGACGGTGGCGGCCCTGTTGCGGCTCCAGGCGCGCCGGATGGACTCGGAGCGTGGCCGTGAGGCGCTCAACGAGGCTGTGCGGCGCGTCGGTTCGATCGCCATCGTCCATGAGACGCTGTCCCAGAATCTGGACGAGCGGGTCGAGTTCGACGAGATCGCCGACCGGGTGATCGCGATGGTCGCCGAGATCTCGCCGGGCAAGGTCACCTGCCGCCGCACGGGACGCTTCGGAATCCTTGACGCGGAGGTGGCCACTCCGCTCTCCATGGTGCTCACCGAGGTGCTGCAGAACGCGCTGGAACACGCGTTCACCGTGGCGGAGCACGGCACGGTGGAGGTGTCCGCGGTGCGCGGCGGCTCTCCGGCCGAGGGCCGGCTGCTGATCACCGTGACGGACGACGGGCGCGGGCTGCCCGAGGGGTTCGACCCCCAGCGGGCCGGCAACCTGGGTCTGCAGATCGTGCGGACGCTGGTCGAGGGTGAACTCGGTGGCACCTTCGGCATGGTGCCGGCCCCGGTGCGCGGCACGCAGGTGGTGCTCGACATCCCCGTACGGAACGACAAGTAGCAAGGTGGTGCGGCGGGCGCCGCCACACAGCAGTGGGCCCGGACCGTGGTGACGGTCCGGGCCCACTGCGTGGTGCTCACGATGCGATGCGTTTCGGGGGTACTGCGCGCTGCGACTCGAAGGCGGGGTTGTGCGTACGCTCTGTACGCGCCGCCGGGCTGAGGCTCGTCGTGCGGGGGGCGTCGGTCAGGCGCTGGCGTTACGCGCCCGGTTGCGAGCGGCGCGGCGCTTCATTGCGCGGCGCTCGTCCTCGCTGAGGCCACCCCAGACGCCGGAGTCCTGGCCGGACTCGAGCGCCCACTGCAGGCACTGCTCCATGACGGGGCAGCGACGGCAGACGGCCTTGGCTTCCTCGATCTGCAGCAGCGCAGGACCGGTGTTGCCGATGGGGAAGAACAGCTCCGGGTCTTCCTCACGACAAACGGCGTTGTGACGCCAGTCCATGGCTGCTACCTCTCCTTGGTATTACATGCTGATGCTTGTGAATGTGAACGCTTTCACGAATCCCCCCGCGGACAAAGGTCCGACGCCCAGATGAGCTGGATGTGGTCCTGTTGTGGTGAGGAGGGGTTCTGGCTCTCAGTGGAGGCCGATGTTGCGGGCCGTCCCGATCGCCATGTAGAGATTCGCAAACCTCGGCGGCGGATACAACCCCTTCTGGAAAGTTTTTTTTGATTCCTCGGTGTCGACTAGGTCACAGCCGTACTTCTAAGGGGTGGGGGCCAGCCCAAACGTTCGAGTCAAAGGACTTTGGCCCCTTCCACTCACACAATCACACGCAGTGCACGGCGTACGCCTGTGAACGTCACGCTCGTACGCAGTCCCAGGTGGTCACCGTCCATCTGGAAGGGCAGTGGAGCCTTTGAATGCAAGGTGAAGTCCGTGAGGTCGTGCATGGATACGGCGTGCTTGCCGTGTGGGCCCTTCTCGGGGCTCGAGGTGAGCAACTGAGTGGCGTACCGGGTCACGGCGGGGGTGGAGAGACGCTTCAGGCCGAGGATGTCCAGGGCGCTGTCGAAGGAGGCCTTCGGCGAGGCGTATATCGGACGATTCCCCAGGTAGGTCCAGGGGGCGGTGTTGCAGATTATCGACAGTGCGAGGTCGGTGACCGGGTCCCGGCCGGGGACCTCGAGGGTGATCTGGCCGGCGCGCCGGTGCGGCTCCTCCAGGAACTGCCGGAGCACCTGGCGCACGTACAGCGCATGGGTGGACCGCTTGCCCCGCTCGCGTTTCTGTTCGACCCGGCCGATGACACCCGCGTCGAAACCGAGTCCCGCGCAGAAGGTGAACCATCGCCCGGGGACGGCCTCGTCCGCCGTGCCCGGGGTGCCGGCGGCCAGGCCGAGCCCCACCGTGCGCTCGCTGCGGTCGGCGAGGGCGTCCAGGATGGCGCCCGTCGCCTCCACGGCGTCGTTGGGGATGCCGAGGGCACGGGCGAACACGTTGGTGGAACCGCCGGGCACCACGGCCAGGCTCGGCAGGTTCTCGGGGTCCGGTCCTTTGTGCAGCAGCCCGTTGACCACTTCGTTCACGGTGCCGTCGCCGCCCAGGGCGACCACCAGGTCCACGTCGTCGGAATCGGCGGCCCTACGCCCCAGGTCCCGGGCGTGGCCGCGGTACTCCGTGGTCACGGCCTCGATCTTCATCTCGCTCGCGAGGGCGTGGATCAGTACGTCACGGGTCCGCGCACTGGTAGTGGTGGCAGCTGGGTTGACCACGAGAAGTGCGCGCATGCCCGCCAGGGTACCCACCGCGCCGTACCGCCCTGAAGTCACGATCCACCGGGCTCACATCCGGTCACGCAGCGTGACGGCCCTTCCGTGGTGTGCGCGTCCCGGCCCCGGCTTCGCTTTCGGCGGTCCGGGATGCGAATCTGAGAGGCGTGAGCACTCAGCAGAACGCGCCCTCCCCGTCACCTTCGGCCGGCCCGGAGAAGCCGGGCCGGATCGCCGCCCTGGCCGCACTCAACGCGCTCGAAGGCGCGGCGCTCGTCGTCGGCGGGATCTACATGCTGGCCGTCGGGCTCCTCGGGCGGCCCGACAGCATCCAGCAGGCCGAGATGGGCGGGCTCACTCTGGTGGCACTCGGTCTGATTCCGCTCTTCGCCGCGCGTGGGCTGCTGCTGCGGCGCAGCTGGAGCCGCGGCCCCGCGCTCATCACCCAGCTCATGGCGCTGCCCGTGGCCTGGACGCTGCTGCGGGCCCAGGGCGCCCTGATCCCCGCGGGCATCGTCCTCGCCGCGGTCGCCGTCACGGGGCTCGTGCTCGTGCTCAACCCCGCGACCACGCGGGCGCTGGGCATCCGGGGGCCGCGGACGACCCCCGACGCCTGATCCGTCGTAGTTCCCCTGCTCCCGCGGGCCGGCTACTCCTCGACGAGCAGTCGCTCGCGCAGCTGGGCGAGCGTCCGCGCGAGGAGACGGGAGACGTGCATCTGGGAGATGCCGACCTCCTGGGCGATCTGCGACTGGGTCATGTTGCCGAAGAAACGCAACAGCAGAATCCGCTTCTCACGCGGCGGGAGGTCCTCCAGCAGAGGCTTGAGCGACTCGCGGTACTCGACGCCCTCCAGTGCCTCGTCCTCGGAGCCCAGCGTGTCCGCGACCGCCGGTGACTCGTCGTCCGTGTCCGGGACGTCCAGCGAGAGCGTGCTGTAGGCGTTGGCCGATTCCAGCCCCTCCAGGACCTCCTCCTCGGAGATCCCCAGGCGCTCGGCCAGCTCGTGCACGGTCGGGGAGCGGCCGTGCTGCTGGGAGAGCTCGGCGGTGGCCGTGGTCAGCGACAGCCGCAGCTCCTGGAGCCGCCGCGGCACCCGCACCGCCCAGCCCTTGTCCCGGAAGTGGCGCTTGATCTCGCCGACGACCGTGGGGGTCGCGTACGTCGAGAACTCGACGCCGCGGTCCGGGTCGAACCGGTCCACCGACTTGATCAGGCCGATCGTGGCGACCTGGGTCAGATCGTCCAGGGGCTCGCCCCTGTTGCGGAATCTGCGGGCCAGGTGTTCCACGAGCGGCAGGTGCATCCGCACCAGCCGGTTGCGCAGCTCGGCCTTCTCCACGGAGCCGTCGGGAAGTGCCCGGAGCTCGATGAAGAGCGCCCGCGCCCCGCTGCGGTCCCGTGGATCGTGGTGCCCGTGCTCGCTCATCTGGACCGCCCGCTCCGCCTGCGGCTGCTCCGCCGCGACCGGACGGCCCTGTGTTCCGTCCGCACCGTTCGCCTCGCCCTCCGGATGCGGCCGGGCCTGCTGTTCCGGGAGGGCTGCCGGGCGTACCGCTTCCGACCGGATCGTCTCGTCACGCACAGGACCGTCCCCGTTCCCGTCGCTCACGCCGGCCCGGGTCCCGCGCCGCGCTGTTTGTACAGGCTGATGCTGACCGTACGGTCGTCGGCGACCGTGGAGTCGACCTTGCCGGCCAGTGCGGAGAGCACCGTCCAGGCGAAGGTGTCGCGCTCAGGGGCGCGGCCGTCCGTCGTGGGTGCCGAGACGGTCACCTCGAGGGAATCCCCGACGAGCCGGAAGACGCAGCTGAGGACGGAGCCGGGCACGGCCTGCTGGAGCAGGATCGCGCAGGCCTCGTCGACCGCGATGCGAAGATCCTCGATCTCGTCGAGAGTGAAGTCCAAGCGGGCTGCGAGGCCGGCCGTGGCCGTACGCAGCACCGACAGGTAGGCACCCGCAGCGGGCAGCCGGACCTCTACGAAGTCCTGGTTCCCGGGCTCGCCTGCGATCTGGGACACCCTCACCTCCAAGGTGGCACAAACTCGTTCGAGGCTCCGGGACGAGTGCCCGGGGCCGTATGGTCCGTCGTCGGTTCTGTGGTCAGGCGACGCTGTCGCCACCCATGATGCCGTGTCGCCGGGACCGCAGCCTTGCGATTACTCATCGTATGCACATGGGTACGCACAGTGGCTAGGGGTCTGCGGCGGTCAATTGCGAAGAACCGGCGCCGGTTTGACGTACCCAGGCGTCAGACGATCGAACCGTCCACGAAGCACCAGCGCCAGCTCTCCGACGAGTCGAAACTGCGCATCACGGGATGGCCGGTCGCCTCGAAGTGCGCCGAAGCGTGCTTCAGGGGCGAGGAATCACAGCAGCCGACATGCCCGCAGACCAGGCACAGCCGCAGTTGCACGGGATGGGTGCCGGCGGCCAGACACTCCGGACAGGTGTCGCTGAGCGGGGCGGGCTCGGGGCGCGGCAGTTCCGATACGTGGGGGCACTCACTCATGATGGCCACGTTACGTCGGATGTGAGGACAGCGAGATGGACGCATTGCCGCTGGTGGCGCTCATCGCGGTGAGCGCGGTGGTCGCCGGGGCCGCCCGCCGGACACCGGTGCCCGCACCGCTGCTGCTGGTCGCGGCCGGACTGCTGGCCTCGTACCTGCCCGGAGTGCCCAGCTACACCCTGGACGCGCACATCGTGCTGCCCCTGCTGCTGCCGCCGCTGCTGTACACGGCGGCGGTCGACAGCTCGTACCTGGATCTGCGGGCCAACCTGCGGCCGGTCGCGCTGCTCTCCGTCGGGTACGTGCTCTTCGCGACGATCGCGGTGGGCTGGCTCGCCTACCTGCTGGTGCCGGACCTGCCGCTCACCGCCGCGCTGGTGCTCGGCGCCGTCATCGCACCGCCGGACGCCGTCACCGCCGCGGCGGTCGCCCGCCGGGTCGGCCTGCCCGCCCGGCTCACCACGATCCTCCAGGGGGAGTCCCTGGTGAACGACGCCACCGCCATCACCGCCTTCAAGGTGGTGCTCGCCGCGGCGGTCGGCGAGGGCATGAGCTGGGGCGAGGGGATCGGCGAGTTCCTGCTGGCGTCGGTCGGCGGAGTCGCCGTCGGCCTGCTGCTGATGGTTCCGCTGCACTGGCTGCGCACCCACCTCAAGGAGGCGCTGCTGCAGAACACCCTGTCGCTGCTGATCCCCTTCGTGGCCTACGCGGCCGCGGAACGGGTGCACGCCTCCGGGGTGCTCGCCGTGGTCATCGTCGCGCTCTACCTGGGGCACCGCTCCTGGCAGGTCGACTTCGCGACCCGGCTCCAGGAGGCGGCGGTATGGAAGATGGTCGCGTTCGTCCTGGAGTCCGCGGTCTTCGCGCTGATCGGGCTGCAGCTGCCCTTCGTCCTCCGGGAGCTGGGCGCGTACAGCGTGACCGAGGCGCTCCAGTACGCGGTCCTCGTGTTCGTCGCCGTGGTGGTCGTGCGCTTCGTCTGGGTGTACCCCGCGAGCTACCTGCCGCTGTGGCTGTCCCGGCGCATCCGGGAGCGCGAGGGGCCGCTGCCCTGGACATCGCCCCTGATCATCGGCTGGGCCGGCATGAGGGGCGTCGTCTCCCTCGCCATCGCCTTCTCCATCCCCCTGCTCACGCACGAGGGGGAGGACTTCCCCGCGCGCAGCCTGGTGCTGTTCCTGACCTTCACGACCGTCATCGGGACGCTCGTCGTCCAGGGACTCAGCCTGCCCCTCCTGGTGCGCGTCCTGAAGCTCCCGGGACGCGACGTACGCGCCGAGACGCTGGCCGAGGCGCAGGCGCAGAGCGAGGCGTCGGCGGCCGCGGACGAGCGGCTGGACGGGCTGCTTGCCGACCCGGTCAACGCGCTGCCCGATCCCCTGACCCAACGGCTGCGCGCCGTGATGGAACGCCGCCGCAACGCCGTCTGGGAACGGCTCGGGGCGGCGAACCCGGTGACCGGGGAGTCGGCGGACGACACCTACCGGCGGCTGGCGAGGGAGATGATCGCCGCCGAGCGCGAGGTCTTCGTACGCCTCAGGGACGAACGGAGGATCGACGACGAGATGCTGCGTGCCCTGCTGCGCCGGCTGGACCTGGAGGAGGCCGCCGCCTACCGGGAGTCGGACGGCGGCTGACCGTCGCCCGGCGTCCGGGGCCGTCCGGTCACGACCGCGGTGACCGTGTGCCCCGGAGCGAAAGCGCCCTCTCCCGCGAGCACGGTCAGCCCGTACAGGAGTTTGGCCACGTAGAGCCGTTCGACGGGCAGACCGTGACGGTCCTCGAAGTCGTCGGCGAAGGCGTGCAGCTCGGGTGTCGTGCGGGCGTAGCCGCCGAAGTGGAAGCGGTCGTCCAGGGCCCACTGTCCGGCCGGGGCACCGAACGCCTCCTGCTGCAGATCACGCACCGCCGCTCCCAGGAAGCCGCCGCGCAGGACGGGGACACCGAGGGCGCGCTGCCGGGGGCCGAGCCCGGCGGCCAGGCCCGCGAGGGTGCCGCCGGTGCCGCAGGCGACCGCCACGGTGCCGGCCGGGCCGCGCAGTTCGCGGCCGAGCTCTGTGCAGCCCTGTGCCGCGAGCGCGTTGCTGCCGCCCTCCGGGATGACCGCGCACTCCCCGAAGAGGCTCAGCAGGCCTTCCAGGACCGCGGGAGAGGTCTTCGCGCGGTAGGTCGCGCGGTCCACGAAGTGCAGCCGCATGCCGTCGGCCGCGCATTGTGCGAGGGAGGGGTTCAGCGGCCGGTGGGCAAGCTCGTCGCCCCGTACGACGCCGACGGTGGGGAAACCCAGCAGCCGTCCGGCTGCGGCGGTGGCCCGGAGGTGGTTCGAGTAGGCCCCGCCGAAGGTCAGTACGGTGCGGCCGGCGGCGGCCCGGAGATTGGGTGCGAGTTTGCGCCACTTGTTGCCCGGCAGGTCCGGGTGGATCAGATCGTCCCGCTTGAGCAGCAGCGTCACGCCGTGCCGTGCGAAGCGCTCGTCCTCGGCCGGCTGCAGGGGTGAGGGCAGCACCGGCCGCAGCCGGGAGAGACCGAGCGCTTCGTCGTACATGCCTTCATTGTGTGCCGCCCCGTGCCGCCCTACTTCAGCCGGTCGTGGATCCGGTTGCGCATGCCCGTCATCGAGAAGCCGCGCGGATCGACCTTGCCGGGCTGCCACTCCCGGTGTCCGATGACCGATGGGGCGTCCCAGCCGTGGAAGCGGCAGAGCGCCGCCGCCGCCTTCTCGACGGCCTCGAGCTGGACGGCGGGCCAGGGGTCCTCGCCGTCGCCGAGGTTCTCGCACTCGAAGCCGTAGAAGTGCCGGTTCCCGTCGGTGTTGGACTCGTTGTCCGACGGCAGTCGCTTCTCGGCGACCACGGCGCGCAGGACGTCGTCGTCGCCGAGGCCGGCGTGGTTGGCGCGGCCGTAGCCGACGAGATGGACCCGCCCGTCCTTGGCGATCACGCCGTGGCAGAGCGGGCCCGGCAGCCCCGGGTGTCCGTCGCGGCAGATCTCGACGGTGCGGGCCGTGCCCTTCGTGACGGTGTGGTGGAGCATCACACCGTGCACCGGCCCCCAGGGGCCCTTGTGATTGCGGTTGTGCGTACGCCAGTCGCCCACCTGGACGACGGTGAGTCCCTCGTTCTTCAGGGCCTTGAGGAAGTTGCTCGCTGACATGGGTGAGGACATGTCCGACTCCTTTTCCGGCGGGGGAGCGTGTCCGTACAGCGCTCTTACCGGAACGCAAGGCTCCGGCAAACCTGTTCGGGCGCTGTTTGCACCTTGTGCGATTTGATCCGGACAGTCCGCGCGTGCCCTCGTGCGGGTGTGCTCAGCCCTGGGCGAGCCAGAGGTCGGGACCGAACACCTCGTAGTGGATGTCGGCCGCCGCGACCCCCTTGTCCAGCAGCTGGGCACGGACGGCGCGCATGAAGGGGAGCGGACCGCAGAGATAGGCGTGGGTGCCCGGGGCGACCGGAACACCGCTCAGGTCGACCGTGCCGGTGAGCTCCGCCGGGTGGCCGGGCTCCGGGTTCTCGTACCAGAAGTGGGCGACGGCGTCGGGAAGCTTGCCGGTGAGCGCCGCGTGGTCCGTGCGCAGCGCGTGGTCGGCGGGCGACCGGTCGCCGTGGACCACGACGACGGGGGAACGGTGCTCCTTCTCCGCCAGGTGCTCCAGCATCGACAGGATCGGAGTGCAGCCGATCCCGGCCGAGGCGAGGAGCAGCGGTACGTCGGAGCCGTCGAGAACCAGGTCGCCGTACGGCGCGGAGACACGCAGCCGGTCGCCCGGGTGCAGTCGCGCGTGCAGCTGCGCGGAGACCTCGCCCTCCGGACCGACGCCGGCCCGTACCCGCTTGACCGCGAAGGTTCGCTCGTCGACGCCGGGTGCCCCGGTGAGGCTGTACTGGCGTATCTGCCGGGCGCCGTCGGGGAGTTCCACCTGGACGGAGACGTACTGGCCCGGCCGGAAGGCGGGGGCGGGCGCGCCGTCGGAGGGGGTGATCCGGAAGGTGGCCACGTCAGGGGTGTCCTCGATGCGGGAGGCCACCGTCCATTCGCGCCACACGTCCCCCGCCGTCACGCCCTGCTGCGCGTAGAGCCGTTCCTCGATCGCGATCAGGGCGTTGGCCATCAGCCAGTAGACCTCGTCCCAGGCCGCGGCCACCTCGGGAGTGACGGCGTCGCCGAGTACCTCTGCGATCGCGGCGAAGAGGTGTGTGTGCACGATCTCGTACTGCGGGGCGGTGATGCCCAGTGAGGCGTGCTTGTTCGCGATGCGGCCCAGCATCACGTCGGGCCGGGTGTCCGGGTGTTCGACGAGCTGGGTGGCGAAGGCCGCGATGGATCCGGCGAGCGCCTGACGCTGTGTTCCGGAAGCCTGGTTGCCCCGGTTGAACAGGTCCCGGAGCAGCTCGGGGTGAGCGTCGAACAGCTTCCGGTAGAAGAGGTCCGCGATGTCCCCGATGGCCGCCCCCACGGCGGGGAGCGTGGCTCGGACGGTGGCGGTCGACGTCTCGGAGAGCATCGGGTGACTCCTGGGGTGTGAGCCGGCCGTGTCCGCGGCCGGGCAGCTAATTGGTATATGGAATGCGTATTTTTGGGCAGTGCGATCCACCCCTGTGCGCAGCAGGCGTTCGGGGGCGGGGTGTGTGGCCGGATCAGGCCGGCGCGGGGCGGCCGCGACTGATGCCGAGCAGCAGCGGGCCGGTGGGGGAGGAGGTGAGATCGCTTACGGTGAGCGGGTCGAGCGAGGCGTGGAAGGCCTCTTCCGCCCGGCGTAGCGCGGAGCGGAGCCGGCAGGCGGAACGCAGGGGGCACGGGGTGCTGCCCTCGCATTCGACGACCTCGCCCGGCCCTTCCAGCTCCCTCACCAGGGAGCCGATCGAGGCCGACCGGCCGGCGGTCGTGAGGGAGAGACCCCCGCCCCGGCCCCGCCGTGCGTCGACCAGGCCGAGGTGCTGGAGGCGGGCGACGACCTTGGCCGCATGGGTGTAGGGCACCTGCATGGTGGCCGCCACCTCGCGGGTGGTCGGCGGGTCCTCGCCCTCGGCCGTGACGGCCAGGCGCATCAGTACCCGGAGCGCCACATCGGTGAATCGCGTCAGCCGCATGGCGGTAGCGTAGATAAGTTGCATAGGAGATGCAACTTAGGGCGCTGGCTGTACGTGCGAGGGGGCGCGCCGTCATGGGGGTGCGGTCCCGTGACGCATGCGGGGCGCGCGGGAGCAGGAGAGGCGGCCGGCGGCCATGCCGAAGCCGAACGCAGCTGACGGGATACCGGCGAGCAAGGTCATCACCGACCCGGACAGGCTGGGCCGTTACGCGCACGACGAGGCGGAGTGGACCCCGGCGGGCCCGCCCCTTGCCGTCGTACGGCCCCAGGACAAGGTCGCCTCGGGTGCCCCCTGCTGCACCGAACGGCCCTACCGCAGCGGTTCGCTGAGCTCGACGGCGCGCAGAGCCGCCGCGAGCGCCTGCTCGTCGCCGACGTCCAGGGCCGTGTCGGTCAGCTTGACGACGTGTTCGTCACCGTGTGCCAGGGCCCGTTCGAAGACCTCCTCGGGCGTCACCGTGCCCGGTGGGGCGTAACGCACCGGGGCGGCCGGTGCGTACATGGCGGTCACAGCCGCGGACGCCGTCCATGCCGCCTGGAGGCTCGGAACCCACAGGGGCCGCGGGAGAGCGGGAAGGGTTCGCAGGACGGCGTTGGGCGCCGTGGCCGCGTGGACCAGCATCGTCGCGTCGCCGTGGCCGTGGGTGGCGTACCGGTGAGTGGCCGCCGTGACCAGTTCGGTGAGCCGTCGGTGTGCCTCGGCCGGGTTTGTGACCGTCGCGGCCCAGACCGGCAGGCTCCTGATCCGGCCGAGCCGGGTGGGGAAGCCGCCCTCCCGCCCGGCGACGGGCGGCACCGCGTCGAGTGCCGCCGCAGCACTGTCGGCACCGGGTACGGGGGCAAGAATCCGCACGGGGTGGTGGCGGGCCGCCCAGTATCCGAGGCCGTGGGCCAGCTCGGTCAGGCGCGGCCCGGTGCTCTCGTCCGCCAGGAGCGTGCGTACGGCGTGGCCCACACGGATGACCGGATGCGTCGATCCGCCGTACATGCCGGGCAGGAGGCGGGGCCACCACCGGGTGAGCACCTCGCGCCAGGTCCGGTCGGCGAGCTCGCGTCCGAAGTAGGCGATCCAGCCGGCGGCTCGGCGCGGATCGCCCAGTGCGGAGGGTCCAGTTGGCGTCCGTGACCGTCTCGACGAACGCCGGGAACTCCTCGAGTCTCGACGCGTACAGGTCGAGCCAGCGGTGCACGGCCGCCGCCCGGCCGTTGGCGGCGAGGGCCTCGACCGCCATCGGCGCGTGGTTGGTGAGCCGCCCGAGCCGCTCGGGGCCGCTGAGGTGCAGCCGCTGGAGTGCCTCGTCGAGAGTGCCTGTCGTATCCATGGCGAGAACGCCAGGAGGCCGTCCGCGGCGGCGTAACGGGCATACGGCCGAGGTGGTGTCGGGCCGGAGTCCTGGACGTGTCGTCCCGCCGAGTTGCTGATGCAGCTCGGGGCGGTCGGCTGCCTAGCGCGGGCGAACGTGCCCCGACTCAAGCCCGATTAGTCACACTCTTTTGTGTAATAGCGCGCGGTGTCCTCCGGCTGCGAGTCTTCTTCTCGCAGGTCAGCCCATGATCGAGAGGATGTCGGATGTCCGTTGGTGAAGAGGTTCGCGACACGCAGCCGCCGCAGCAGAGTCTCGGCACAGCGGCTGCGCGGAACCTCGCGACGACGACCAAGTCCGCCCCGCAGATGCAGGAGATCACCTCGCGGTGGCTGCTGCGCATGCTGCCGTGGGTGCAGGTGCAGGGCGGCACGTACAGGGTGAACCGCCGGCTGAGCTATTCGGTCGGCGACGGCAGGGTGACTTTCGTCCAGACGGGCGACCGGGTCACGGTCATCCCCGCCGAGCTCGGTGAACTTCCCGCCCTGCGCGACTTCGGCGACGAGGAGGTACTGGCCGAGCTGGCGCGCAGGTGTGAACAGCGCGACGTCGCGGCCGGGGAGGTGCTCGTCGCGTCGGGGGAAGCGGCGGACCGGGTGCATCTGCTGGCCCACGGCAAGGTCGAGAAGATCGGCAGCGGGCCGTACGGCGACGAGACGGTGCTCGGGGTCCTGGCCGACGGCGCCTACTTCGGCGACCACGTCCTGGTCGACGGCGACGCCACCTGGGAGTACACGGCCCGTGCGGTGACCGCCTGCACGCTTCTGACCTTGCGCCGGTCCGATGTCCTGAACCTCGCTGCCCGCGCGGACTCGCTCCGCGACCATCTCGCCGGGCTGCTCGCCATCCCGCACCAGCGCACCAACAAGTACGGCGAGGCGGAGATCGACCTTTCGGCGGGACACGTGGGGGAGAGCGTCGTCCCGCACACCTTCGTCGACTACGAGTCGGCGCCCCGCGAGTACGAACTGAGCGTCGCCCAGACGGTGCTGAAGGTCCACAGCCGGGTGGCCGACCTCTACAACCAGCCGATGAACCAGACCGAGCAGCAGTTGCGGCTCACGGTCGAGGCGCTGCGTGAGCGCCAGGAGCACGAGCTCATCAACAACCGGGAGTTCGGGCTGCTCAACAACTGCGACTACGGGCAGCGGCTCCAGCCCCACGACGGGGCGCCCGGCCCCGACGACATGGACGAACTCCTGTCGCGGAGGCGCGGATCGAAGCTGTTCCTCGCCCATCCGCGCGCCATCGCCGCGTTCGGCCGGGAGTGCAACAGGCGGGGCCTGGTGCCGGAGAGCGTCGAGGTCGGGGGGCATCACGTGCCTGCCTGGCGGGGGGTGCCGATCTTCCCGTGCAACAAGATCCCGGTCACCGACGCCCGTACCACATCGATCATCTGCATGAGGACCGGCGAGGCCGATCAGGGCGTCATCGGGCTCCAGCAGAGCGGCATCCCGGACGAGATCGAGCCGAGTCTCTCGGTCCGCTTCATGGGCATCGACGAGCAGGCGATCATCTCGTACCTCGTGACGGCCTACTACTCCGCCGCCGTCCTCGTGCCCGACGCCCTCGGCGTCCTGGAGAACGTGGAGGTGAGCCGCTGGCGGTGACGCTCCCCGGGGGCCGGGCGGCAGCCGCCCGGCCCCCGGCAGGCCGCCGCGACCAAGGTGCCCCCCCGGGGTGCCCGGAAGGAGTGACCATGACCATGACCAGTACGGATACCGAGATGGAGGGGCACAAGGCCGCCGTGCTCCTGGAGCACACCCGCAACGCCGTCGACCCGCACCTGCGGGCAGCCGTCGAAACGCTGCCGGGGGCGATACGCCGGGTCGCCATGTACCACTTCGGCTGGCAGAACGCCGACGGTACGCCCGCCTCCGGGCAGGCCGGCAAGGCCATGAGGCCCGCGCTCGTCCTGGCCGCCGCCCGTGCGCTGGGAGGGGATGCCCAGGCAGCGATGCGGGCGGCCGTCGCAGTGGAGCTCGCGCACAACTTCACCCTGCTCCACGACGACGTCATCGACGAGGACACCACCCGGCGGCACCGGCCCACGGCCTGGGCGCTGTTCGGTGTGCCGGACGCCGTCATCACAGGTGACGCCCTGCTCGCCCTCGCTCTGCGGCTGTTGGCGAACGACCCGCACCCGGCATCCGGACAGGCCGCGACGCGGCTTTCGACCTGCGTGATCGAACTCTGTGCGGGACAGCAGGCCGACTGCGCCCTGGAGGAGCGCGGCCCCGACGACGTCACGCTGGACGAGTGCCTGGCCATGGCCATGGCCAAGACGGGCGCACTGCTGGGCTGCGCCTGCGCTCTGGGGGCGCTGTACGCCGGAGCGGGGGAACGGGAGGTCGACGCCATGGACGGCTTCGGCCGGGAGGCGGGTCTCGCCTTCCAGCTCATCGACGACCTGATCGGCATCTGGGGGGACACGGCCCGCACGGGCAAACCGGTCGGGGCGGACCTGACCGCCCACAAGAAGTCCCTGCCGGTGGTGGCGGCACTCACGTCGGACGCCCCCGCCGCCGCCGAGCTCGCCGCCCTCTACCGGGGTGCCATGAACACACCGGCGGAGGTGCGGAGCGCCGCCGACGCCGTCGACCGGGCCGGTGGCCGGGACTGGGCCCAGATCGCCGCGGCGGACCGGATGGCCCGTGCCGTCCACCACCTGTCCCGTGCACTGCCGGCGCCCGCCGACGCCGGAGAACTGCTGGCCCTCGCCGAGTTCGTCACGCGCAGAACGCACTGACCGGGCCGCCCGTGACCGGCTTCGAGGGCCAACTCTAGGATTCCGTGCGTCGGTTGGGACCACCATCACGGACGAAGAGGACGGGGCCGGTCATGGGTGTGCGCGTACGGCAGGCGGACGAGCGGGACAGGGATCAGGTCGTACGGATCCTTGAACAGGCCTTCCACGACGACCCGGTGAGCAGCTGGGTCTTCCCCGACGAGGAGCACCGGCGGGCGGTGCACGGGAAGTTCCTCGGGGTCTTCGCCGACGTCACGCTGGAAGGAGGCCGGATCGACCTGCTGGAGGACGGGACGGCCACGGCTCTCTGGCTCTCCGTGCCGGCGGGCGCGCCGGAGGACGACGACACCCCCGCGCTCATGCGGGAGACCGCGGATCCCGACAACGAGAGGGCCGAGCTGGTGGGGAGGCTCACGGGTGCCGTACACCCCCATCACCGCGCGCACGAGTACCTGTTGATGATCGGCGTCTCTCCTGAGCGCCAGGGGGACGGTATAGGTGAAGCGCTGATGAGGGGGGTCCTGGAGCGATGCGACCGGGAGGGGACCCCCGCCTATCTGGAGGCGAGCAGCGCGCGCAGCCGCGGTCTCTACGAACGGCTCGGGTTCACCTTCACGGGGCGGACCGTCGACCTTCCCGGGGGCCCGTCGATGTGGCCCATGTGGCGTGAACCCCAGGACGGATGACCGGGATCGGGCACCGGAGGTGCGGAAGGGGGTGCCACGGGGAGGGCCCGGGGGCACGGGCTACAGTCCCTGCTCATGACAGATGAGTCGTGGGCAGGCTGGTACCGGGACCGTCAGGGTTCCGAGGCCGTCATTCTCACCACGGACGGACAGCAGCTCCGTATCCGCGTCCGGGGCACGGACTTCGAGGGCGAGAGCTTCGACGCTCTGGGTCCCGTCTCGGGTACGCCTCTCCAGGAGGGGCTGTTCGACCTGGTGGACGGCGTGCTCGACGACTGCGTCCTGGAGTGGGACCTCCCGCTCCCGGTCCTCGTGGCCGGGACGGTCCGCCAGGCCACGCTCAGCTGCCTGCTGTCCCTGCGCAGGACGGACCCGGATCTGTATCTCGCCCTCCATCTGGACGGGGCGGTGTACGAGTCGAACCGCGCCGAGGGCGACTTCGCCGCGGCGCTGGCGACGGTCCAGCGGATCATGCCGCAGGACATGCATCTGCAGACGTGCATAGCCTGCGCCTTGTCCGACTACTTCCCGGCCCCGGCCCGCGGTCTGTCCGGCGGGCTCGCCTGCTTCCGCGGCGCGAAGGACGCGTACCGCGATGCGTCGGGTGGGGGCGACGTCGCGGACCTCTGGGACCGGCGTACCGGATTCGTCCAGGAGATATGGAGCTGCCGGGAGTTCGAACCGCGCCCGGCACACGGGGCCGGCACGGGCCATCGGGGCGCCTTCCCGCTCGAACTCGCCTGAGCCCCGCCCGGGCGGTCCGGACCGGCCCCAGGCCCCGGACGTGCCCGTGGGGCCGCCCCGCTGTCGCGGAACGGCCCCTGCGCCGGTGGCGCCGTGCTGTCAGGACGCGGTGCGGGCGAGGGCAGCCGCGAGGCCGTTCTGCCAGAGGCTGTTCACCCGCGAGCGCTCGGTCGCGTTCGGAGTCGCGTTCGTGCAGGACGTGCCGGGGCCACCACCCGACATGAGCTCGCTGCACGGACCGGTGTAGTGGTCCGGCAGCCCCAGCACATGCCCGGTCTCATGAGCCGTGACCCGGGTCGAGTTGTACTGCTGGTTCTGGGCGTAGTCGAGGAAGATGTAGCCGCTGCCGTGCCCGTTCGTGCTCGCGTACGAACCCCGGGAGTCGTTGCCCTCGCGGTAGGTGAAGTCGGGGTTCGACCCCTCCTGCAGCTTGACGTTGCTGACCGAGCTGTTCCAGATGCTCGTGCTGCTGGCTATCTGGCTGCGGAAGCTCGGGGCGTTGGTGGTGCTGTAGATCACGGTGACGGCTGCGGCGCCCGGGTTCGCGGCCCGCTTCTCGGCGACCGATTTCATGACGGCGTCGAAGAACGCCTTGTTCGCGGCGGCGTTCTCGCTCGAACCGGCGTACGCGGCGTACCCGGCCTGCGCCGAGGCCACGCCGGCCGTGGGCACGGGAGCCGGAGCGGCGGCGACCGCGGGGGTGGTGCCCAGCGCGGCGGCGAGTCCGAGACCAGCAACGGCCGACATGACAGCTGTCCTGAAGTGCCTCATGGGGGGTGTCTCCTACCTGTCCGATGAACCCCGTCCGGAGGCGGACGGGGAACGGGTGGGGGGTACGGAGAGAGTGTCGGGGCAGCCGGGCCCGCGGCGGATGATGTCAACCGGCGATAGCGCCGCCCTATCGCCCGGACAGGAAGCACACAGGATCACCACGTGCCGGTCGCCCCGACACCCCCTGAATCGGCCCGGTTGGTGGGGGTTGGGACATCTGGTGTCCACGTACGAACAGTCATACGCTCGCCGTCATGGAGCTCGAGGTGAGACACCTCAGGGCGCTCTGCGCCATCGCCGACACGGGCAGCCTTCACCAGGCGGCACGGCGGCTGGGCGTCAGCCAGCCCTCCTTGACGACCCAGCTCCAGCGGATCGAGAAGACCATGGGCGCTGAGCTGTTCCGCCGGGAGCGGACGGGCTGCCTGCCGACGCTCCTGGGGCGTGCCGTCCTCAGCCGCGCCCGTCCCCTGGTGGACGGCATGTCCGCTCTGGTCGGCGCCGCGACGGCGGAGGCCGAGGCCGCCCGGGCCGGTGGCCCCTGCCTGCGGATCGGCTCCACCGGGAGCCGCGTCATCGGCGGCTGGCTGCGCGGACTGCGGGTGAGGCTGCCCGGCACGGACATCTCGCTCCGGGTGGATGTGTCGGCCCGGGCGCTGCTGGGCGCGGTGGCGGCCGGCCGGCTCGACGTGGCCTTCGTGCACGAGGTGGAGGGGTGCCCGCTCGCCGTTCCGGACGGACTGAACCAGCGCGTACTCCTCGAACGCGAACCGCAGTTCATCTCGCTGGCCAGCGACCACCCCGCGGCCGGACAGCCGGTCGTGGACCTCGACGACCTGGCGGGGGACCGGTGGATGGTCGACCCCTCGGTGGACGGTGAGTGGGACGGGGTGCGCCGGGTCCTCGGCGCCGCGGGTCTCGATCCGCCCGTCCTGCACGGCGACTACCTCACGGCGGCTTCCCTCGTCGTGCTCGGTGAGGCGGTCGCCCCCTGCCAGCCGACCACGGTTCCCCGTGAGGACATGGCGATCCGCCCTCTGCGCGGTGACCCCCTGGCGGTGCGGCTGCTGCTGGTCTCGCGGCCGGGTGCGGACACGGACGCCGTGTACGAGGAACTGGAGGCGGCCTACCGCGACGCGGCTCGGCGGGCCGAGGAGTACCACCGGTGGCTGCTGCGTCATCGCAGCCCCCTGGCCCACACGGCCTGAGGCGGAAAGTTCCCCGTTCTGCCGACAGCGAGGTCCGGTTCCCAACACCTGCTGCGCCGGGCACGATCACCGTATGAAGCTCTTGATGCTCGGCGGTACGGAATTCGTCGGACGCGCGGTCACCGACGCCGCTCTCGGGCGGGGCTGGGAGGTCACCGTCTTCCACCGGGGCCGCCACGCCGCCCCTGCCGGAGTCCGGACGCTGACCGGCGACCGGACGACGGGCGGGGCGGGGCTCGCCGCGCTGGCCGACGGCACCTGGGACCTGGTGGTCGACACATGGAGCGGCGCACCCTCGGCCGTCCGGGACGCCGCCCGGCTCCTGTCGGGCAGAGCGGGACACTTCAGCTATGTCTCCAGCAGGTCGGTGTACGCCTATCCCACCCCCGCGGGGCTCGCGGAGGACGGGCCACTGGTGGCCGGCGCCTCCCCGGACGCCGGAGCGGACACCCCGTACGCCGAGGCCAAGCGCGGCGGGGAGCTCGCGGCGCTCGACGCCTTCGGCGACCGTGCCCTGCTGGCGCGGGCCGGGCTGATCCTCGGCCCGGGGGAGAACATCGGCCGTCTGCCGTGGTGGCTGGGCCGGACGGCCAGGGGCGGGCCCGTCATCGCGCCGGGGCCGGCGGATGCCGCGCTCCAGTACATCGACGCGCGTGACCTGGCGGACTGGCTCCTCGACGCGGCGTCGAACGGACTGGCAGGCGCGTACAACACCGTGAGTCACCCGGGGCACACGACCATGGGCGAGTTTCTGGAAGCCTGCGTCCAGGTGACCGGTTCCCGCGCCCAACTGCGCTGGACCGAACCCGAAGTGCTCCTCGCGGCAGGCGTCGAGCCATGGACCGACCTGCCGGTCTGGCTGCCCGCCGGAGAGCTCTACGACACCCTGCACATGGGTGATGTCGCCAAGGCGCACGCAGCCGGTCTGCGCTGCAGACCGGTCGGCGACACCGTCGCCGACACCTGGGCCTGGCTGCGCGAACGGGGAGGGACCGCCCCGCAGCGGCCGGACCGGCCCTCGGTCGGTCTCGACGCGCAGACCGAGGCGAAGCTCCTCGGCGCGCCCGAAAGCCCTTAGCGTGGCCCGATGACCGAACAGTTGCTGCACCTCACGGAAGAGCCCCTGTGGGAGGCCGCCCGCAGAGCCGGGACGTACGAGATGTCCACCCGTGGCCGCACCCTGCGGGAGGAGGGGTTCATCCACTGCTCGCTGCCCCATCAGCTCCCGGCTGTGGCACGGGCGTTGTACGGGTCCGACGACGAGGGCCTGGTGGTCCTGGTCATCGACCCCGGCCGTCTCCCGGCACCCGTCCGGTACGAGGCCATGGAGCCCGGTGGCGAGGAGTTCCCGCACATCTACGGGCCGCTGCCGGCGAGTGCCGTCGTCGAAGTGCGCTCCTGGGCCAGGCACATGGCACAGGAGGAGGGCGAGGCGGGATGATCAGCTCTCTCGTAGCGGTGACGGGCGCCGGCGGGGCGGTCGGCGGCCGGGTGGCCGCACGGCTGGCCCGGACCGGCGTGCCCGTGCGTCTCCTGGGCCGGAACCCCTCCCGGCTGCCCCGGCTGCCCGGCGCGGTCGCCGCTCCAGCCGCCGCGTACGGCGACGGCGAGGCGATGCGCCGCGCGCTCGACGGTGCGCACACCCTGTTCCTCGTCTCGGCGCACGAGAGTCCGGACCGGGTTCTGGAGCACACCACGGCGGTGGACGCGGCCCTCGCCGCGGGCGTCGAGCGCATCGTGTACGTGTCGTTCCTCGGTGCGGCTCCGGACGCGACGTTCACGTTCGCGCGCGACCACTGGCACACCGAGGCGCACCTGAGGATGACCGGCGCGCGCCACACCTTCCTCCGCGACAGCTGGTATCTCGCGGCGATCCCCGCGATGACCGGGCCCGACGGGACCCTGCGCGGTCCCGGTGGCGAGGGACGGGTCTCGGCCGTTTCCCACGAGGACATCGCGGACGCGGCGTCAGCCGTCCTGCTGGACGAGGGAACCGTCCACGACGGCGCGACGTACGACCTCACGGGGCCCGAAGCGTTCACCCTGGCCGAGGCGGCCGAAGAGCTGAGCCGGTGCACCGGCCGCACGATCCGGTACGTGCCCGAGACCAGGGAGGAGGCCTACGCCTCCCGCGCCCACTACGGGGCCCCGGAGTGGGAAGTAGCCGGCTGGGTCACGTCGTACGAGGCGATCGCGGCCGGTGAGCTGGACACCGTCTCCGATGCCGTCCCCACGCTCACCGGCCACCCGGCCCGGGGCCTGGCCACCTTCCTCCAGGAGAACCCGGAGAGCTGTCGGCACCTCCTCCCGGGAGCCTGAGCGGGCCCACCGGCCCCGCCACTGGGCCCGCCCAGGGCCCCTGGGCCCATGACCGCAGCCCGGCCGACTGTCTCCAGGAGGACCCCGACAGCCAGGCCGTCTCCGGGAGCCTGAGCGGGCCCACCGGTCGCGGCGGCTGGGCCCGCTCAGGGCCCCCGGGCCCATGACCGGGCAGACCTCGCTTCCGTAGCGTCGAAGCGGGCGGCTTTCGGCGTGCAATCCCCAAAGCTGCCCTCGGCAACACGTGCCCGATTCAGCAGCCCTGAGGGAGCGAAAATGTGCGATTCCTGCGCAACAGCGGCCGAGGCGACGACGGCGGACGGGACGGAGCGGGGCGGCGGCCTGTCCCGCCGCGGCCTGATGGCCGGGCTGGGGCTCGGCTTCGGCCTTGCCGCGGTGGGTCTGCCGACCGGAGCGACGACGGCCTCTGCGGCGACGGCTTCGGCGAAGAACGGCAAGTGGGCCAATCCGGCCCTGGGCCGCTTCCCCGCCGGCGGTCACTACGGTGCGCCCAGAGGCGGTGCCGCGCACGCGGGTCAGGACGTCTCGAACTCGACGGGCACCGGGGTGTACGCGGCGGCGGCCGGCACGGTCGTCCGCCGTTCGTGGGGAGGCGGGCTCACCGGCCGGACCGGCAACGCCCTGGTCCTTTCGCACGGCGGCGGCCAGTACACCTACTACGGCCATCTCAGCGCCTACCGGGTCGCGCTCAATGCCACGGTCGCCGCCGGTCAGCGCATCGGCGACATGGGAGCCACCGGCAATGTGACGGGGCCCCACCTGCACTTCGAGACACACTCCGGAGGGCTCGGCGTCACGGTCGCCCCCGTCGCCTTCCTGGCCGCCCGGGGTGTGGACCTGGGTGGCGGCTGGCCCAGGATCGACCCCGGAGCGAGCGGCGCGACGGTCGTCGTGACGCAGCAGCTGATGACGCAGCGCGGCTACGGTCTGGTCGCCGACGGGCAGTACGGCACGGTGTCGTCCGACGCCGTCAAGCGCTTCCAGAATGCCAAGGGCCTGGTGGCCGACGGTCAGGTGGGCCCGGCGACCTGGCCGCATCTCGTCTACACGCTGCGTCAGGGCAGCGGCGGCTCTCATGTCCGGGCGCTGCAGACCGCGTTGAACAGGCGTAGTGCAGGCCTGGCTGTCGACGGTACGTTCGGAGCGGTCACGACGACCGCCGTGCGCACGTACCAGGGCGTCAACCGGCTGGTCGTCGACGGCGAGGCGGGCCCGGTGACCTGGCAGGCGCTAGTCGGCTGACGACCGGTTCCCGGGCCGTGGGGCTACGTCGAGGCCCGGCGGATCACGCGTGGGTGGCAGGTACGTGGCCCGGGGCGCGGGCCTGGGACGACGTGAGTCCCGAACCGGTGTTCTCCCAGCCGGGCGACCTGGCACGGGCTCTGCGCAACTCGGTCGCGACGGCTTGAAACCGTCCACGGCCCCCGTCGGACGAGCCCGACCGGCAGATGAAAAACTGACCGCACCCGGTCCGGACGGTGTCCTGTCCGGACCGGGTGCGGCAAGTAGGCCGATGCGACCCGCGAGACCGGGGGTCGGACAAGCCCAGGCGTGGATCACGCCTTCTTGGTCTCCTAGTAATGGGCCGGGTCGGCGACCTGCAGCGTTGATCGCTGCAGGTTGCTGACCTGGCCTTTTGCTGTTGGCTGGGGATGGGGTGCGACGGTCTTGACTGGGTGTCCTGCGGACTGTGTGCGGACTGCTGTGTTGCGTTTAGAGTGGCAACTCGGATCCTGTGGGGGCGCCGTGGTTCAAGGGCGCAGGCGAAAGCTCTCCACGCGGCTCGCCACGTGCCCCAGGTGGATGCGCTCAGGGCGGCCGACAAACAGGTAGAACATCGACTCCGGCACATAGCCGGGCCTACGGAACCAGTTCCGAACCTTGGAGCCCATGCCCATTTCGTCCGCGATTTCGGCTAGCACGCGCTCGGTGTCCTCGTAGATACGCCCCCTTTGGAGGCGCCCCTTGGATCTGTTCATCATGAAGTCCGTCAGTACCGGGATGCTGCTGCCGCTGTCTTTTATGGCCCAGTTCTGCAGCGACCTGCTGGCGCCCAGGATGTCGTTGATGGCGTTGCCGGCCTGCACGTGGTGCCACACGTCGAGAAGCGTTGCAAAATGGCCCGGGTGTTTCAGTTCCTCGACTACGTTCGCGAGGAAGCGGACCATAAGCATTGCGTTGCGGTCGACACGCACCGGGACCTGTGTGCCAAGTACGGCGAGCACACCTTCGCGGAGTAGCAGGTCGGTCACGCTGACTGCGCCAGCGCCCCTAGGGGCGACATGACAGGCGCTGAGCATTACGACGGGAGGCGTATCCCCGGGGCCGAGGCCGAGTTCCAGGCATAGCTTGTCGCCGATGACGAGCCCGGCTACGTTGCCCCTGAATGAGCCGTGTGCGCTGATGATCAGAAAGTCCGGGCGGTACTCGGTGACGGCGTGGCGGAGGGCATCTGGGGTGAGTGTTTCGACCTCATCGATCTTGAGCGCATCGCCCGCTTCCTGGGCGGTCTCCTTCGCGACCTTCCAGCCCTGGCGCGAGAGTCGGCCCACAGGGTCACTGGTAGGTATGCATTCTGCGATGAGGACCCTCACTCTGCCATTGAGGTTGACGCTTGAGGGCGTGTTGGTCTCGTGCTGGAGGGTGCGGATCAACGGAGTAAGCGGGCGGTAGGTAAGGGGCAACCGTGCAGTCAGCGGGGAGGTGTCGCCGGGCAAGGTTAGGAGGCCGAGGGGGAAGTTGGAGAACACCGTTAACTGCGACGCCCGTTTGATCAGCTCGACGACGTCCTCGCTCCAAACGCAGCTGGCGGCAGCGTCGAGACGTGCCATCAGCCTGCGAACGCTGGCGGGGTTCTCGTTGCCGATGAAGTGTCGTTCCAGTTCGGCCAAAGCCACGAAGGCATCCCGGGGGACGGGCGGCATCATTAGCCCAAGCCCGTTTGTGGCAACGGCGTGATGTGTCGCGGCGAACTCGATGGCGGCGTCTTCTACCGCGCTGTCGGAACGCTCGTGAAGTGCCACGGACCAGACGTTGGGTTCAACTTCGCTACTGAGAGGGGAACTGTGGCTGCGCAGTTCGCTGCTATATGCCGTGCGTGAGTAGGCGACAGCAACTCCTGGTAGCGCGAGCGTCAAGGGGAATCTGAGACTTCGCGCTTCTTCGTCTAGTGTGCTGTCGAAGCGCTGTTCGGCGACTTCCCGCGATGTTTGCTCACTTTCCAGCCGAGCAATTGTAGCGAGGAGGATCTGCCCGTGCACCGCTCGTAAGGCCAGCCCGTCGGCGCCATTATCCAGCGAAGGCTCGGCGAGGTCGTCAGCCCACCCCATCTGCCTTGCGAGCCTTCGGTGGGGTAGTAGGACAGGAGCGAGATCCAGGCGTCGAGTCAGGGTGAGTGCGTTCCCCAGCGGCTCGCTGTCTGGGACGAAGTGACGGTGGATCGCCTTCCAGTGTGCGGTAAGGCTTTCGTCGCCTAGGGAGGCGTAGCCCACTGCAGGCAGAGCGAAGTCCATAGTCTTGGAGCGTTGTCGGGCCTCTTCCAGCAAGTCGTCGGGGCACACCACTAGTGTGCGATGGAGCCCACGGAAGAATCCGTCGACGTATCTTGCATCGAACACGTCAATCGGTAGGAGCAGGATGTGATGGTCGAGCTTCAGCTGCTGGGCCGCTTTGAGGATCCTGGCTGGTGTGTCGACGAGGTCGCTGAGGGTGCTCGGAAGGTGCAGGGTGTACCAGAGTCCCGGGAGCGCGGCGGCAGCGGCTCGGGATATTCCATGGGGTACGGTCACATCCTTGTTCGCGACTTCGTCCATCTGTTCCATGGCGAAGGGCGAGTAAACCGCCGGATTGGTTCCGCCGTTCTGGGCGCGACACAGGACGACATAGCCGAGCGGCCGCTCAAACGGTGATCCCGATTCCATGATCGCGCCCTTTCCAATGCGAAAATTGCTGCCTATTCACAGCTTTTTTCTGTTCGCCGCTTGAACCCGTCTACGTCCAGCCGTCCAGCGATACCTGAAGCCCCCCTGTGAGGTAGCGATGGAGGGCGCTGGCCGTAGTGTCCACGAACGCCTCGGGAATGGCCTTGGCGTCGATCCAGCAAACCTGGCTGTGCTTGCGGGGTTCGCGGTTTTCGGGTTCGCCGGTCCATTCGTGGGTGGCGAAGACGACCGTGAGGAAGCCATTGGGGGACTCAACGCCCCAGGCTCCGTGGATGATGTGGGCGACCTTGAGGGCCTCCGGCTTCACCGTGAGGCCGGTCTCCTCGTACAGCTCGCGGACCGCAGTCTCGGTGATCGGCTCCCCCGGCTCGCTCTTGCCGACCGGCAAGTCCCACAGGCCCTGGGCGAACTTGGCGTTCTCGCTGCGCTGCAGGAGCACGACACGGTTGGCCGCCTTGTCGTGGACGATGACGGCCGCGACCAGCAGCGTCATCGAGTCGAGCGCCGGCTTGAGGGCTTGGGGGCGGTTGTCGGTCTGCTGAGCCACGAGGTTCCCTTCGTCGGGCAGGTTGTTGGGCATGTTAGGCGAGGGCCTCGCGGGCTCGGCGGGCGAGATCTGCGGCTCCGGGGACGCGGCGGCGCTGGTAGATCGCGAGCGTGGAGCGGATCGAGGTGATCGCCTTGCGGGTGCGGTCGGAGGTCATGCCCTCCATGAGGACCAGGGCCTGGGTCCAGGCCGCGACAGCTTCATCGGCTCGGGCCTGGGCGGCGAGGCTGTCGCCGAGGTCGGCGTGGGTGAGGGCGTGGACTCGCTTGTACTTCTCCGGGTCCCAGCGGGTGAGCGCGTCGCGGTGCTGCTGTTCCGTACCGATGTGGTCGGCGAGGTCGGTCAGCGTGCGTGCGGTGTGGCTGGCCACGGTGCCGGCTGCTGGGCCACTAACGCGGGAGAAGCTGGGCTGGGGCCCGTCTTCGCGCAGGAGTGCGTCTTCGGCGGCTAGGAGAGCGCGGGCGGCCAATGGGTTCTCGCCGACCGCTGCGTAGGCGCGGGCGTGCGTGATGTGGAGGAGAGCTTCGGTCTGGCCGTCCACGTGGCCGAGGCCGCGGGTGAGGGCGCCCTCGACGAGCTCGACGCAGTGGTCTGGTTGCTTGAGGCTGAGAGATTGATGGGCGAGGGCGCGCATCATCCATGCGGCGTGGCCGTGGGGGTCCGCTTCGCAGGCGAGTTGGTAGCCGACCTGGTAGTAGCGCTGGGCGGCGCCTTCGTGGCCGAGGTCGTGGTGCTTCCACCCTGCGAGGTAGGCGAGTTCGGTGACGGCGCCGAAGGCGGCCTGACGTAAGGCTTCTGTGGGGAAGCGGCCGCGCAGCATGGGGGCTGCCGTGTCGGCGAGGTACGCGGTGACTGTGGTCAGGCCGTGGCCGCCGCCGAGCCGTTCGTCGGCGGCGCTGAAGGCTGCCGTGATCTGTCGTACGACGTCGATGTCGTCGCTGCCGACGAGGGAGCGGGCGGTGCGGGCGCGGAGCATCCGCGAGGTGGCTTCGTGGTCGTGCAGGAGCGGCATGGCCACGCCGGCCGTGGTGAAGGCGGCGATGGCGAGGAAGCGGCGGCGCTCGACGTCCGCGCGGCCGAGGTCGGTGACCGCGGTGACGGGGTCGGTGTCCGGTGGCGACTCCGTGTCGGGTGAGTGGAGGCCGAGCTCGGTTCGGGTGACGACGCGTCCCAGCCGCCGGGAGAGGGCTTCGGCGAGGTACTGGCCTGCCTGGCCGGTCGGTGTGCGGGCACCGCCCACCCAGTGGGAGATGGCCGACTTGTTGGTCTGGAGCAGTTCGCCGTTCTCGGCGGCGATGCGGCGTACGTCCTTGGCGAGTGCCTCGTACGTGCACCCGGCGGCGTTGATCGTCTCGCGCAGGCGGGAGTTGTCGCTGGTCGGTGCCGGCACGATCGCCTCCACTCCGATTCCGTAAACCGCGTATACCGCTTGACCTCCGTCACACCGTACCCACTCTGCGTAGCGGGCGGTTCACTTATCGACAGCCGCCCCACTCACGGCATCACGGGCCGGGCGGCCCCCAAGTTCCGTACGCCTTAACGGGCTCGGGCATTCCTGTGCCCCGGTCCGGACGATCAGAGACGGAGACACGGTGACCACCATCGACACCGCGACCATCACGGTCGAGCTGCCCGACGCCTTCGACCCGCGCTGGAACCGCCTGCCCGGCATCCAGGTGGACGGTCGGCGCGTCACCATCGACCCGGCCGAGTACTTCTTCCGCTTCGAGTCCAGCACCTGGCTCGTCGCCGACTGGGAGTTGGTGAAGGCGCAACTCCTGGACGTGGACGAGACGACCGAGAGCGCGGTCGAGCAGCTCGCGCTCGACTTCATCAAGCAGCACAGCGAATCCACCTCCGACGCGGCCCGTGTGCTGGCGACGGCGTACGGGGTGTACGCGTACCTCTTCCGCGAGGAACACCTGGCCGGCCTCGGCCTCCCGCAGATCACCGCCGACCACCTGCGCATGCTGCGCGAGGCCGCCACGCTCATGGCGCTCAACAAGGTCGAGTTGGACGGGCACATCTCCAACGTCGGCCCGTGCTGGTTCTTCCCCGCCGCCACCTCCGTCGTCTTCGACCTGGACGACGCGACGGGCGGAATGCTGGACGAGGTCTACCACGGCGGCTGGTTCAACGAGTACCGCCGGATCGAGTCCATCAAGGCCCACGCCGCGCTCGGCGGCAGACTCGTGCACGGCTGCCAGTCCGTCCCGGACCAGTCCGGCGGCGTCGTCGCGCCCTACGGTGCCTCGATGGCCAACTTCCGTGACGACCTGGCCGAGTTCAAGGCGGGCTGGATCGAGCAGGTCTACGCCCGCCGCGTGACCGCAGCCGAGTAACCCCACCCCAGTACGGCTCCGGGGCGGGCCAGCTCGCGCGCGCCCGCCCCGGAGCCAACCAGCCCCCTGGAGACCCCCATGGCCCAGAGCCTGTCCGCCGCCCTGCTGGACGACCTGTGCACCCTCGTCGGCAAGCCCCTCCCCGAACGTACCGAGATTCGCGTCTGGGGCATGTCCGGCGTCGAACGCGTCACCTTCCCCGACAGCACCACAGCCGTCTTCAAATACGCCAAGGAACCCTTTGACCGCGAGGCCCAGGCCCTGCGGGCGGCATACCAGCGACGGCTCCCGGTCCCAGCCCTCCACGCCACTGCCACGCAGGACAAGTGGCTCGGGATGCTCATGGACGACCTCGGCACTCCCGTACGGGACGCCGACGACCTCGACGGTGTCGCCGCCGCCGTGATGCTCCATGCCGCCCGCCCGGCCGGCGGTCTGCCCCTCCTCGACGGTGCCGGCCTCGCAGCCCTGCCCGGCCGAGCCCTCGATCACCTCCAGCGGCTGCGGAAGACCGACCGCTGGACGGACTGCGACGACATCGAGACCGCGCTGGGGAAGATCTCCGCCGCGGCCGAGGCCCGTGTCCAGGGGGCGACGCTCGACCCGTTCGGCTGGGTGCATTCCGAGTTCCACCCCACGAGCGTCCACATCGGGGAGAACGGCTGGCACCTCCTCGACTTCGCACGCGCCTTCACCGGCCCCGGCCTGATCGACCTCGCCTCGTACCACGGCACCACCGACGTGCCGAGCCCCTTCCGCATGCGGGTACTCCTGGAGCAGTACGTCACCGCAGGTGGCCATGAGGACGCCCTCGCCGCCCGGGGCGGCCTGACCGCCGAGGCATGGGCCCTGGGTTGGCATCGGATGTGGGCCGTGGAGTGGTTCATGGAGCAGGCCATCCGCTGGATCGACGACCCGGCTAAGGACCCCGCGTACATCCCCGTTGTCCGCCGCCACCTGAACGACGTGGTCCAACTCCTGGAGGTCTAGGTGCTCGCCCAGGTCTCCCCCTGGTACACCCATGCAGCCCAGCGCACAGCCGCTGTCCCCGCACACGCCCTCACCGCGCCTGCCCGGATGGAATGGAGCACCCACGCCGGCCTCGGTCCGGGCGCCGAGATTTTGGGCCGGGACCTGTGCGGCAAACGCGTCCTGGAGCTGGGCTGCGGCCCCGGCCACAACGTGGCCCACCTTGCGAAGCACCACCAGGCCCGTGTCACCGGGGTGGACCTGGTCGGCCTGCAGGTGCGCCGGGCCCGCTCCCACTACGGCCACATCGACGGTGCCACGTTCGCCGCCGGCCACGCACTGCACCACCTTCAGGCCACCGGCCGGACCTTCGACGCGATCTACTCCGTCTTCGGTGCCGTCGGCCTCGTCGCCCCCGAGCTCCTCCTCACCGCCGTTTCCCGAGGCCTGAAGCCTGGCGGTGTCCTGGCCTTCTCCGTCCCTCACCCGGCACGGGCCGGAAGACATCCATCCACGGACGACCGTCCGCGCGAGGACTACGTCACCATGCCCGACCGCACCCGATTGCCCCTCGCTCGATGGGAGTTCGACGCCCGCCGCTGGGGAGCCCACCTCTCCCGGGCGGGCCTGGGCGTCACCTCGACGGTGGAGCTGCGGCACCCGCGCCGTGACCCGTGGCCCACCACCCTCCTGATCACCGCCCGTAAACGCTGACCGACGGAGGCACGATGACCCTGCCCTACCTGCTTCTCGACATCGACGGCGTACTCATACCGTTCCCGGCCGCCGACGGGAGCACCCCGCCCACCCACGTCCGTCACACCGTCCTGCCTACCGGCCGGCGCTCCGACGACTCCGTGCCCATCTGGCTCGACCCGAGCCAGGGCCGCATTCTCACCGACCTCCTGACCAACGGGATCGTCACCCCCGTGTGGTGCACGAGTTGGCGCAACGACGCCACCACGATCATCGGCCCCCTCCTGGGGCTGCCCGACTTCCCTTACCTCGACCTGCCTCGCCCCCAGATCACCACCAGCCACCCCGACGGCTACCTCTGGAAACGCGACCACGTCGATGTCTGGCTGGCAGACGCCCCCGCCGTCTGGATCGACGACGACTTCACCAGCCTCGACCACGACTGGGCGGCGGAGCGTACCGCCAGCGGAACGCCGACCCTCCTCGTTCAGCCAGACCCACACCTCGGGCTGCAGCCCGAGCACCTGACCGAACTCAGGACGTGGGTTTCGCGGATACTCACAACCCACGCCGCATGAGGGCTGGCGCCCTTGTTGCCATGAGCAGCGAGGGCATCAGAGTGTTGCTCAAGCTTGAGCCGTCTGTGGTCTGTGGCAGGTATCGGCACCGCTGATGTCGGAGGCGGCTGGAACACTGCGACCGTGATCAACGAATCAACCCCGGACCTTCCCGCAGACTCCCTGCCACCCGCAGCGCAGGCCGAACTCACAGGCATCGCCTGGGAGGAGCTGCCGCACCTCTGCACGGGCCGGCACGATGTGCCCGACACCCCGGACATCCTCGGCGCAGTGCTCGCCGCCGACCCGGCCCACCGGGTGCGGGCGGTCGGGGATCTGTACCGGCTACTCCTCCATCAGGCGCGGGTGTTTCCGGCGACCGCCCCGGCGGCCTTGGTCCTCGCTCGTCTTCTCGACGATCCGCGCACCCTCGCCGAAGGCCGGTGGGAGCGGAGGGCCGGTCGGCGGCCGCTCCGTGCCGAACTGCTGAACTGGCTAGCTTCGTTCGCCGACATTGCCCGACTGGACATCGAGGATGGTGTCGGGGCGGCGCGGGATCTGGCCGCTGCCCGTTCGGCACGGCCGGTGCTCCACGACTGCATCGCGGATTTCTGCGACGCCGATGATCCACTGGTGAGGGAGGCCGCGCTCGCGGCCACCGCCCTGCTCCTGGCCGACCCCTGCCTCGTCTCGTCCGTCCCCCGGTACGCACCTGCCGTTCGTGCGGTCCTTGCCGTGAGCGCAGACTCGTACTACCGGTGGATCGCCCGGGAGCGCTTGGCGGCCTGGGGCGAGAGCGTCACTGGTCTTGTCGCCGCAGAGGAGGAACACTGCGCAGCCCTGGACCGGGCACACGCTCTGGCGGACGACCCGTTCGGGGAGGGCCAGGAGCAGGCGATCCGCTGGCTGGAAGCGCAGCCCGAGGACACCGCGGCTCCGGAACAACGCGGCCGCCGACGTGAGGACCCGCCCGCGCCCACACATGCGGCCCCGCCGGAACCAGCACCCGAACCGCCGGTACCCGCCCCAGGGAGCGAGGCGGGGTACCAAGGCCCGTGGCGAATCGCCAGGCAGGAGGAGCGCGCCGAGTGGACGTTCACGCCGTACGTAGGAGTCGGCCCTCTGCACTTCGGGATGACACTGGAGGAGATCACCCATGCTCTCAGTGAAGGACCGGCCGTCTCGTCCTACTTCGCTCACGGCGATGGCCAACAGCTCAACTACGTCGATTTCGCCGAGATTGGGATCAGGGCCCTCTTCGAGGAAGGCCGCCTGGGGTGTGTCGCCGTGAACGCCCTCACCGGCCCCCAAGTGAGACTGGAGGCAGCCCCGCTGACCGGCTGCGCGCCTTCCCAGGTGGAGGACTGGCTCGTCCACCGCACGACACTGCAGTCCGGCAGCCTGATGTACAGTCCAGCCGCCGATCCGGTCTTCGTCGACCTCGGCCTCGCAATCCGATCCCAACGGGCTGGCGACATCGTCCTGACCCGACCGCTCTTCCTGCTCCATGACTGGCTCGATCTGTGGCACTCGCTGCCCAGTGAAGAGTGGAACTACGCCTAGAACGGGATGGCGAGAGCATTTGACCAGGCCGTCAGCGGCGCCGACCGCGCTCTTGGGGCATCATGGCCACTGGTGTGGCCGGAAGGTTTGGGGCGGTGGACATGGACGATGGGCCGTTGAAGGTGTTTCGCCTGCGCGCCGCCTGAACCAGCTTGTTCGGCTGAGCGTAGACGTGCCAGTTGAGCACCTCGGCGGGGTGCTCGGCACTGTCGAGTTCCTGCTGGGTACCCAGCTCAGCCAGGAGACGCCGGGGGTTGTGGCCGGCGGTCTCGGCGTGGGCGAGAGTTGTGGTCAGAGCGGTCCAAGTGGGGTCGGCGAGGATCCGGTCGGCGTGGTCGGGAAAGGCCGCGCGGAGGTCTTGCTCGAAGCGGCGGGCGGTCTCGGCCCGTGGTGCGCGGCGGGATAGGTCTGCCAGGACGGGGGCGGCGGCCTGCTGATAGCCCGCCTGGAGGTGGTGGAAGGCTTCTTCGGCCGCAGCGACCTGTTGTTCGTGGCCTCGCCGCTCGTGCCACCTGGCGGCGGCGCGGGTCAGGTGCACGGTGGCGAAGAGCAGGGCGATGGTGAGTCCGCCGGGTCCGTTGGAGGCGTAGGTGAGTTCCTTGGCGGCTTGGCGTAGGGCGTGGGCTGCTTGGTGGTCCGCGCGGGTAGCGGATCGGCGGGCGCGGTTGAACGCTGTGGCGGCTGCGCGTAGCTCTGCGCGGTGTGGGCCGGGTGTGGCGCTGGCGATGTTGTAGAGGACGTCGCCGAAGGCGGCGAGCTGGCCTTGGGCGGCGGCATGGTCGTCGGAGTCGAGGGCGAAGTGCGCCGTCTGAATCGCGGTGATGGTGTGCTGCCACGGCTCGGCGGGATCTGCCGCGAACCTGGGGCGGTCGGTTACCTCCTGGTCGGGGAGGCGTTCGCGGAGGCGGTTGATGGAGAGGTCGGGGGCGAGTTTCGAGCCGCCGTACCAGATGGGTTCGCCAGCGCTGTTGGTGTCGCCGGGTGCGGCGAGGCTGTAGCCGATCACGTCGCCGCTCTCGGGGCCGAGGCGTGTCTTGACCTTGATGCCGAGGGACTGCAGCACGGTGAAGTAGTCGGCTTCGGTGTGTACTGCGGCGGCGACCGCGTATGCCCGCTCGCGCAGCCAGTGCCGTGCCGTCACGGTCTGGCCCTGGCGCTCGGCCTTGGCGCGTTCGGCACCGGTGGGGGTGCGGGGCGCGGTGAGGTCGCCGGACTTCAGGCGGCGCAGACCGAACTCAGCTTCGATCCGACGGCACTCGGCCTGAGCTCGTCGGCCGTCCTGGTGGGTGCGTGGGCGGCGTCCGTCGGCGCGGACGGTGGTGGCCATGATGTGGATGTGGTCGTCGGCGTGGCGTACCGCGATCCATCGGCATGCCCTCTCGTCGCCGTCGGGGGCGATGCCCGTAGCGTGCACGACGCGGCGGGCGACCTCGGCCCACTCGGTGTCTGTGAGGTAGCGGTCGCCGGGGGCGGTGCGGACCGGGCAGTGCCAGACGTGCTGCGGTGGCTTCTTGCCGCCCAGCTCGCGGGTGCGGAGGTCGACGTGGTGGTCGAGTCGCCTGGCGAGCTGGGAGTAGGTGGCTGCCGGGTCGCGGCCGGGGTCGGGAGCGCCGGCCATGTCCCAGGCGGCGACGATGTGGGGGTTGGTGTGCTCGTCGCGGCGGCCAGGGCCGAAGAGGTAGGCGATCAGTCCGCGGCTGTCGGAGCCGGTGGAGACGTCAGGAACCATGAGCCGTGCCGTTCGCGAGGAGCTGGTCGATGAGGTGGAAGCTGTTCTGTGCTGCTTGCTCGACGCGGTCGAGAACCGTCTCGGCGCGCTCGGGCACGGTTCCTCGGTTGATGGCTGCGGTGATCTGGTTGAGGTTGCCGCCGATGCGGTTCAGTGCGACGGTGTGCGCCTCGACGGCCTCGATCAGCGGGCGGAGAGGATCGTCCTCCGGGCTGCCGACCATCCCCGCCTTGCCCTGCGCAACAGCCAGGGCTGCGTCCCCGACGAATCCGGCGAACCTCTGACCGCGCTGGTGAGCGGCGGCGCTGATCACCTGGACTGCGGTGCGTGTAAAGCGGATGGTCTTCTCCTGGTCGCGCTTCTCCACGGTGCGCTTGCGGTTCATCTGCGCGGGCAGGGCAGGGGCGTCGAGATCCCGCCAGGAGAGCTGCTCGACGAGCGGCGGGGCATCGGCCGGGCTACTGGGAGGAGCGGAGTCGGCTGCGGGCCGGCCGGAGTCCTCGGCCACCCCCTCCTTCGGCTCGGGCGCCCCCTGGCGCTCGGCCTTGTCCTCCGCCATCCCTGAGGCGGGGGCAAGCGCGGACGAAGCCTCGCTAGAGGCTCGTTCGCTCCAGCTTGCTGCTGGTCGTCGGGTGAGCCTGAACAACTTCCTGCGGCGGCGGGGGGTGGGGTCGTCGGCGTTCGATTCGGGCATGGTGGTGCTCCGTCAGTCGTGTGGGGTGGCCCGTCGTCGCATCCGTCGCATCCGTCGCGTGGCTGGTCAGCACAGGTACGGAGACGGAGGCAGGTACGGAGTGATCCGTAACGCCGAGGAGATCCGTCCCCGCGCTGACCTGCGCGGGGACGGATGCGACGGATTGATGCGGACCTGGTGTCAGCGAGTGGGCCTGGGGCCTGCGGGCCCTCCCGGCGGGCCGGTGGGCAGCGTCCCGGACGGAGGGGCGGGCGGCCTGCCCCGGGTCGGATGTGCCGGGACCTCGGCGGTGGGTGCCGACAGGGCGGGGTCGGGGCAGTAGCGGGCCCAGGCGTCCACGAACTGGTTGCGGGCGTACGCCTTGGCCTGCCTGCCCTTCTCGAATCGGTAGTTGGCCGGGCTGATACCGAAGTCGCGCAGCAGATTCGCCAGGTGGTAGGCGTTCAGCCCCTTCGTGCCGTACTCCGCCCACGGGGCCTCGGCGTCCTGGATGAGCACGGCGAGCAGGTCCTGGCTGCGCATGGCCTCCTTGCCGGCCTCCTGGTCGAAGACGCGGCGGATGTCACGCAGCAGCCGCGTCTTCAGCGTCGTCTGCTCGTCTTGGACCACCTCGTTGCGCGTCATCGCCAGACAGGCGGCACGTGCCCGCGCGGGCCATTGCCCGCCGGCGAGGTCGGCGACGATGACGAGCGGCTCCCATGTGTCGGCGGCGCGGTCCTCGACGGGCATCTTCGGCACCGCGCCCGCGACGGTGCCACGCAGCGGGACCAGCCAGTCGGCCAGCCGGTCGCGAAGCGCGTGCAGTTCCGGCACGGAGTACCGCGAGCGGAACGGGGTGATCCGCTCGCCCGGCTTGCGCTTCTGCATGCGGATGACGATCGCGCGGTCCATGATCGTGTCCGGCAGGTCGCCGATACCGGCCAGAGCCGCCATCGCGAAGGTGGGGAACGCGGTTGGCTTGTGCTCCGGCCCGGAGATCCGCCAGGCTGGCCGGTTGCGCTGATGCCCGGCGTTCAGCAGGCCGCGCAGGTCCTCCTTGTCGCCCGCCTTGGGGCCGAAAATTGTGTCGGCCTCGTCCACCAGCAGCGTCGGCGGGTTCTTGCCGATGACGCGGAAGACGACCGCGGGGGAGGTGTTCACCGTCATCATCGGCTGGTGGACGGTCTCGTAGAGAACGTCCAGGAGACGGGACTTGCCGCACCCCTTGGTCGGTCCCACCACGGCAAGCCGTGGCGCGTGCTGGAGGCCGGGCTGGATGTGGGAGGCCGCGACCCAGAGGGTGACGGCGGTCAGGGCCTCGTCGCTCGGCAGCACCACGTACCGCCCGATCGCCGTGCGGACATCGTCCAGCAGCGCGCTGCCTTCGCCTGCCGGCCCGCCGCTATCTTGGGACTCTGGTCCGCCTGGAGCAGGAACGCCTGCGCTGTCCGACGCTGTTGTCGGGGCACTAGCTTCGGCAGGTCGGGAATCGCGTGAGCTCCGGCTCGGAGCATCGGCGGGCGGGCCTCCGATGGCGGGGCGTGCTTCTCGGTCGCGAGGCAGACCCTGGCCCGGGACCGCGATCGGTGGCCAGGCAACACCGGATGCCTTCGAGGTGGCGGGGGACGTAGGGTCCTTCATAGATGTTCCTCTCAGGTGGGGGCGAGACGGGCAAGGTCTCGCCCCCGACCAGTTCGTTCAGGGATGGGCGAGGTGCAAGGGGATCTCCGGTCCTCGGCGTAGGCGCGCCGAGGGCCGTTCCTGTGTCCGGGCGGTCCCGCGGCTCATGAGGCCAGGCCCCACTCGTCTCCGCCGTCGATCAGCGCGCGCTCGTAGCGCAGCAGTTCGGCCTCGGGGTAGAGCACCCGCTTGCCGACCTTGATGCCGCGCGGCCCCTTCTTGAGCTGGCGCCAGTAGCGGACAGTGCTCTCGGCGGTGCGGTAGCGCTCGGCGACCTCGGCAGTGGTCAGGTATCGCATGTGTTCCCATTCGGCTAGGCGGCGATTCGATCTGCATAATCAGTACCTCATGATCGGCGGTTAGCCAAACCGGGAAGCCCATGTTTCAATTTGGATAGCGACGGTCGCGATGGAGGTTCGATGGCAAGCGAGAAGCCCGAGGGTGGCGAGGTGCCGCTGCTCTACAGCGAAGGCAACGTGGCGGGCCGTGTGGCCCTGGAGCGCGAGGTCAGAGGGTGGAGCACGACCGAGCTGGCCGAGCGGGTGACCAGAGCGGGCGTGAAGATGAACCAGACGGCCGTGTGGCGCATCGAGAACGGCTCACCCCGCCGTCGGATCAACCTCGATGAGGCGCTCGCCTTCTCCCGCGTCTTCGAGCTCCCCCTCGAAGAGCTGATGTCCCCGCCCCTCGAAGGGCTCGACGTCGACAGCCGACGGCTCGTCCAGGAAGCCGTCGAAGCGTTCTACGAAACCCGTGACGCCCGCGACCGTCTGCACCGTGCCGTGGTCGCCGTCGCCGGCCACATCAAGGCCCACCCGGACAGCTCGCGAGCGATCCACGAGCAGTGCCTCCGCCTCATGGGGGACGAGCGAGACGCGCGCGTCCTCAGCGGCGACATCGAGGACGGGGGCCACTACTGACAACCAGCACAGAGGAGAAGCCACTTGGCGAACGTACAGAAGCGCCCCAACGGCAAATGGCGCGCCCGCTACCGTGATCTCGACGGCAAGGAGCACGCTCGCCACTTCGACCGGAAGCTCGACGCCCAGCGCTGGCTCGACGAAGTCACGACCAGCGTGGTCACCGGTCAGTACGTCGACCCGCGCGCCGGTCGCATCACGTTCCAGAAGTACGCCGAGAGGTGGCAGGGCTCGCTCATCGCGAGCGAGGCGGGTGAGCGCATCACCGATAACGCGCTCCGGCTCCACCTCGTACCGGCGTTGGGCGCCCGCTCACTGGCGGCGATACGCCGTAATGACATACAGGTGCTCTTCAAGCACCTGTCCGACCAACTCGGCCCCGGCAGCGTCCGGAACGTCCACGACGTCCTCGTGCGCGTCATGACCGCGGCCGTGGACGACAAGGTCATCGCATCCACTCCGTGCCGCCGGATCACCCTTCCGGTCATGCCGGACGAGGAGGTCACTCCGCCCACCGTCGCCCAGGTGGAGGCCATGGCACGCGTGATGCCGCCGTACATCCGGGCAGCCGTCGTCGTGCTCGCAGGGTCAGGCTTGCGCATAGGTGAGTTGCTGGGCCTGAAGGTGTCGGACGTCGACTTCAAGGCCGGCAGCATTCGCGTGGAGCGGCAGCGGCTCCAGTCGGGGAAGATCGGCCCGCCGAAGACCGCGAAGTCCCGGCGTACGGTTCCGGTCGGGGAGGTCGTCACCGACGCGCTCCTCGGGCACCTCGCCGCGCGCCCCTCCACGGAGTGGCTGTTCACGATGGAGGAGGGGGAACCGCTCAACTACCGCCGCTGGAAAACCGAGTGGAATTGCGCACGTAGGGCGCTCCAGGCGGCGGAGAGCGAAGCAGCCAAGCGTGAGGGCCGCAAGCCCGTCGAGCTGCCGCACATGGTGACCCACGACCTGCGGCACTTCTACGCCTCCGCGCTCATCGCGGGCGGGGCGAGCGTCAAGCAGGTCCAGATGGTCCTCGGCCACGCGTCCGCCGTCATCACCCTGCGGATCTACGCGCACCTGTGGCCGGGCGAAGAAGACCGCACCCGGTCCGTGATGGACGCCGTGCTCGGCGGCCTGCGGACCGGGTGCGGACCGGTAGGCCATATGACCAGCGAAACCGCAGGTCAGACGGCCTAACCGTAGATCAAGCCTTCTTGGTCTCCCAGAAGATCGTGTCGATCTGGGCGATCAGGTTCAGAGCCTTCTGGCCCGTGGCCGGGTCGTTCGAACCCTTGGCCGCGGAGAGCGCCTTCAGGGTGTCGTTGACCAGCTGGTGCAGCTCCGGGTACTTCTCGAAGTGCGGGGGCTTGAAGTAGTCGCTCCAGAGCACCGAGACGTGGTGCTTCGCGAGCTCGGCGCGCTGCTCCTTGATCAGAACGGCGCGCGTGCGGAAGTCCGCGTCCTCATTGGCCTGGTACTTCTCCTGGACGGCCTTGACGGACTCCGCCTCGATGCGGGCCTGGGCCGGGTCGTACACGCCGCAGGGCAGGTCGCAGTGGGCGCTGACCTTCACCTTGGGGGCAAACAGGCGGGAAAGCATGGAGCTGTCCTTCCTCGTGATCGTCTTCTCAGGTGGGACATTACTCCGTAGGAAGCCTCTTTCACCGGCTGCCCCCTGGTGCTTAGGCCAAAAGTCCGGGGTGAGGATGAGACCGGCGGCCGAGAATGCGAAGCGGTTCGCGCGGGAGGATGGACCGGGAGGTGCCACATATGCCGGAACCGGCGCAGGAGCCGTGGAGTGGGCGGGCGGCGCGTAAGCCGTTCCAGGTGGTGGAGGTGACGGGGCCGTCGATGGTGCCCACGCTCTACCACGGGGACTGGCTGCTCGTGCAGCGCGGGGCGCCGGTGCGCCCCGGGGACGTGGTGATCCTGCGTCACCCGCTCCAGCAGGACCTGCTGGTCGTCAAGCGGGCCGCCGAGCGGCGGGGCCGCGGCTGGTGGGTGCTGGGCGACAACGCGTACGCGGGCGGGGACAGCACGGACTACGGGACGGTGCCCGAAGAGCTCGTGCTGGCCCGGGTGCTGGCCCGCTACCGGCCGCTGCGCAGGGATCAGCGGTCGGTGCTCGGGCTGCTGGGCTGGGCGCTGTCCGCGGTGCGCCGCGTCTCGCCGGAGAGTTCCGTCTCCAGGCGCTTGCGGGCCCGGTAGGCGGCCACGTTGGCGCGGGTCGCGCAGCGGTCCGAACAGTAGCGCCGCGAGCGGTTGGTCGAGGTGTCGAGGTAGGCGTTGCGGCACGGTGCCGCCTCGCACAGTCCGAGCCGGTCCACGCCGTGCGAGGTGAGGTGGAAGGCCAGGCCCATCGCGGCGATCGCGGCGAAGCCCGCCGTCGCGTTCGACGGGTGGTCTGCGAGATGCATGTGCCAGTCCGGTTTGCCGTCCTCGTCCCGAGTGTCATGGCCGGAGATCTGCGGGCTCACCGGGAACTCCAGCAGAGTCGAGTTGAGCAGATCGACGGCGAGGGTCTCGTCGCCCTCGTCGGCCGCCTCGAAGACCGCGCGCAGCCGGGCCCGCACCGAGCGGAAACGGGTCACGTCCGCGTCCGTCGCACGGCGGGCCGCCTGGGCGTTGGCGCCGAACAGTTCCCGGACGGACTCGACCGTGGTGAGGGAGTCCCTGCCGCGGGCCGGCTCCTCGGTGTTGACCAGACGCACGGCATAGTCCGAGTAATAGGCCAGTTCCACTTGTAGTCCTTACGGCGTCGGTCTATGGTCGCTGTGTCGACCAGTGTAATGGGTGGTTGCGCCCAACAGGCCTTACGGAGGCGGTGGCAGGTGGAGGTTCCGGTGACGGCGACGGGCACCGACTGGCGGTCCTGGCAGGAGAGCTGGGACCGGCAGCAGGAGTGGTACATGCCGGACCGCGAGGAGCGGTTCCGGGTGATGCTGGACATGGTGGAGGCCGTCGTGGGGCCCGAGCCGCGTGTGCTCGACCTGGCGTGCGGTACGGGCAGTATCACGGACCGGCTCCTCAAGCGGTTCCCCCGCGCCACCAGTACCGGGGTCGATCTCGACCCCGCGCTGCTCGCCATCGCGCGCGGCACCTTCGAGGGGGACGAACGCGTCACCTTCGTGACCGCCGACCTCAAGGACGCCGCGTGGACGCAGCGGCTTCCGCACCCCTCGTACGACGCCGTGCTCACCGCCACCGCCCTCCACTGGCTGCACAGCGAGCCGCTCGCCGGCCTGTACGGGCAGATCGGCGGACTGGTCAGGGACGGCGGAGTCTTCATGAACGCGGACCACATGATCGACACCGGCACCCCCCGCATCAACGCCGCCGAGCGTGCCCACCGGCACGCGGCCATGGACCGGGCCAGGGCCGGAGGGGCCGTGGACTGGGCGGAGTGGTGGGCCGTCGCGGCGAAGGACCCGGTCCTCGCGGCACCCACCGCCGAGCGGTTCGAGATCTACGGCGAGCACGCGGACGGCGACATGCCCTCCGTCCACTGGCACGCACGCACCCTCCGCGAGGCCGGCTTCGGTGAGGCACGCGCGGTCTGGGCCTCGCCGTCGGACAGCATGGTGCTCGCCCTGAAGTAGGGCGCGCAGAGGCACGGCGGAGGGGCGGCTCCCGGCCGCCCCTCCGCCGCTTTCCGCTATGCCCCGCGATCCCCTGCAACCTCCCCGCTGCTCCGGCGCACTGGAAGGGTGAGACGGTCCGCATCCGCGGACCGGGAAAGGGCGCCGATGACGCGGATCGATGACGATTCCGCACTGCACGCGTTCGTGGAGAGCAGACGCACGGCGCTGTTCCGCAGCGCCTATCTGCTGTGCGGCGACCGGCACGAGGCCGAGGATCTGGTCCAGTCGACGCTGGTGAAGGTCGTCCTCGGGGGTGAACGGCACGGGCGGTTCGACAACATCGAGGCTTACGCCCGCAAGACCCTCGTCAACACCTTCATCGCCGGACGCCGCCGGTTCTGGCGCCGCGAACAGCCTTACGGAGAACTGCCCGACCGCGCGGGAGACCCCGCCGACACGGACACCGGACTGATGGTGCGGGCGGCACTCGCCCGGCTCACGGTCAAGCAGCGAACCGTGCTGGTGCTGCGCTACTGGGAGGACCTGAGCGTCGAGGCGACCGCCGACCTGCTCGGGATGCGGGAGAACACGGTCAAGAGTCACACGGCACGAGGGCTTGCGGCGCTGCGCGCCGGCATGGCCGCGGACATGGCGGAGGAACTTGTATGAACGATGTACGCGAACTGCTGGAGCGGGCCGCCGAGGGTGCCGGCCGGCCCGCCGTCTCCACCGGCGCGGTGTATGCCCGGGCCGCGAGGATCCGGCTTCGGCGCAGGGCCGCCGGGGCGGTGGCCGTCCTCGCGGTCGTCGCGGCCGGTGGCGCCGCACTGCCGGGGCTCACCGGTCCTGCGGCCACGGAGCAGACCTCCGTGGCGGCGGTCCCGGTGAGCGACTCCGGCCGGCAGGGCAAGGCCGAGTCGCTGACCGCGCTGCTGCCGAGGGGCGTGGGTGACGTCACGCGGGTCTCGCTCCTGACCCTGACCAAGAACGCGACCCCGGAGCAGGCGGAGAAGACCTATGCCGGCCCGCTGGACGGCGAGTACCTGATCCGCAAGGACGGCGGCACCGGTTATCTCCTCCTGAGGTACATGAAGGGCTCCGCCGTGGCCGAGAGGTCCGGCGGCACGGGCCTGGATGACGTCTGCGCGGCGCGGAGCGGCGAACCGGCCTTCACCGACTGCGCGCGGGAGGAGCTTCCGGACGGCAGCATCCTGACGACCTGGAGCGACTCCATGGCGTACGCGGGCCAGGACGGCACCCCGGAGTGGGGCCCCGAACGCGTCGGGCGCCTGGAGCTCGGGGACGGCTCCCTACTCGTGGTAAGGGCCAGCAGTGGCTATCTCGGTGACCGGTCCCAGGGGCCGCTGCTCACGGGCCCGCCCCTCGACCAGGAGCAGCTCCGGACGTTGATACAGCGCCCGGAGCTGCTGCCGCACGGATGACGTAGCGGCGGGGCTGCTGCGGGGCGATGGAGTTACGGCGGGGCAGACGGTCGCCCGATCACACGACGCCGGTCGCCTGCAGCCGGGCCGCGCTGGGGGAGTGCGAAGGAGGGCGGTACGGGACCGGGTCCCGTACCGCCCTCGCGTGCTCGGCCGGGCTTACAGCACCTTCGACAGGAACGACTTCGTCCGGTCGTGCTGCGGGTTCGTCAGGACGTCGCGCGGGTGGCCGGACTCGACCACGACGCCGTCGTCCATGAAGACCAGCGCGTCGCCGACCTCACGGGCGAAGCCCATCTCGTGCGTGACGACGATCATCGTCATGCCTTCCTCCGCGAGCCCGCGCATGACGTCCAGGACGTCGCCGACCAGTTCCGGGTCGAGCGCCGATGTCGGCTCGTCGAACAGCATCAGCTTCGGCTCCATGGCCAGGGCGCGGGCGATGGCCACCCGCTGCTGCTGTCCGCCGGAGAGCTGGGAGGGGTAGTTCCCCGCCTTGTCGGACAGGCCGACCCGGTCCAGCAGCCGCTCCGCACGGGCCCGGGCGACGGCCCTGGTCTCGCCCTTGACCTGGATCGGGGCCTCGATGACGTTCTCGAGGGCCGTCATGTGCGGGAACAGGTTGAAACGCTGGAAGACCATGCCGATGTCCCGGCGCTGGAGCGCGACCTCGCTGTCCTTGAGCTCGTAGAGCTTGTCGCCCTTCTGCCGGTAGCCGACGAGGTCGCCGTCCACGTACAGCCGCCCGGCGTTGATCTGCTCCAGGTGGTTGATGCACCGCAGGAACGTCGACTTGCCGGAACCGGACGGGCCGATCAGGCAGAACACCTCACGCGGGGCGACCTCCAAGTCGATGCCCTTGAGGATGTGCGCGGCGCCGAAGGACTTGTGGACGCCCTCGGCCTTCACCATGGCGGTCATGCGGAGACACCCCCCGAAGGACGGTTGCTGAAGGAGGCGAGGTTGACCTTGACCCGCTGCCACGGAGTGAGCGGCAGGCTGCGCAAGGAGCCACGGGCGTAGCGGCGCTCCAGGTAGTACTGGCCGACACTGAACACGCTGGTCATCACGATGTACCAGATGGAGGCGACGAAGAGCATCTCCATCACCGCGTAACTGGTCGAGCCGATCTGCGACGTGGAACGCAGCAGCTCGTTGTAGGTGACCGCGTAGACCAGGGACGAGGTCTTCAGCATGTTGATGAACTCGTTGCCGGTCGGCGGGATGATCACGCGCAGGGCCTGGGGGAGTACCACGCGGCGCATGGTCTTCGCCTGGGTCATGCCGAGTGCGTGCGACGCCTCGGTCTGGCCCTCGTCCACCGACTGGATGCCGGCCCGGACGATCTCGGCCATGTACGCGGCCTCGTTGAGGGCGAGCCCCAGCAGGGCGCACATGAACGGCGTCATCACGTCGGTCATCTCGTCCTTGTAGATGAACGGGATGTTGAGCACCGGGAAGATCAGGGCCAGGTTGAACCAGAGCAGCAACTGCACATAGACCGGAGTGCCGCGGAAGAACCAGATGTACAGCCACGCGACCCAGCTGGTCACGGGGTTCCTGGAGAGCCGCATGACGGCGAGCACCACACCCAGGATCACGCCGAAGACCATGGCCAGCACACTGATCATCAGCGTGCGGCCCGCCCCCGCGAGCACGGTGTCGTCGAACAGCTTGTCCTGGACCGCCTGCCACTGGATGTTGCCCTGCGAGAAGGCGTAGACCAGAGCTGCCAGCAGCGCGAGCACGACTGCGCCGCTGATCCAGCGGCCGTAGTGCCGGACGGGGATGGCCTTGATGGTCTCCGGTGCGACGGTGGTTGCCTTGGAGACGGGTGCGTCGGCGACCGATGGGCCGCCGGGCACCTTGTCGAACTTGTCAGTCACGGTGACTGCCCTTCGGTGGTGCGCCGGTCACTTGCCGCCGTTGACGGCGGCCTTGTCGATCGCGCCGGTGCCGGCCCCCCACTTGTCGAGGACCTTCTGGTAGGAACCGTCGGCGATGATCGCGTCCACGGCTTCCTTGAGCGCGTCCCGCAGCTCGGTGTTGTCCTTGTTCACGGCGATACCGAACGGGCCGGCGTCGACCTGCTCGCCGACGACCTCGAAGTCCTTGCCGCCGTTGGCCTTGCGGGCCAGGTCGAGGGCGACCGGGTAGTCGTTGACGCCGGCGACCGCACCGCCCGACTTCACGCGGGTCTGGGCCTCGGTGTCGTTCTCGAAGGACTGGATGTCGACGGCCTTCTTGCCGCCGTCCGTGCAGGCCTTCGACTGCTTCTGCAGGGCCTTCTCGTACGTGGTGCCGCGCTGGACGGCCGCGCCCTTGCCGCACAGGTCCTCGATGGACTTGATGCCCTCGGGGTTGCCCTTCTTGGTGTAGACGGCGGTACCGGCCAGGAAGTAGTCGACGAAGTCGACGCCCTTGCCGAGCTTCTTGCCGCTGTCGTCCAGGCCCTCCTGGCGCTGCTTGTTGTCCGTGATGGACGACATGGCGATGTCGTGGCGGCCGGTGTTGAGAGCGGTGATCAGACCGTCGAAGGAGCCGGAGGTGAACTCGAACTTCACGCCCAGCTGCTTGCCGAGGGCCGTCGCGAGGTCGGGGTCCACACCGACGATCTTGCCGTTCTCGACGGACTCCATCGGGGCGTACTCGGCATTCGTGCCGACCTTGATGACGCCGGACTTCTGGTACTTCTCCGGGAGCTTGTCGAAGAGCGGGGCGCTGTTCTCGGCAGTGCCGTCACCGGCCTTCGTCGAACCGCTTTCGGTCTGGTCGCCGCACGCGGTCAGCAGCAGGGTGCCGGCGACCGCGACTGCGCAGACCGCGGCAATCCGGGACTTCGCGGCCGTACGGCAGAGGGTGCTTGCGGTCATGATCGGAATCCTCCGGCAGTGAGGGAGCGCTGGTCAGATGGTCACGCACACACCTTCGAGTGACGCCACCTTGTGTGATTACGGCATCTTGCCATTCGGACTCGCCCAATCAGGGGGCCGGGCATGTCAAAATCGGGTAACGGGCGACCCCCGAACATCAATGGACCGGTACCGCAAGGCCGGACCATCTGCTGGAAAGTGCGTGCTCCTCCGGAGAATCTCCGGTGCGTCTCGACCTACGGACGGCCTTTGTAGCCCTTAGTGGACTTGTCCAGATATTCGGCTATGAGTCATGTCACCGAGTCGATACCGACTCGTAAGAGGCCCGGTCCGTCCGGTAAGAAAGACTTTTACACCCCTCATCCGGGGCTCAGGGCGCGTGTGCGGCGCGCCCGCGCGTATCTGTTCCCCTGCCGGAGCGGTCCGACCGCTCAGCGCCGGGAACGTACGCGGTGCCCGCCCACCCCTCCTCAACCAGGAGTGGCCACCCTCAAATGATGAAGACTTAAGGGGTCAACACAATGGCAGCGGAGATCGTCAATCCTCGCAGCGACAGCAAGACGCACGGCACGGCCGGTGCGGCAGGGCTCAGCAGTGCGGACGAGCCCTTCGATCCGGCCTTCGCCCTCCACCGCGGCGGGAAGATGGCCGTGCAGGCCACCGTTCCGATCCGCGACAAGGACGACCTGTCCCTCGCGTACACGCCCGGCGTGGCCAAGGTGTGCAGCGCCATCGCCGAGAATCCGGAACTCGTCCACGACTACACCTGGAAGTCGCAGGTCGTGGCGGTCGTGACGGACGGCACCGCCGTCCTCGGGCTGGGCGACATCGGGCCCGAGGCATCCCTCCCCGTGATGGAGGGCAAGGCGATCCTCTTCAAGCAGTTCGGCGGGGTCGACGCGGTGCCGATCGCGCTGGCCACCACCGACGCGGACGAGATCATCGAGACCGTGGTGCGCCTCGCGCCGTCCTTCGGCGGGGTGAACCTGGAGGACATCTCGGCCCCCCGGTGCTTCGAGATCGAGCGCAAGCTCCAGGAACGTCTCGACATCCCGGTCTTCCACGACGACCAGCACGGCACTGCCGTGGTGACCCTCGCGGCCCTGCGCAACGCGGCCAAGCTGTCCGGCCGGACGCTCGGTGACCTGCGCGCCGTCATCTCCGGTGCCGGTGCGGCTGGTGTGGCCATCGCGAAGTTCCTGCTGGAGGCGGGCATCGGCGATGTCGCCGTCGCCGACCGCAAGGGCATCGTCAGCGGCGACCGCGACGACCTCACGGACGTCAAGCGCGAGCTGGCGGAGCTCACGAACCGGGCCGGCATCACCGGCTCCCTGGAGACGGCGCTGGCCGGCGCCGACGTCTTCATCGGGGTCTCCGGCGGCACGGTCCCCGAGCCCGCCGTGGCCTCGATGGCGCCCGGCGCGTTCGTGTTCGCCATGGCCAACCCGAACCCCGAGGTCCACCCCGACGTCGCGCACAAGTACGCGGCCGTGGTGGCGACCGGGCGGTCCGACTACCCGAACCAGATCAACAACGTGCTGGCGTTCCCCGGCATCTTCGCGGGCGCGCTGCAGGTGCGGGCCTCCCGGATCACCGAGGGCATGAAGATCGCCGCGGCGAACGCCCTGGCGGACGTCGTCGGCGAGGAGCTGGCTGCGGAGTACGTGATCCCGTCGCCCTTCGACGAGCGGGTCGCTCCCGCCGTCACGGCAGCGGTGGCCGCGGCCGCCCGGGCCGAGGGTGTCGCGAGGCGCTGACGCAGAGAGGGGCGGGGCCGGGTGCGCGGGTCGCACCCCGCCCCACCTCTTTCCGTAGCCGGCCCCGCCTTCCGGCCCTCGCCTTCCGGGTGCGGCTCCGTCCGTCCGCGGAGGGCGGGGGCGCACGCAGGTGGGCTGGGGTGTGTGTCACACCACCGAACAGTTACGTCACGGCGCGTCACGGCCTATCGTCATGGCCATGTTCGCCGCCTACGCAGCCCGCATCGACCGTGACCGGCCCCTCGACGGACTCGAGCTGGGTGAACGCCCGGCGCCCGAGGCGCGGTCCGGGTGGACCACCGTCCGGGTCCGGGCCGCATCCCTCAACCATCACGACCTCTGGTCCCTGCGCGGCGTGGGCCTCGCCGAGGACAAGCTGCCCATGATCCTCGGGTGCGACGCCGCAGGGGTCGACCAGGACGGCAACGAGGTCGTCCTGCACTCCGTCATCGGCCAGACCGGGCACGGCGTCGGCCCGGACGAGCCGCGCTCCATCCTCACCGAGCGCTACCAGGGCACGTTCGCCGAGCAGGTCACCGTCCCCAGCTGGAATGTGCTGCCCAAGCCGAAGGAACTCACCTTCGAGCAGGCCGCCTGCCTGCCGACCGCCTGGCTCACGGCGTACCGGATGCTGTTCACCAACGCCGGCGTGCGGCCCGGCGACTCCGTCCTGGTGCAGGGGGCGGGCGGCGGTGTGGCCACGGCCGCGATCGTGCTCGGCAAGGCCGCCGGGCTCCGGGTGTTCGCCACCAGCCGTGACGAGGCCAAGCGCAAGCGGGCCGTCGAGCTGGGGGCGGTCGAGGCCTACGAGCCCGGTGCGCGGCTGCCGAAGCGTGTCGATGCCGTCATCGAGACCGTCGGAGCGGCGACCTGGTCGCACTCGGTGAAGTCGCTGCGGCCCGGAGGCACCCTGGTCATCTCGGGTGCCACCAGCGGCGACCGGCCCTCGCACGCCGAGCTGACCCGGATCTTCTTCCTCGAACTCAAGATCGTCGGTTCCACGATGGGCTCCAAGGACGAACTGGAGGACCTGCTGTCGTTCTGCGCGGCCACCGGCGTGCGGCCCGTCATCGACGAGGTGCTGCCGCTGGACCGGGCCCGCGAGGGCTTCGAGCGGCTCGCCACCGGTGACCTGTTCGGGAAGATCGTCCTCACCACCTCGTGAGGACGGCCGATGAGCTGCCGGCACCGGGAGGGCTGTTGCTGAGGCCCTGGCAGCCGGACGACGCTCCGGCGGTGCTCCGTGCCTTCGCGCCCGAGGAGATGGCGCGTCAGACGGCTCGGCCCGTCACCACCACCGCCGAGGCGCTGGAGTGGATCGCCGCCCGGGAGGGCGAACGGGCGGCCGGCAGCGGATACGCGTGGGCCGTCGTCCGGGAGGGCGTCGCGGTCGGATCTGTGGCCGTGGCGGCGGTGAACCATGTCCACGGCACCGGCTGGGTCTCGTACTGGACCACGGGAACGGCACGCGGGACAGGGGTTGCCGCCGCGGGCGTGCGGGCGCTGGCCCGCTGGGCCTTCGGCGGCCTGGGGCTCCACCGGCTGGAGCTCGGACACCGGACGAACAACCCGGCCTCCTGCGCCGTGGCCGTACGAGCCGGCTTCGCCGCGGAGGGCATCGAACGCGAGAAGCTCCGCTACGGGGATGCCCGCTACGACGTGGAACGCCATGCCCGCCTCGCCACCGATGATGTCAACGGAGGTTGACAGCCTTCGAGTGTCGATCCGGGCCGAGGCGGGCTGACCGGACCGCGTGGGCCGGCCCGGGCTGGGCGGCCGCCGGCCCACACGCGGCCATCAGGATGTTCCGGAGGTGCCTGGCGTCTTGGAGGTGCCTGGCGCCTTGTCGGTCGCGTCACGCAGCAGCGAGTCGATGTGTGCCGCGGCGGTGGCCAGATGGCCGCGGGCCGCGGAGAGCTGACTCTCTGAGACGCCCCGGTCCCGGGCCGCGTCACGGATGTCGTCCCGGAAACGGTCCAGCAGACGGTCCAGGTCGCGGGCCGGATCGCCCGTGGTCGCGGCGTCGGCGGCCCACTCGATGTCCGGCTCCTCGGGTGCCGGGCGGCTGTACGAAGGCCAGGTGCCGGTTCTCGCGAAGCTGCCGAACTGGCCGGTGATCTCGGCCAGTCCGTCCCGCACACCTGCGGGCCAGTCGCCCCGCGAGAAGTGTTCCTGGACCTGTCGCGCGGCGTTCTGCATCTGCTCCCGCGCCTTCTCGTGCGCCTCCTGAGCCTGGCGGCGGGCCCGGTCCGCGTCCTCACGGGCCTTGCGGGACTCGTCCTTCGCCCTGCGGGCCTGCTCCTTCCATTCCTGTTTGGCCTTGCGCAGCTCCTCCTTCGCCGTGCGCCACGCCTCCCTCTCCCCGAGGCCGGGGTCCCAGCCGCTCCGGTCGCCGCCGGCGGTGTGCCGGGACTCGGAGGCCGCCGCGCGCATTTCGCTGCGAAGCCGCCCGGCCGCGCCACGCACGTCATCCCGGATCTCGGCGGCCAGCTCGGAGACGGACTCGCGGATCTCCAGCTCGAGATCGGCGAGCTCGCCGCTGCGGCCTGCCAGTTCGGCCCGCCCGGCGTCGGTGATGGAGTAGACCTTGCGGCCGCCCTCGGTGGCGTGGGTGACCAGGCCCTCGGCCTCCAGCTTGGCCAGCCGCGGATACACGGTGCCCGCCGACGGTGCGTACAGCCCCTGGAAGCGCTCCTCCAGGAGTCGGATCACCTCGTATCCATGGCGGGGCGCCTCGTCCAGCAGCTTGAGGAGGTACAGCCGCAGACGGCCGTGGGCGAATACGGGGGCCATGTCAGAGCACCTTTCCGGTCGGCTCGGCACCATGCGCACTGTCCTGAGCAGGGGGCCGACGCAGCAGGGCGATGGAGCCCGACACGGTGGTCGCCTTCAGCTTCCCCGTGCCCGCTCCCAGTGTGCCGGTGATCTTCTTCGCGCCCCACTGGCCTCCCACGCGCAGGTCCTCGAAGGCATTGGAGACGGAGCCGCTCGCGGTGTTCGCCTCGACCCTCGCGTCCGCCGGGTGCGGCAGCCGGATGGCGATCTCGCCGGACACCGAGGTGAGTCTGATGTCCGTCGGCTTCGGCGAGGTGTCGAGATCGAGCACCATGTGGCCGGTCACGGACTCCGCCCGGACCGAGGTGCCGGCGCCCTCGACGACCGTGAGGTCTCCCGAGACGGACTGGAAGCGGAGGTCGCCGGTGACGGCCTGGGCCTCCAGGCTGCCGGACACGGTCTCGGCCCGGACGGCTCCGGAGAGACCGACCAGGGTGCTGTCGCCCGAGATGCCCCGCAGCTCCGCGCGTCCCCGGATACCCGAGACGACCGCCTCGGCTCCGATCACGCCGACCTCCACCGTCGCGCCGGCGGGCACGGCCAGCGAGACCACGGCGCTGCGTTGCGGACTCCGGCGGTCGAGCCAGGTGAGGAGGCCCTGCCATGGCAGGTCCTCGTAGGCGACGGTGAGTGTGCCGTCCTCCAGGGTCACGATCAGAGGGGGACCGGTGAGCGCGGACACCTCCAGCCGGGCGGTCGGTTCGTCCGTGCCGACGACATTGATCATGCCGTCGACGATGCGCACGTTCAGTGCTGTCACGGGGTCGTCGAAGGCGAGCTTTCGTGGCTCGGCGACGCTCCACGTCGATTCAGGCATGAATCCGACCTTCCGCTGGATAGCATGACGCAACATATCGCGTCTACTTGAGAACACGATATATCGCGGACTGGGGAAGTCAAGGGTGAATCGAAAGGGTGCTCGCGCAGAGGGGTGCGAGAGCGGCGGGAGAGCGGCAGGAGTGCGGGCCGGGGCGGGGCGGGAGTGTGGGCCGGAGAGTGGCGAAGGGGTGCCGAATGGTTCATATGCGGGCAAATTGCCTTAGCGTGAGGGGCATGACCGCGACATCCGTGGGCGCCCTGCTGTTGTGCCGGGCCGACCCCGAGACCGTACGGCCCGTGGCCCGTCTCCTGCATGAGCGCATGCTGCTCCTGCCCGCCGGAGAGGGCTGGAGCGTGCTCGTCCCCGAGGGGAAGCCCTGGCGGAGGAACGGACACGAAGGCGGCGGCAGGGCGCCGGCCGACCCGGGCGCGGGAGGAGCACCGGCCGACGGCATCGGCCCGGAGCCCGTCGACCGCGTCGTCGGAGGCTGGGCCACCGCCCTCGCGGTGGGCTCCACCTGGCCCGTACTGGCCCTGTGGTGGGACGGTGACCGGTCCGGCTACACCCTCGCCTCGGGCTTCCGCCGCCCGGTCGGCTACATCTGGCTGGCCGACGGCACCCCGGCGGCCGAGGACGAAGCCATGCGGACGTCCGCCCTCCGGCTCGGCCTGGACCCCGTCCTGGACGTGCAGGCGCTGGAGGCCCTCACCCGCGCCGACCCGGAGGCGGACGCCGACGCCCGGCTGCGCGGACTGCTCGCCGTGCTCACCCGGGCCCGGGTGGACCTGCCGCCCGGTCTCTCGCCGGGCGAGCCGGCCGACCGGCTGCGCTCGGTCGCCGGGATCCATCCGGAGGCGGAGCAGATCGAATGGGCCGGCTGGCGCGACGCGGTGCGCGAGGAACTCGACGCCGTCGAGAGCAGCGGCCTCGGCCCCTGGGTTCTCGGCCCGAAGGCCAGGGCGGTGGCCACGGCTCAGGTCGCCACGGGCCTGCCGCTCGCCCTGTGGGGAGCCCGCCGGCGCAGCGGCGGATGGATCGCCGCAGGGCTGGTCCTTCTCGCGCAGGGCCTGCTGGGGTTCGCGTACGACCGCCTCAGGAACGAAGGGGGCGGCGGCAGGCGGTGACTAGTCGTCCTCGTCCTCGTCGTCCAGCCGTGCCAGCCAGGTCGCGAGCCGCTCGACCGGGACCTCGAAGTCGGGATTGAGGTCGACGAACGTACGGAGCTGCTCGGCGAGCCACTCGAAGGTGACCTCCTCCTCGCCGCGCCGCTTCTCCAGTTCCTCGATGCCACGGTCCGTGAAGTACATACGACCAGAATAACGAGGCCGGAATGCCGGAGGACCCGGCCCCGCCAGTTGCTCGCGGGGCCGGGTCCTCCGGTGACGTACAGCCGCTGATCAGGCCTCGAAGACCTCGGAGACCAGCTGGGCCTGCTCGGCCTGGTGACGCTTCGCCGAGCCGACCGCCGGAGACGAACCGCGCGGGCGCGAGATGCGCCGCAGGCGCTCACCGTGCGGCACGTCGGCGCCGACGGCAAGGTCCAGGTGGTCGATCAGGTTGAGCGCGATGAACGGCCACGCACCCTGGTTCGCCGGCTCCTCCTGGGCCCAGAGGTACTTCGCGGCGTTCGGGTACTTGGCGATCTCGGCCTGGATCTCCGCACCCGGCAGCGGGTACAGGCGCTCCAGACGGATGATCGCCGTCTCCGTGTCACCGCGCTTCTCGCGCTCGGCGTCCAGGTCGTAGTAGAGCTTCCCGGACACGAAGACGACCTTGCGGACCGCCTCGGCGTTGACCGTCTCGTCGCCGATCACCGGGCGGAAGCCGCCGGTGGTGAACTCCTCCACCTTCGAGGCCGCCGCCTTGAGGCGCAGCATCGACTTCGGGGTGAAGACGATCAGCGGCTTGTGGTGCGGGTTGTGCACCTGCCACCGCAGGAGGTGGAAGTAGTTCGACGGGAGGGTGGGCATCGCGACCGTCATGTTGTCCTGCGCGCACATCTGCAGGAAACGCTCCGGACGGGCGGACGAGTGGTCCGGGCCCTGGCCCTCGTAGCCGTGCGGCAGCAGCAGGGTGACGCCGGACGTCTGGCCCCACTTCTGCTCGGCCGAGGAGATGAACTCGTCGACGACGGTCTGCGCGCCGTTGACGAAGTCACCGAACTGCGCCTCCCAGATGACCAGCGACTCCGGACGGGCCAGCGAGTAGCCGTACTCGAAGCCCATCGCCGCGTACTCGCTGAGCAGCGAGTCGTAGACGTTGTAACGGGCCTGTTCGTCGGAGAGGTAGAGCAGCGGGGTGTAGTCCTCGCCGGTCTTCTGGTCGACGAGAACGGCGTGACGCTGGCCGAACGTGCCGCGACGGGTGTCCTGGCCGGCGAGCCGGACCGGGGTGCCCTCCATCAGCAGCGATCCGATGGCCAGGGTCTCGCCCATGCCCCAGTCGATCGTGCCGTTCTCCACCGAGGCGGCGCGACGCTGCATCTGCGGCATCAGACGCGGGTGGACGGTGATCCCGTCGGGGATGTTGACCTGGGACTCGGCGATCAGCTTCACGACCTCCGAGGAGACCGCGGTGCCCACCGCCACCGGGAACTCGGCCTGGACGTCCGGGACATGCGGCTGGGAGGGCGCCGAGGTGGCCTCGCGGACCTCCGCGAAGACCTTCTCCAGCTGGCCCTGGAAGTCCTGGAGCGCCTGCTCGGCCTCCTCCAGCGTGATGTCGCCGCGACCGATGAGGGACTCGGTGTAGAGCTTGCGCACCGAGCGCTTCTTGTCGATCAGCGTGTACATCTGCGGGTTGGTGAACTCCGGGTTGTCGCCCTCGTTGTGACCGCGGCGGCGGTAGCAGATGAGGTCGATGACGACGTCCTTGTTGAACGTCTGCCGGTACTCGAAGGCGAGCCGCGCGACGCGGACCACGGCCTCCGGGTCGTCGCCGTTGACGTGGATGATCGGCGCCTCGATCATGCGCGCCACGTCCGTGGCGTACATCGAGGAGCGCGAGGACTCCGGGGCGGCGGTGAAGCCGACCTGGTTGTTGATCACCACGTGCACGGTGCCGCCGGTGCGGTAGCCGCGCAGCTGCGACATGTTCAGCGTCTCGGCGACGACGCCCTGGCCCGCGAAGGCCGCGTCGCCGTGGAGCGCGACGGGCAGGACCGTGAAGTCGGTGCCGCCCTTGTTGATGATGTCCTGCTTGGCGCGGGCGATGCCCTCCAGGACCGGGTCGACCGCCTCCAGGTGCGAGGGGTTGGCGGCCAGCGAGACCTTGATCTGCTCGCCGTCCAGACCGGTGAAGGTGCCCTCGGCGCCGAGGTGGTACTTGACGTCGCCGGAGCCGTGCATCGACCGCGGGTCGAGGTTGCCCTCGAACTCCCGGAAGATCTGCGCGTACGACTTGCCGACGATGTTCGCCAGGACGTTCAGCCGGCCGCGGTGGGCCATGCCGATGACGACCTCGTCGAGGCGGGCCTCGGCGGCGGAGTCGATGACCGCGTCGAGCAGCGGGATGACGGACTCGCCGCCCTCCAGCGAGAACCGCTTCTGGCCGACGTACTTGGTCTGCAGGAACGTCTCGAACGCCTCGGCGGCGTTGAGGCGGCGCAGGATCCGCAGCTGCTCCTCGCGCTCCGGAGCCGGGCGCGGACGCTCCACCCGGTCCTGGAGCCACTTGCGCTCCTTCGGCTCCTGGATGTGCATGAACTCGATGCCGGTGGTGCGGCAGTAGGACTCACGCAGGACACCGAGGATGTCGCGGAGCTTCATCATCGTCTTGCCGGCGAAACCGCCGACCGCGAAGTCGCGCTCCAGGTCCCACAGGGTGAGGCCGTGCTCGGTGATGTCCAGGTCCGGGTGCTTGCGCTGGCGGTACTCCAGCGGGTCGGTGTCGGCCATGACGTGGCCGCGGACCCGGTAGGAGTGGATCAGCTCGAAGACCCGCGCGGCCTTGGTGACGTCGTCGTCGTGCGAGGCGTCGATGTCCTTGAGCCAGCGGACCGGCTCGTAGGGGATGCGCAGCGCCTTGAAGATCTCGTCGTAGAACTCGTTCTCGCCGAGCAGGAGCTGGGCCAGGACGCGCAGGAACTCGCCGGACGCGGCACCCTGGATGACCCGGTGGTCGTACGTCGAGGTCAGGGTCATGACCTTCGAGATGCCCAGCTTGTTCAGGGTGTCCTGCGAGGTGCCCTGGAACTCCGCCGGGTAGTCCATCGCGCCGACGCCCATGATGAGGCCCTGTCCGGGCATCAGGCGGGGCACCGAGTGGACGGTGCCGATGCCGCCGGGGTTGGTCAGCGACGCGGTGACACCGGAGAAGTCGTCCATGCCGAGCTTGCCGACGCGGGCACGGCGGACGATGTCCTCGTACGCCTGCCAGAACTCGAAGAAGTTGAGCGTCTCGGCCTTCTTGATGGCCGCGACGACCAGCTGGCGGTCGCCGTTCGGCTTCACCAGGTCGATGGCGAGGCCGAGGTTGACGTGCTCCGGCTTGACCAGGGTCGGCTTGCCGTCCTTCACCGCGAAGGAGCAGTTCATCGACGGCATGGCCTTGAGGGCCTGCACCATCGCGTACCCGATGAGGTGCGTGAAGGAGATCTTCCCGCCGCGGGCGCGCTTCAGATGGTTGTTGATGACGATGCGGTTGTCGAAGAGCAGCTTCACGGGGACGGCGCGGACGGACGTGGCCGTCGGCAGCTCCAGGGAGGCGTTCATGTTCTTCGCGACCGCGGCCGAAGGGCCACGCAGCGTCACGAACTCCGGGCCGCCCGGGGCCTCGGCCGGGGCCTCCGCCTTCGCGGGTGCCGGGGCGGCCTTCGCGGGCGCGGCCTTCGCCGGGGCGGCCGGGGCCTTGGCGGGAGCTGCCGGAGCAGCGGCCGCGGGCTTGGCCGGGGCAGCGGGGGGCGCCGCCGGGGCCTGCGCCGGAGCTGCGTTGTTCACGGTGTTCACGGCGGCGGCCGGAGCCGGGGTCACCGCTCCCGCGGGTGCGGGGACGGGCTTGTCCGCCGTGCCGGACGTACCCGGCTTGTAGTCGGCGAAGAAGTCCCACCAGGCACGGTCGACCGAATTGGGATCCTGGAGGTACTGCTGGTAGATCTCGTCGACGAGCCACTCATTGGGGCCGAAAGCGGCGGCCGGGTTGGACCCGGAGCCTGCTTCTTGATCGGTCGAGATGCTCGAGTTACTGGGGGACTGAGACGACACGGCGGCAACCGCCCTCTTCCGCTTCACAAGGTGATGGACAGCGGAAATCAAGGCTACGCCTCCCGAGCCGTTACGTGCAGGCCGGGCCGGTCTTCGTCGTGCACATCACATCGGAAGCCGGGTTTCGGCGCATGAAATGGCGGGAAACAAACAGGGTTCCGCTGCCCTTCGAGTACGCGAGGCCGGTACTACGGCCCCTTGGACCGTATCTCTTTCCCGGACGGGAGGGAGAAACGGGGCCCTCCGCATCGAACGCGAGGTCAGCCGCGCATCGGGGCGTTCCCCGGAAGAGTGACCTGTATTCGGCAACCTCGGGCGGATTCGGCCACCCCGATGCGGCCGCCGTGCAGATCCACCGCCCAGCGGGCGATCGCGAGCCCCAGGCCGGTGCCCCCGTCGCTGCCCGGACCGTGCGGGGACGGCGCCTGACCGCGGTTGAAGCGCTCGAAGACCCGGTGGCGCTCCGCCTCAGGGATGCCGGGCCCCTCGTCGATGACCTCCAGTTCCAGCGACTCGGGATACTCCCCGCGCCGCGCCAGCACCGTGACCCGGCCGTGCGGCGGGCTGTGCTTGACGGCGTTGTCGATGAGATTGGCGACCACCTGGTGAAGGCGCTCCGCGTCCGCGTGCGCCGTCAGCTCGGGCGGCGACACGTCGAGGTGCAGATGGACGTCGTTGCGGGAGTGGTTGCCCGAACCGGAGGAGAGCCGGCGCTGGGAAGCGGCGAGATTCGCCTCCTTCAGCACGCCCGACAGATACGGCCAGACCTCGAAGCGGCGCGCCCTGAGCGCCACCACGCCGTTGTCCAGCCGGGAGAGGTCCAGGAGGGTCTCCACCAGCCGGCCCAGGCGTTCGGTCTGTTTCAGCGCCGTACGCATGGTCTCGGGGTCCGCGGCGGACACTCCGTCCACCACGTTCTCCAGCACCGCTCTGAGCGCCGCGATCGGGGTGCGCAGCTCATGCGAGACGTTGGCCACCAGCTCCTTGCGGTGCCGGTCCTCCGCCTCCAGATCGTCCGCCATGCGGTTGATCGTCTGCGCCAGGTCGCCGAGCTCGTCCCGTCTCCCGGCGCCGCTCACCCGTCTCGTGTAGTCGCCGTGCGAGATCGAGCGCGCGACGGCGCGCATCTCGTCCAGCGGCGCGGTCAGCCCGTGTGCCACGAACTGGGTGATCAGCAGCGTGGCGATCACGGAGAAGACCGTGATGAACCGGAATTCGGTCCTGGTCCGCAGGGCGACGATCAGCAGTCCGGTCGTGATGAACACGGAGATCACCACGAGCGTGCCCAGCTTGGCCTTGATCGAGAAGGGCCTCAGTCCGGAGCCGGGCCGGGTCATGGCGCGGGGGTCTCCAGGGCGTATCCGACGCCGTGCACGGTACGGATCCGCTCGGCGCCGATCTTCCGGCGCAGGGCCTTGATGTGGCTGTCGACCGTGCGGGTCCCGGAGGCGTCCGCCCAGTCCCACACCTCGGCCAGCAGCTGTTCCCTGGACAGCACCGCGCGTGGTGTGTTCGCCAGGCAGACCAGCAGGTCGAATTCGGTCGGGGTGAGGTGGACGTCGTCGGCGCGCACCCTGACGCGGCGCTGCGCGTGGTCGATCTCCAGCTCCCCGAGGCGCAGGATGCCGCTGCGCGGTGTGACCGCGGCCAGTGCGGCGCGCTCGACCCGGCGCAGCAGGACGTGGACCCGCGCCGCCAGCTCCCGCATGGAGAACGGCTTGGTCATGTAGTCGTCGGCGCCGACCCCGAGCCCGACCAGCATGTCGGTCTCGTCGTCGCGTGCGGTGAGCATCAGCACCGGCACGGGGCGCTGGGCCTGCACGCGACGGCAGACCTCGAGGCCGTCGAAGCCGGGAAGCATGATGTCGAGCACCATCAGGTCGGGCTGCCAGGCCTCGGCCGCGTCCACGGCCGCCGGCCCGTCCAGTGCCGTCTGCACCAGGAAGCCCTCGGCCCGCAGCCGGGCGGAAATGGCGTCGACGATTGTCGCGTCGTCCTCGACCACCAGCACCCGGCGCTGAGCCCCGGGGGTGGCCGCGACGCCGTTGTGGGTGGTGTGTGTCTGTTCCATCGCCCCGCCCCTGCCCGTTCTCGCGGAGGCCATTCCCCCGGAGGCACGGTTGTCGCTTGTGGATTTTCGTCGGTGATCCCTTGTGCCGGTCAGCAGCGTAAAGGCACAGCGGGCCTCTCGGCTACGCAGGGTGTTGACCGTCGTGAAGGTGTTACCCGCGGGAAGGGGACGCACGGACGGACTTGTGCCGCCTCATCCATGGTGGGGCAGAGATGTGGGCACACCGTGGGGGTTCAGTGGTTCCGGAGTGCGAGATGAACCACGTCCGGTACACCTCGGGCAACGGCTACTTCTTTGGTCGTTACTGCGTGGAATCCGGCATTCCGCATGGCGTCACCGAAGTCCGCGGACGGCTGCGCGGACCAGACGGCGAGGACTCCGCCGGGCGTCAGACGCTCGCGGCAGGCCGCGAGACCCGAGGGCGAATAGAGGCTTTCGTTGTCCTGCGTGACGGTCCAGCCGGGTCCGTTGTCGATGTCCAGGCACAGCGCGTCGTAACGCTCCGTGGTCGTACGGAGGTGGGCTACGAGGTCCGTGCGGAGGATCTCGGTACGCGGATCGGCGAGCGCCGTACCGGAGATCCGGCCGAGCGGTCCGGTGAGGTGCCAGTCCACGACGGCCTGCTCCCGCTCGACGACCGCGATCCGTCCCCAGCGCGGTTCGGCGGCCGCCCGCACGAGGGAGAAGCCGACGCCGAGCCCGCCGATCAGCACCGACGGGGCCGGCCGTCCGGCGGGCAGGGCGGCGAGTGCCGCGTCGATCAGCAGCCGCTCGGAGCGGCCGTCGGAGGTGTCCATCAGGAAGCAGCCGTTGGCGATGATCTCGAAGTGGTCGCCGCGCTCGCGCAGGACGACTTCGCCGTACGGCCCCTCACGCCGGTCGAGGACGACGGGGCGGTGCGCATCTGTGGCGGGCATGGGCGCGGTCTCCGGTCTCGGGCATGCGGCGGGCGGTTCTGTTCCGGCCGTCCATCCTTCCGCGTGAACGGACCGTGGACCAGCGGATTTCCGCGGTCTCACTCTTCGGGGCGTGGTGCCTTCGTGCCGTGGACCGCCGTGTACTCGGCGGCCAGCCAGGGAGTCAGCTCCTCGACGAGCATCGCCAGTACGGCCGGGTCCGCCGAAGGTGTCCGTGCGATGGCCGCGGCGGCCCGGACCTGGGCGGCGCGCTCCGGGTGGTCCGGGTAGTAGCGCGCGAAGAGGTCGGCGGACCGGTGCAGATCGCTCGTCCAGCCGCCCCAGCGCGGCATGACCAGCGTGAACGCCGACCGTACGAGGCGGCGGGCGACGCCCCGGCTCAGCGTCCGGCGGGCCTCGTCGGTCGTGGCGTCGGCCGCACGGGCGCGCCAGCGGGGGAGTGCGAGCGCCAGATCGCCGTTCGTCTCGCGGGCGAGCAGCGAGGTGGGCCGGTAGCGCGGCAGGTGTGCGGCGAGGTCCTCGCCGAGCAGAGGTGTGCAGAGGCAGGCGATGAAGAAGCCCGCGTCGTCGCGTTCCAGTTCACTCATCAGGGTCCGGACGGGATGAAGGAGCAGGCCGACTCCGTCGATCACCGGGAAGGCGGAGTCCAGGGCCGTGGAGATCTGCTCGGCCGCCGCCCGGTCCGCGTCGGTGGGCCCGTCGAGCACGGCGACCAGCAGGTCCAGGTCGGACACACCGGGAATGGCCGTGCCCCTCGGAATGCTGCCGTAGAGGTAGGCGCTGTGCAGTCGTCCGGGGCCGTAGGACCCGGCGATGCGGGCCCGGGCCGCCTCGACCACCGGGGCGAACTCCGCGGGTACGCGCGCCGTCGCGCCCTCGCGGAGGATCGTCCCGTCCGCCGCGAGCCCTCTGTCCTCGGTGCCGATCGCTTCGCTCATGAGCGGAGCTTCGCAGGTGGGTGCCCGGCCGGGCGGTTGATCGCTGAGAGCGAACGCCGCGTGGGGAACATTCCCCGGCTCACAAGCATTGAGCCCACATAGCTCAACTTGCCTGCCTAAGGGGAGATCATGACTGCAGGATCCAACGCGTCCACGTCGTCCACGCCGATCGACCTGCCCGTGCTGCCGCTCGACGACGAGGTCGTACTGCCCGGAATGGTGGTGCCGCTCGACCTGTCGGACGCGGAGGTACGCGCCGCCGTGGAGGCCGCCCAGGCCGTCGCGCGGCCCGGGGGCGGCAAGCCCGAGGTGCTGCTCGTGCCGCGCATCGACGGGAACTACACCGGGACCGGCGTCCTGGGCACCGTCGAGCAGGTCGGACGGCTGTCGGACGGGGACCCGGGCGCCCTCATCCGGGCCCGTGACCGGGTGCGGATCGGGGCCGGGACCAGCGGGCCGGGCAACGCGCTGTGGGTGGAGGGCACCCGGATCGACGTGGCCCTGCCCTCGCCCCTGCCCGGCTCGGCGACCGAGCTCGCCAAGGAGTACAAGGCCCTCGCCACCAGCTGGCTGAAGAAGCGGGGCGCCTGGCAGGTCGTGGACCGGGTCCAGCAGATCGATGACATCTCCGCCCTCGCCGACAACTCCGGCTACTCGCCCTTCCTCACCATCGCCCAGAAGGTCCAGCTGCTGGAGACCGTCGACGCGGTCGCCCGTCTGAAGCTGGCCATCCAGTGGCTCGGCGAGCACCTCGCCGAGCAGGACGTGGCGGAGTCCATCGCCAAGGACGTCCAGGAGGGCGTCGACAAGCAGCAGCGCGAGTTCCTGCTGAGGCGCCAGCTCGACGCGGTGCGCAAGGAGCTCTCCGAGCTCAACGGCGAATCCGGCTCCGGCGACGAGTCCGACGACTACCGGGCGCGCGTCGAGGCGGCCGACCTCCCCGGACATGTCCGGGAGGCCGCCCTCAAGGAGGTCGAGAAGCTGGAGCGCGCCTCCGACCAGAGCCCCGAGGGCTCGTGGATCCGCACCTGGCTGGACACCGTCCTGGAACTGCCGTGGAACGAACGGACCGAGGACGCTTACGACATCAAGGGCGCCCAGCAGGTCCTCGACGCCGAACACGCAGGCCTGCAGGACGTGAAGGAGCGCATCACCGAGTACCTCGCCGTACGCAAGCGGCGCGCCGACCGCGGGCTCGGTGTCGTCGGCGGCAGGCGCGGCGGTGCCGTGCTGGCGCTGGTGGGCCCTCCCGGTGTGGGCAAGACCTCGCTCGGCGAGTCCGTCGCGCACGCCATGGGGCGCAAGTTCGTCCGGGTCGCGCTCGGCGGTGTCCGGGACGAGGCCGAGATCCGGGGCCACCGGCGTACGTACGTCGGCGCGCTTCCGGGACGCATCGTGCGGGCGGTCAAGGAGGCCGGTTCGATGAACCCGGTCGTGCTGCTCGACGAGATCGACAAGGTCGGGTCCGACTACCGGGGCGACCCGGCGGCGGCGCTGCTCGAAGTGCTCGACCCTGCGCAGAACCACACCTTCCGCGACCACTACCTGGAGGTCGAACTCGACCTCAGCGACGTCGTGTTCCTCGCCACCGCCAACGTCCTCGAATCCATTCCGGAGGCCCTGCTCGACCGCATGGAGCTGGTCACCCTGGACGGCTACACCGAGGACGAGAAGGTCGTCATCGCCCGTGACCACCTGCTCCCGCGCCAGCTGGAGCGGGCCGGTCTGAAGACCGACGAGGTCGGCCTGGACGAGTCCGCGCTGCGCAAGCTGGCGGGCGAGTACACCCGGGAGGCCGGGGTGCGGAATCTGGAGCGGGCCGTCGCCCGGCTGCTCCGCAAGGTCGCGGCACAGCACGAACTGGGTGACCGGGAGCTCCCGTTCACGGTGTCCGAGCGGGACCTGCGGGGTCTGATCGGACGCCCGCACCACGTACCGGAGTCGGCCCAGGACCCGGCCGAGCGCCGCACCGCGGTGCCGGGTGTGGCCACCGGACTCGCGGTGACCGGAGCGGGCGGCGACGTGCTGTACGTCGAGGCGTCGCTGGCCGACCCGGAGACCGGGGCGTCCGGTCTCACACTGACCGGTCAGCTCGGTGACGTCATGAAGGAGTCCGCGCAGATCGCCCTGAGCTTCCTGCGCTCGCACGGCGCGGAGCTGGAGCTTCCGGTCGCGGACCTCAAGGACCGGGGCGCGCACATCCACTTCCCGGCGGGCGCGGTCCCCAAGGACGGTCCCAGCGCGGGCATCACCATGACCACGGCGCTGGCCTCGCTGCTCTCGGGCCGGCTCGTCCGGACGGATGTGGCCATGACCGGTGAGGTGTCGCTGACCGGCCGGGTGCTCCCCATCGGCGGCCTGAAGCAGAAGCTGCTGGCCGCGCACCGGGCCGGCATCACCACCGTGGTGATCCCCAAGCGCAACGAGGCCGACCTGGACGACGTCCCGGCCGAGGTCCTCGACACCCTGGAGGTCCACCCGGTGACCGATGTCCGCCAGGTGCTGGAGATCGCGCTGGCCCCGGCCTCGGCCAGGGTGCAGGACAGGATCCCGGCTGCCGCGTAGGCGCCATGCAGTGACGGGCGTGGCATCACGCCGACGGCCGGTACGGACGGGCCGTCCCCCTCCAGGAGGGCGGCCCGTTCCGCGCGCGGGGCGGGTCAGGGGCGGTAGACCGTGCCGGGTTCGGGCTCGGCCGGGGCCATCAGCTGAGGGACGGTCACGAAGGTGTAGCCCCGCTCCTTCAGCGTGTCGATGATGCCCGGGACCGCGGGGACCGTCCCCTTGTAGATGTCGTGCAGCAGGATGACTCCGTCCTTGCCGGCCTGGTCGAGTATCCGCTTCCTGATCAGCGCGGAGTCGTTCGTGGAGTAGTCCTTGGCCGTCGCGCTCCACAGGACCTGGGAGAGCCCGAGCTCCTTGCAGATCCCGGAGACGGTCTCGTCGGTGCGGCCCTGCGGGGGACGCATCAGCCGGGGTTTCCTGCCGGTGATCCGCTCGATCGCGAGCTGGGTCTTCTCCAGCTCGGCCCGTATCTCAGCGGGCTTCCTCTCCGTCAGGATCTCGTGCGACCAGGTGTGATTGGCGACCTCGTGCCCCTCGGCCGCGATCCGGCGCACCGTCTCCGGGTGCTTCAGGACGTGGTTCCTGCCCAGCAGGAAGAACGTGGCAGGGACCTCCTTCTCCTTGAGCACGTCCAGCAGGCGCGGGGTGTCCTCCGCCGGCCCCGCATCGAACGTCAGAGCTATGCACTTGGCCTTGCGGCAGTCCACCGGCCCGAACGATCCCTTGGCGTCGGAGGCGGCGTCGGCCCGCGCCGTTCCGGGCGCCGTGGTCTGCATCGAGCAGCCGCCGAGGGCCAGTGTGAGCACCGTCACCAGGGCGGCGGCCAACCCCGTGCCGAACGGCGTCATCTTTGCGGGCACAACAGACACGGCGCATCACTTCCCCGTAGCTCGTCCACACACCGGCGGTGCGGTACGGGGCGACTATACATAGTGTGTATACGCGCAGCGCATAGTGGGATGTGGCGCAGCACCGGGCCCCGGTGACCTGGAGCTGGTCACCGGGGCCCGGTTTCTGTGTCGTACGGGGCTGAGCTCAGCCGTTCGCGAGCGCCACCACGCGGTCGAGGGCGCCGTTGAAGCGGTTGTGGTCGCCGACCGTCGGGCCCGACGACGTGTACTGCCACATCGTGTAGTAGCTCCAGCCGGCCGGGAGTTCACCGACCGTGGTGTTGTACCGGGCCACCCAGAGCGGATTGGTGGCGCCGAAGCTCGCGTTGTTGCCCGTGCAGTCCTTCCACCAGCTGGTCGCGGTGTAGATCACCGGGTCACGTCCGGTGCGCGACTTGTAGGTGTTCACGAAGTCGCGGATCCAGGCGACCATGCCGGCCTGGGTCTTGCCGTAGCACTGCGCGCCGTACGGATTCCACTCGATGTCCAGCACGCCGGGCAGCGTCCTGCCGTCCCTGGACCACCCTCCGCCGTTGTTCACGAAGTAGTTCGCCTGGGTCGCGCCGCTGGTCGTGTCCGGGGTGGCGAAGTGGTAAGTGCCCCGGATCATCCCGACGTTGTAGGACCCGTTGTACTGCTGCGTGAAGTACGTGTTCTTGTAGTACGTCCCCTCGGTGGCCTTGACGTAGGCCCACTTCACCCCGCTGTTCCAAAGGGTCGACCAGGCGACGTTGCCCTGGTGGCCGCTGACGTCCACGCCCTCGGTCTGGATGGCGTTCGTGCCGGTCGGGGAGCCTCCTCCCTGGCCGTCGTGGGCGATCACGCCCTGGCCCATCCTCGCCGTACCACGTTCGGGGACGGTGGCGGTGTCGGCCGCGGACGCCGCGCCGGGCAGCGCGAGCAGGAGGGCGAGTGCGGCGAGGAGTGTCCCCGACGCGAAGAGGTGGGGGCGGCGGCGGAGTGCTGTGGTTCCGGATCTGTGCACGGGCATTGCGTGCCTCCGAGGGCTCGGTGGGGGAGCTCATGGCGCAGGAACGGGTGCGGGACACTCCTGCGGCGCGTATCTGGTGTGGACATGCCAGCCAGACATCACGAAGCTACGCACGTAGACCCGTGCTCCGGAAGGGGGCCTGGCGACTGCCGGAGGTCTACGCCTGCGAAATACTGGCCAAGCTGCGGTGATGGCCGTGGCTGAAAGAAAGTTTCATCGGCGGGAAAGCGTATGAGGGGTGCTGACGTGCACGGGAGCGGAAGCGGCGGTGAACCCGGCGCGGCGGCCGGAAGTGGTGTGGACCATGAGTTCCTCGCCCTGGAGCGGGAGTTGGCGGTCTTCCTGCGCCGGGCACGGGCCAATTCGGGAGAGATGGCCCGCGAGGTCCATCCGGATCTGGAAGCGGCTGCCTACGGGCTTCTCGTACGGCTGGAGTCGGCGGGACGGCAGCGCGCCACGGACCTCGCCGCCTACTTCGGGGTGGGCAAGGCGACCATGAGCCGCCAGCTGCGGGCCCTGGAGGGCCTGGGTCTGGTGGCCAGGGAGACCGACCCGGCGGACGGCCGCGCCTCGCTCGTCCACCTCACCGAGGAAGGTCTCGCGCGCTTCCGCAGCGTCCGTGACGCCCGCCGGGGACGCTATGCCCGCAAGCTCGCGGGCTGGGACCGCGCCGAGGTCGCGGAACTGGCGCGGCTGCTGCACCACTTGAACGAGCGCGCCGAGGACTGAGCTGCGGGGGCGGGGCAGTCCGGAGGGCGCCGGCGCGACGGACCGGACGCTCCCCGGGCGGCCCCGGCGGTCCCTACAGCTCCACCAGGACCGCTGTGGCGTCGTCGTGGGTCTTGCCGCGGCCCAGGCGGGTCCGGCCGGTGTCGGCCCGCTCGAGCTCCCTCACCCGGTCGATCAGCCCCTGTGGCCCCTCCTTGCGCAGAACCCCCAAGGCGGCCCTCCAGTCACCCTCCTGGAACTTCTCCGTCCAGCGGCTCGCCCCGTCGGTCAGCGCCGCCAGTGCCCGGACCGCCGCCCGGGGGGTCTCGCCCGTCACCGCGCGTGACGACACCCGGGGGTCGGCGGCCGCCGTGAAGAAGCCGCCCTCCTTGTTCCGGGCACGCGTGTCCGCGATCTCCTCCGAGGCCAGCGAGCCCGGTGGCAGCCGGTCGAGGCGGTCGTCGAGCAGCGGCCGGACCGTACCGTCCGGCGCCTCGACGAGCAGGACCGAGTCGGACAGCACCAGATGCTCGACCCGTTCGTCGTCCCAGCGTGCCAGGACCACCGTCGCCTGAGGCGTGCGTACGTGAGAAAGGTCACACTGGGTGCGATGTGCGTCGGCGGTGTGCCGGATGGACAGGGCGAGAACCTCGGCCAGCGTCAGATCCCGCCGCGAAGCGGACAGTTCGACCAGGGCGCCCCCGATCCGCGCGGTGAACCACGGAACCGAATGCGAACAGCCGACGTCGCCTGCGGGCGGGGTCACGCCGTCGAGCAGGACGAGGACACCTCCCTGGCCCGACGCGGGGGCGGCGGTCGACGCCCAGTCCTCGTTGGGGCGTTCGGTGCTGCCCGGCTCGGTGGCGAGTTCGATACGCATCCAGCCAGTCTGCACGAGGTCTTCACGGAGCCTGCACGACCCCGTGATTGGGTCGTACCAGCAGGTCAGGTGGCCCTCAAGGATGGAATCCACGACTCCATGCATATGCGGGCGGGCATACTCCCAAAGCCTGGCCCGAAGTTCCACCTGGTGGCCCGTGCATGCCCTGCGGCGCCCGTGGGGAGACTTGTTCGCCAACTCCGGAGTGTTGTTCACTCCTTCGAGTGGCGGAGCGGTTGATGCGCGGCCCCCTCTCAAAAGCGCTGGAATGGTCAGAAGCCGTACCAGGGCGGGGAGCCCATAGACGTGACCGTGCGTCACCTCTGCTTCAAGGGCGGACGATCAAGATTGCGAGCACCGGTGCAGAAGAAGAGGCCTCGGAGCAAGAACAGCGCGCGCGAGGAGTCCGGGGCGACGCCTCAGGCGGCTGTGGCCTCCAAGCGGACCGTGCGGGTGCGCAGCCGGCTCGTCGCCGGCGTTGCCGCCGTAGGGATCACCGTCATCGCCGCGGGCGCCCCGGCGGCGCTGGGCGCATCCTCCGATCTCAACGAGTCCCAGCGGCTGGTCACGCTCGCCGAGCTGAACCAGCAGGCGATCACCCTCGCGCACTCCCTCGCGGACGAGCGCGACGAGGTCATCGCCCACATCGCGGGCGGCCGTGAGGACGACGGCGGGAAAGGCACGACGAGCCCCGCGGCCCGTGTCGACCAGCAGGTGGACGAGATCCGCGAGGCCGCCCCGGCGGCGCTCCGGCGCGACCTCGCCGAGATCCCCTCGCTGCGCCGGACCGCCCTCACCGGCAAGGGTTCGGCGGCGGAGGCCTACCAGGCGTACTCCGAGGTCATCGCCAAGCTCCATGACCTCGCCGACGAGCTCGCCGAGAAGACCCCGCCGCGTGCCGCCGACGCCACCCGCGCCCCGCTCGCCCTCGGCGGCGCCGTGGAGCAGGCGTCCGCCACCAGGGGGCTGCTCCTGGCCGCGCTCGCCGTGCCCGGCACGAAGCCGCAGCAGCAGGAGATCGACCCGTTCACCGGTCTGCCCGTCCAGAGCCAGGACGGAGGCACCGACGACGACCGCAACCGTGACGAGCTGAGCGCCGCCGCCCAGCAGGCGCGGGTGCGCGAGCTCGCCTCGCTCGCCGAGTTCGACCAGGCCGCCGGGCCCTCCGCCCGGGACAGGCTCGCCTCCACGGTCACCGGCACCGAGGTCGCGGTCGCCGAGAAGTACCTCACCCGCTTCACCGACCGCCCCGAACTGTCCGACGCCGACCGGCAGGCCGACCCCGAGAAGGTCGAGGCGGCGCTCTCCGCCAGGCTCGACCGCATGCGCGGTGTCGAGTCCGCGCTGGGCACCGCACAGGTCAAGCGTCTGGAGGGGCTGCGCGACGACGACGTCACCGCGCTGGAACTCCACCTCGCCCTGCTCGGCGGCTGTCTGCTGATCGCCGTCGGCGTCTCCACCGCCGTCGCCCGCACCCTCACCCAGCCGCTCGCCGTCCTGCGGATCGGGGCGGGCCGTATCGCCGCCGAGCCCGAGACCGCCGAACCCGTCCGCTACACCGGGCGCAACGACGAGTTCGCCCAGGTCGTACGGTCCATCAACACCCTGCACGGCAAGCTGCACGCGCTGCACCACGACGTCACCGGCCGGCTCGAGAGCATGCAGACCGAGCGCGGCGAGCTGATCGCGGGCCGCGAGGCCCTCACGCTCCAGCGGGCCGAACTCCAGGTCCGGGTGGCGGAGCTCGGCTCGCAGCTCGAGCGGCTGAGGAACACGGTCCACCACACCTTCGTCAATCTGTCGCTGCGCACGCTCGGCCTCGTGGAGCGCCAGCTCGGCGTCATCGAGGGCATGGAGGAGCGCGAGCACGACCCGGAGCGCCTCGCGACCCTCTTCAAGCTGGACCACATGGCCACCGTCATGCGGCGCCACAGCGAGAACATGCTGGTCCTCGCGGGAGCCGATCACCACCAGGGCCACGCAAGCCCGATCCCGCTGGTGGACGTACTGCGCGCAGCGGTCAGCGAGATCGAGCGCTATGAGCGGGTCACCATCCAGTCCCTGCCGCCGCACGCCCAGATCGCGGGCTTCGCCGCCGACGACCTGAGCCACCTGGTCGCCGAACTCCTCGAGAACGCGACCTCCTTCTCGCCGCCGGACTCCCATGTCGAGCTCTCCGGCTGGCTGCTGGAGACCGGCGAGGTGATGCTCTCCGTGCAGGACGAGGGCATCGGCATGTCGGCGGTCCGGATGGGCGAGCTCAATGCGAGGCTGGCGGACCCGACGTCCTTCGAAGCGGGCGAACAGGCCGCGGACGGGGCGGGGCTGGGTCTTCAGGTGACCTCACTGCTGGCCGCCCGCCACGGTGTACAGGTGCAGCTGCGCGAACAGAAGGGGAGTGGGGTGGCAGCGGTCGTCGTCCTTCCGCAGGCACTGCTTCCCAAGGCGCCGCCCGCGGCCTCCCCGCCGCCCGTACCGCTGCCCGGGGACGCGCCCGCGCTGAACCTTCCGGGATCGGTGGCCGAGGCCAACTCCAACGCGCTGCCGCCCCGCCCGGCCCCTTCCGGCGGTGACCCGCTGATCGCGGCCGCGGAGCGGGCCCTGCAGGCGACCTCCGCGCAGCCCTCGGA
>NZ_MAPV01000110.1 GCF_001700505.1 Streptomyces mutomycini
CGCTGACACACCGCCTCCCGCCACGCCGCCCGCTCCCGCGCACCCCGCTCCCACCCCGGCGTCCGACACCCCGAGGCCTGCCGCGCCCCAGCGTCTCGACCAGGTGCGCGCCGAGCTCGACGAGCTGAGCGACTACCTCCGCAAGGAGGGTGACGGCCGGTGAACGGACGTGTCATCGCGGGGCGTTACGAGCTGGCGACCGTGCTCGGCCAGGGCGGCATGGGTCAGGTCTGGACGGCGTACGACCAGCGCCTCGACCGCAGGGTCGCGGTGAAGCTCCTGCGCCCCGACCGGGTCGCGGGCCCCTCCGGCAGCGTGGCCGCGGACGATCTGCGCCGCCGGTTCGTCCGCGAGTGCCGGGTCACCGCGCAGGTGGACCACCCGGGCCTGGTCACCGTGCACGACGCGGGGAGCGACGGCGACGACCTCTACCTCGTCATGCAGTACGTCGAGGGCGCCGACCTCGCCGACCACCTCGCCGAGCACGACCCCTATCCGTGGCCCTGGGCCGTGGCGATCGCCGCCCAGCTGTGCGCGGTGCTCTCCGCGGTCCACGCCGTGCCGATCGTCCACCGCGACCTCAAACCGCGCAACGCGATGGTGAAGCCCGACGGCACCCTCACCGTGCTCGACCTCGGCATCGCCTCCGTCATGGACACCGACACCACCCGCCTGACGCACACGGGGTCACCGATCGGATCCCCGGCCTACATGGCACCCGAGCAGGCGATGGGCGGCGCCGTCGGCCCCTACACCGACCTGTACGCCCTCGGCGTCCTGCTGCACGAACTCCTCAGCGGTGACGTGCCGTTCGCCGGGTCCACCGCTCTGGGAGTCCTGCACCGCCATCTCTACGAGCCGCCCCTCCCGGTCCGTCATCTCAGGCCCGAGGTCCCCGAGGCGCTCGAAGCTCTCGTCCTGCGGCTGCTCTCCAAGGACCCGCAGGACCGTCCCGCCTCCGCCCAGGAGGTCTACGAGTCGCTGCGGCCCCTGCTGCCCGCCGGCGGCACACCGTCCGGGCCCCTCGACCCGACCCGCCCCTTCCTCCGCCCGCACGCACCCTGGCCCGACCGCGCGGCCGTCCCGGCGTCGGTGCCCGTCCCCGCCCAGCAGGTACCCGCACCGCCGCAGGAACCGCCGTCCCGGCCGAACGTCGCACAGGCCGTCGACGACGTGAAGCGGCTGCTCGGAGAGGGCCGCATCACCCAGGCCGTCGACATCCTCGGGGGAATCCTGCCTGCCGCCGCCCAGGAGCACGGCGAACACTCACCGGTCGTACGCATCCTGCGCAAGCAGTACGCGGCCACGCTGATGGACGACGGCCAGTACCGCCGGGCCCTCCCGGAGCTACGCCGCCTCGCCGACGACCGCGCGGCGGAAGCGGGCCCGGCCGACTCCCAGACCCTTCAGTTCCGTTACGACGCCGCCCAGTGCCTGGAACAGCTCGGCGAGGCGGCCGCCGCGCTCGCCGAGTACCGCGCCGTCCTCCCCTACTACGAGAACGGCTACGCGACCTCCACCGGCCCGGGCCGGGCCTTCGACATCCGCCACCGGATCGGCCACCTCCTGCTCGGCGTGGGCGACCACACGGCCGGCCGCGCCCAGTTGCAGGCCCTGCTCCACGACACCGAGCGCACCTACGGCCCGCACCACCCGCTCCCCACCGAGCTCCGCCGGCAACTGACCCACCACCAGGACGTACGCGGTTCGAGGTGAGGCCGAAGACGGCCGATATGGGCGAGCCGGAAGGGATTTCGTCCCGCACCCCACACTGACCGGTCCGGAAATCGTTGGTCGAAGCAGTGGCCCGAATCACGTCCACTGCCTAACATCGATCACCGCAAGGCTTTGTGCACTGATGCACAAACTCTCCCCGGGAGGCTCCTTTGCACCGCCGTCGTCGCACCGCGCTCGCCCTTTCCGCCGCAACGCTCGTCGCGGCGCCGCTCCTGTCCGCCTGCGGCAGCGAGGCCCATCCCGGTGCCGCGGCCGTGGTGGGCGGCGACCGGATCGACGTCGCCACGGTGCAGGCGCAGGCGGCCGACGTACGCACTGCCCAGCAGGAGTCGGAGAAGTCCGAGGAGCTGGTGGCGAAGTCGGGCCAGCTGACCCGGGTCAAGCTGTCCGGCCTGATCTTCGGACGGGTCCTGGACCGGGCCGCGAAGGACGCCGGGGTGAGCGTCAGCCGCAAGGAGGTCCAGCAGATCCGCAGTGACGCCGCCGTGCAGTCCGGCGGGGACGAGGGAGTGCGGACGCTGATGCTGGAACAGCGCTGGGTGGCGCCCGGCCAGATCGAGGCGAGCCTGCGCCAGGAGGTGCAGCTCCAGAAGCTGGCCCAGGCACTCGGCGCCGACCTGCAGAGCCCCACCGGGGTGCAGGCCGTGGGTGAGTCCCTCACCGGGGCGTCGAAGGCGCTGCACATCGAGGTCAACCCGCGCTACGGCAGCTGGGACAACAAGAAGGTCCAGCTCAGCACGTACAAGGCCCCGTGGATCACCCAGGTCACCCCCGTGCGGGGCCAGGACCCCCAGGCAGGCGCCTGACCCGGCCCGTCCACGGGTAGGTTCGGGGGTGTGAACGCTGAAGACCCCGGCCGTATCGTCCTCCTCACCGCCAGCCACCGGGTCGCCCCCGGTCTGCTGTCCTGGCCCGCGTGGCAGACACTCCATGCCGCCGACCGGGTGCTGTGCCCCGAGCGGGACCACCCGCAGCTGCCCTATCTGCGGGAGGCGGGTGTCGCGGTCGAGCACACCGCCCCCTCGGCCGAGGAGCTCGTGGACGACTGCGCGGGCGGCCGGACCGTGGTGGTGCTGGTGGGCGGCGAGGGCAATCAGCCGCTCACCGACGGCCTGGCCAGGCTCGGCGGTTCCGGCCGGGTGCAGATGCCGGACCTGGAGCTGCTGCCCGGTTCGTACGACCTGCCCGGCGCGCGGCTCCTGGACCTGGTCCAGGTGATGGACCGGATCAGGCTCGAGTGCCCGTGGACCTCGCAGAAGACGCATCAGGGCCTTGCGAAGTACGCCATCGAGGAGGCGTACGAACTGGTCGAGGCCATCGAGGACGGCGACCGCGGGGAGCTGCGCGAGGAACTCGGCGACGTACTGCTCCAGGTCGTCTTCCACGCACGCATCGCGCAGGAGGACCAGGAGGAGCCGTTCGGTATCGACGACGTCGCGGCCACGATCGTCGAGAAGCTGATCCACCGGCATCCGCATGTGTTCGGCGACGAGACCGCCGAGACCCCGGAGGACGTCCACGCGCACTGGCTGCGGACGAAGGCGATCGAGAAGCAGCGCGAATCGGTCACCGACGGCGTACCGCTGGGCCAGCCCGGTCTGGCGCTGGCGGCCAAACTCGGCAGCAGGGCCCGTACCGCGGGTCTCGACGCCGCACTCCCCGAGGGCGACGGCGTGGGCTACCGGCTGCTCGCCCTCGCGGTGCGGGCCGAACAGGACGGCACCGACCCGGAGGCCGCTCTGCGGGCCGCCGCCCGCGCCTACCGTGACGCGATCCGGGCGGCCGAGGGGCTCGGCACCGCTCCCGATGGCGTCGAGGAGTGAACGACAGCCCCGCAACTGCCTCCACGCCCGATGCGGCGCCCGGACTCCTCACGCCGGAGTCCGTCATCTGCCCGGTGCCGGACGGGCCCTCGCAGGCCCGGTCTGCGGGCCGTCACCGGGGCGAGAACTCCACCGGAAGCGTGCGCAGGCCGCGCATGATCAGCCCGCCCCTCCACCTCAGGTCGCCGGGGTCCACGGCGAGCTGAAGATCCGGCAGACGGCGGAACAAGGTCTCCAGCGCGGTGCGGCCCTCCAGCCGGGCGAGCGGCGCGCCCAGGCAGTAGTGGATTCCGTGCCCGTATCCGAGGTGCTGGTTGTCACGGCGGGAGAGGTCGAGGGTGTCCGGCTCCTCGAAGCGGGCCGGATCGCGGTCAGCCGCGGCGAGTACGACCAGGACCGGATCGCCTTCGCGGACCTGCTGCCCGCCGATCTCGAGCGCCTCGGTGGCGTAGCGCCAGGTGGCCAGCTCCACCGGGCCGTCGAAACGCAGCAGCTCCTCGATCGCGGTATCCAGCAGGGCGTCGTCACCCCGTTCCACAGCGTCCTGGAAGACGGAGCGCTGCGCGGGGTTGTGGAAGAACGCGTGGGCGCTGTTCCCGATCAGATTGATGGTCGTCTCGAAACCCGCGAAGAGGATGACGAAGCACATGGCTGCGGCCTCGTTCTCGGTGAGGTGCTCGCCGTGGTCGCTTGCCCGGATCAGGTCCGAGATCAGGTCGTCGCCGGGCTCCTCCCTCTTGCGGTGGATCAGTTCGGCGAGATAGCCGCGAATCTTCTTCACGGACCGGGCCACTCCGCCGCGAGGGCCGCCACCGTGCCGGATCATCATTCCCGCCCAGTCACGGAAGTCGTCCTGGTCCTCGCTCGGGACTCCGAGCAGGTCGCAGATCGCGTAGATGGGCAGCGGGAAGGCGAAGTCATGGATGAGGTCCGCCGTCCCCCGGTCCGCGAAGCCGTCGATGAGCTGGTCCGTCAGCTCCTGCACGCGCGGTGCGAACCCGGCGATCCGGCGTGGGGTGAACGCCTTGGACACGAGTCGGCGCAGCCGGGTGTGGTCGGGCGGGTCGATGTTCAGCAGATGCGTCATGAGGTTGGCGCTGCGTTCCCCGGGGATGCCGGTCTTGCTCTTCCCGTGCGCGTCCTCGGCGTGGTGCGCCGGGTTCTTGGAAAGACGGCTGTCCGCGAGGGCCTGCCGGGCGTCCGCGTAGCGGGTCACCAGCCAGGCCTCGACACCGCTGGGCAGCCTGGTGCGGTGCACGGGGCTGTGCTCGCGGAGCCAGGCGTATGCGGGATAGGGGTCGGTGGCGAACTCCCAGGTGAAGAGTTCCGGCGACGGGGTGTGGTTCACCTGACGACGGTATCCGGCGGACATCCGCTGCCGTGCCCGCCTGCCGGACCCGGAGCCGTTCCAGGATGCGGACAACCCGGATCTCGCTCGGAGTGACGATCAGCACCCCGGACACGGGCACGGCATCCGCTGCGGCGTGGGGCGGCACCGGCCCGGCCGGAGGGACGGGGGGCGGCCGCGACTCCGCTGCGGCGCCTCCCCGACCTGCGGCTCGCTGCGGAACCTGCCGATTTGCGTGGGCACGGCGGGCTCATCCTGCGCGGACTGCGCACGCGTCCGGTGGAGTTCGGTCCGGGGTGTCCGGACCAAAAAGATGACAGGCAGTCAACTCTGTGACTTTCACGTGATCTCCGCTGCATCGACTTGTGACACACGTTCGAGTAGGGCTAGGTTCACCGTTCGACTCACCCGTCACATGTCAGTCACACGGAAGGCAATCCCATGGGCTCCGCGAACGGCAGACACCGTCGCCCTCGTCAGGCACCCGCCATCGTCGTCGCCGCAGGCGTCACGGGGTCGGCCATCGCCATCCCGCTGCTCGGTGCGGGCGGCGCGCAGGCCGCAGAGGCCACGACCTGGGACCGGGTCGCCGAGTGCGAGAGCGGCGGCATGTGGAGTGCCGACCTCGGCAACGGCTACTACGGAGGCCTGCAGTTCTCGCAGGACACATGGTCGGCCTACGGCGGTACCGCGTACGCGTCCCGTGCGGACCTCGCCAGCCGCTCGCAGCAGATAGCGGTCGCGGAGAAGGTGCTGGACGACAAGGGGCCGCAGGCGTGGCCCAGTTGCGCGGTGATCTCCGGGCTCGCCCTGGACGGGACGCTGCCGGGCGTCGACCCGGGCGGCGAGCCGTCCGCCGAGCCCTCCGAGGACGCGACCCCCTCCGAGACCCCCTCGTCCAACGCTTCGGACCCGGCGGATGCCACAGGCGAAGCGGATGAGTCCGGCGCGGAGGACAAGGCGAACGGGAAGGCGTCCGACGACGCGGCTGACAAGGGTGACGAGTCCGGGGAGGCCCCCGGGTCTCCGTCCGCCACCCCTTCTCCCGAGGCCTCCGAGACGTCCGGCGCCTCGAAGGGTGACGGGGCGAAGGGCGGAAAGCACCGCGGAACCCCGGCCCCGGAGGCGAGTGCCGGACCGGACCTGGAGGACGCGCGCGAATCCGGCCGGCACGCCTCGCGCGGCGACTCCGGGACGCGCCAGGGGGGAGCCGAGGGGGCGTACACCGTCCGCTCGGGCGACAACCTGTGGGCGATCGCGGACTCGCAGGAGGTCCCCGGTGGCTGGACCGCGCTCTACGAGGTCAACAAGGACGAGCTGGGCTCCGACCCGGACCTGATCCTTCCCGGCCAGAGCCTGGACCTCGGCCTCGGGGCGGATGCCCACGGCACCAAGGCGGAGACCGCCACCGCCAACTGATCAAAAGCGGGAAAACACCCCGAATCCAGGGGTAGTTCAGAGGCCTATGTCCACTTATGCGTAAGTGAGACATGGGTCTCTTTGCTTCAACTGGCGCGCTTGGTCCGTCCGATCCGTCCGCATTGCCTCCGACCTGCGAAAACGCACATGACCATCGAGCCGTTACGTGCTGATTGGCCGTTATGTCCGTCTTTGAATGTGGGGGTTGCGTGCGCTTACGGTCGGAGCCGCTCGCACCGCGGGCACCTTCGACCGTCACGCCGAATCCTGCCGTCGGACGAAGGGGACCGACGCGTAAAGCGCCGTAGGCAGGAGCGGGGGACCCAGGTAAGTGCCGGACCCGGCCGTCGCGAGACGGGCGAAGGTGCGGCTAGGGGTGAAGACGTCAGCGGGAGCGGGCGTCCGGGCAACTCACAGGCCCGAACCCGACAGCTCACCTCGTAGGCGTCGGTGAGGAGAACCATGCTGCTTTCCAGCAAGGGCAAGCACCGTCGCCCGTCCAAGGCCGTCCGTATCGCGACCCTGGCCGGTGTCACCGGTGCCGCCGTCGCCGTACCGCTCATGGGCGCGACCGGCGCCTCCGCCGCCTCCGTCGAAACCTGGGACGCCGTCGCCCAGTGCGAGTCCGGTGGCAACTGGTCCATCAACACCGGCAACGGCTACTACGGCGGCCTGCAGTTCTCGCAGTCCAGCTGGGCAGCGGCCGGCGGCACGCAGTACGCCGCCCGCGCCGACCTGGCCAGCAAGGACCAGCAGATAGCCGCCGCCGAGAAGCTCCTCGACCTGCAGGGTCCGGGTGCCTGGGCCTGTGCCGGTGCCGGCGGCCTGACCAACGACGGTGTGGACCCGGGTGTCGACACCGGCTCCGAGAAGAACGGCGACACGGCTCCGCAGGCCGCGCCGGAGCGCGAGGCCGAGCAGCCCGCCACGCGCAGCGAGAAGCGCACGGCTCCCAAGGAGACGGTCACCACCCCGACCGGCGGCAAGGTCGAGAAGGGTGACGGCGAGTACAAGGTGAAGGCCGGCGACACCCTCAGCAAGATCGCCGGCGCGGAGAAGGTCAAGGGCGGCTGGGAGAAGCTGTTCAAGCTGAACGACGACATCGTCGACGAGGCCGACCTGATCTTCCCGGGTCAGCAGCTCCACCTGAAGTAGTCCGGGGTCTGTTTCCTCCTCCCGCCCCGGAGGCCCGGCCCGGCGTGCTGACCCCCCGCACGCCGGGCCGGGGCCGTGTCCGGACCCTTCAGCCGGGTGCGGCGCGGGCTCGCCGTGAAGGCGAGTGTTCAACTGTTGTGGTTACTTGCCAGTAAATTTCTGGAGCTTTGCCCGTTATGCAGACCCTTGGGTCCTTTTTCGTCCCAGGGGACGGGCGGACGGCCGACGGAGCGGGCCGGGCCGGTTAGGCTCGTGGCGCAAGGCCACAGTGACCCTGCACAACCAGTGTCAGATCCCAGAAGGAGATGCCTCGTGCCGTCCATCGACGTCGTCGTAGCCAGGGAAATCCTCGACTCCCGGGGCAACCCCACGGTCGAGGTCGAGGTTGGCCTCGACGACGGCAGCACGGGACGTGCTGCCGTTCCGTCCGGAGCCTCCACCGGAGCGTTCGAGGCCATCGAGCTTCGCGACGGTGACCCCAACCGCTACCACGGCAAGGGCGTCGAGAAGGCCGTCCTCGCCGTGATCGAGCAGATCGGCCCGGAGCTCGTCGGGTACGACGCCACCGAGCAGCGCCTCATCGACCAGGCGATGTTCGACCTGGACGCGACCGAGAACAAGGGCTCCCTCGGCGCCAACGCCATCCTCGGCGTCTCGCTGGCCGTGGCGCACGCCGCGTCCGAGGCCTCCGACCTCCCGCTGTTCCGCTACCTCGGCGGCCCGAACGCGCACCTGCTGCCCGTTCCGATGATGAACATCCTGAACGGCGGCTCGCACGCCGACTCCAACGTGGACATCCAGGAGTTCATGATCGCGCCGATCGGCGCCGAGTCCTTCTCCGAGGCCCTGCGCTGGGGCGCGGAGATCTACCACACGCTGAAGAAGGTCCTCAAGACCAAGGGCCTGTCCACCGGTCTCGGTGACGAGGGCGGCTTCGCCCCCAACCTCGAGTCGAACCGCGCCGCCCTCGACCTCATCCTCGAGGCCGTCAAGGAGGCCGGCTACGTCCCGGGCCGCGACATCGCGCTCGCGCTCGACGTCGCCGCGTCCGAGTTCTACAAGGACGGCGTCTACGAGTTCGAGGGCAAGTCCCGCTCGGCCGCCGAGATGACCGAGTACTACGAGGAGCTCGTCTCCGCGTACCCGCTGGTCTCCATCGAGGACCCGCTGTACGAGGACGACTGGGCGGGCTGGAAGGCCATCACCGACAAGCTCGGCTCCAAGGTGCAGATCGTCGGTGACGACCTGTTCGTCACCAACCCCGAGCGCCTCGCCCGCGGTATCGAGGAGGGCTCGGCCAACGCCCTGCTCGTCAAGGTCAACCAGATCGGTTCCCTGACCGAGACCCTGGACGCCGTCGAGCTGGCCCAGCGCAACGGCTTCAAGTGCATGATGTCCCACCGCTCCGGTGAGACCGAGGACGTCACCATCGCCGACCTCGCCGTCGCCGTGAACTGCGGCCAGATCAAGACCGGTGCCCCGGCCCGCTCGGACCGCGTCGCCAAGTACAACCAGCTGCTGCGCATCGAGGAGATCCTCGACGACGCCGCGGTGTACGCGGGGCGTTCGGCGTTCCCGCGGTTCCGCTTCGAGGGCTGACGGCCCGAGTCCGGAGCACAGCCTCCGACCGTCCCCGCATCCGGTCCCGTACCGTGTGCGGGGACGGACGTGCGTAACGGGGAGGCGTGAGACATGGCCGGGAAGGACCGCGACCGGTTCTCCACCGCGACCAGGCTGCGACTGCTCGGCGAGCAGACGGCGGCCCGCGTCTACCGGTCCCAGAACCGCCGCCAGGCTCGCCGTTCCCGGCTCACCGGCCGGGCCGCGTTCCTCGCGCTGATCGTCTGCTCCCTGGTGGTCGCCCTCGCGTACCCCATGCGGCAGTACGTCTCCCAGCGCGACCAGATCGCGGAACAGGAGAGGCTGTCGCAGGAGGCCCGCGAGCGGACCGAGGAGCTGCGCGACGAGAAGGCTCGGCTCAAGGACGACGCGTACATCCGCCGTCTCGCGCGCCAGCACCTCCACTACGTGCTGCCCGGCGAGACCGGTTATACGGTGGCCGACCCGGACGCCGCCGAGGTGCGCCGGGGTGAGCCGGGGGCGACCGGGCGGCCGTGGCACTCGAACCTCTGGGACGGCGTCGACAGCGCCGACCGCGAATGACCCCCTTCCCGCACCGGTCCGGGCCCGGGCGCACCCACGGTGCCCCGTTCCCGCGCCGGTTCATACAGTCCGACCGATGACATTCAAGGCAGGCATGGACACGCCCCCTCCGCAGACCGAATCCACCACGCCCACCGACGCGGACATCGCCGCGTTCGAGCTCCAGCTCGGCCGGCCGCCGCGCGGGCTGCGCGCCATCGCGCACCACTGCCCGTGCGGCAACCCGGACGTGGTCGAGACGCAGCCCCGTCTGGAGGACGGCACGCCGTTCCCGACGACGTACTACCTGACCTGCCCGCGCGCCGCGTCCGCGATCGGCACGCTGGAGGCCAACGGGGTCATGAAGGAGATGACCGAGCGGCTCACGACGGACCCGGAGCTGGCCGCCGCCTACCGTGCCGCGCACGAGGACTACCTGGCGCGCCGCGATGCCATCGAGGTCCTGGAGGGCTTCCCGAGCGCGGGCGGCATGCCGGACCGGGTGAAGTGCCTGCACGTCCTGGTCGGCCACTCGCTGGCCGCCGGTCCCGGTGTGAACCCGCTGGGCGACGAGGCGATCGCGATGCTGCCGGAGTGGTGGGCCAAGGGGCCGTGCGTCACCCCGTGCGCCACCGGCGCCGGGCCCGACGCGTCCTGACCCGAGGGCCTTCCGTCCGGATCGGGCCGGATCCGGACGGAACGCCCTCCGCGGTACCCGTACAACCACAGGAGCCCCATGACCCGCGTTGCCGCCATCGACTGCGGTACCAACTCCATCCGTCTGCTCGTCGCGGACGTGGACCCCGCCACCGGTGACTTCACCGAGCTCGACCGCCGGATGCGGATCGTCCGGCTCGGCCAGGGCGTCGACCGCACCGGGCGCCTGGCCCCCGAAGCCCTGGAGCGCACCTTCGAGGCCTGTCACGAGTACGCGGCCGCGATCAAGGAGCTCGGCGCCGAGCGGATCCGTTTCGTCGCGACGTCGGCCTCCCGCGACGCGGAGAACAGCGACACGTTCGTCCGCGGGGTCCTGGACATCCTGGGCGTCGAGCCGGTGGTCATCACGGGTGACCAGGAGGCGCAGCTCTCCTTCGACGGCGCCACCAAGGAACTGGTGGGCAGCGACCACCTGGAGAAGCCGTACCTCGTCGTGGACATCGGCGGCGGCTCCACCGAGTTCGTCGTCGGTGACGACCGTGTCCGCGCGGCCCGGTCCGTGGACATCGGCTGCGTACGCATGACGGAGCGTCACCTGGTCCTGGACGGGGCCGTCGTGGACCCGCCCACGCCCGACCGGATCGCCGCGATCCGCGCGGACATCGACGCCGCGCTGGACCTGGCCGAGGAGACCGTGCCGATCTCCTCGGCGGCGACGCTCGTCGGCCTGGCGGGGACGGTCACCACCGTCGCCGCGATCGCGCTCGGCCTGGAGGAGTACGACTCCGAGGCGATCCACCACTCCAGGGTCTCCGTCGGGCGGGTCCGGGAGATCACCGAACGGCTGCTCGCCTCGACGCACGAGGAGCGCGCGGCGATCCCCGCGATGCACCCGGGCCGGATCGACGTGATCGCCTCCGGAGCGCTCGTCCTGCTCGCCCTGATGGAACGGGCGGGGGCCCGCGAGGTCGTCGTCAGCGAGCACGACATCCTCGACGGGATCGCCTGGTCGGCCGCCTGATCACAGCACGGTCGCGGGTGAGGTGAGGTGCCGCTCAAACGCGTTCCCGCCTGCACCTCTGAGCCCGCGCAAGGCCCCTTCGGACCAGTCCGGAGGGGCCTTGCGCGAGGC
>NZ_MAPV01000111.1 GCF_001700505.1 Streptomyces mutomycini
TTCGGGGCCTGCGGGGCGCGGTCGGGGCCGGGTTAGTCTCGGGGGAGCACACTCGGGACACCACCGGAGAAGAGCCACATGGACATCGCACCGGCTACGGCAGCACGGGCAGAACTGACCTTCCGCGACGCGACCGAGGACGATGTGCCGGTCCTGGTGCGACTCGTCGAGTCCGCCTACCGCGGCGATGCGAGCCGGGCCGGATGGACCACCGAGGCGGACATCCTCCAGGGGCAGCGCACCGACGCCGACGGGGTGCGCGAGGTGCTCGCGGCGCCCTCGGGACGGGTGCTCGTCGCCGAGCGGGACGGCGCGCCGGTCGCCTGCTGTCAGCTCGAACACCGGGGGGAGGCCGCGTACTTCGGCATGTTCGCGGTCAGCCCGGGGCTGCAGGGGGCCGGACTCGGCAAGGTGATCATCGCCGAGGCGGAGCGCACGGCCCGAGAGGACTGGCGCGCGAGGGAGATGCACATGACGGTGATCTCCGTGCGCGAGGAGCTGATCGCCTGGTACGAGCGACGGGGTTATCGCCGCACGGGTGAGCTGACGCCCTTCCCGTACGGCGACGAGCGCTTCGGCATCCCGCAGCGCGACGACCTCGCGTTCGAGCTGCTGGTCAAGAACCTGTAGAGCGGGCGCGGGAGGCGGTGGTCCCCGCGCTGCCCTCCGGGCACCTCAGGCGGTGAAGCGGCTCGCGCGCCGGATCTCCGGATGGTCGGTCGTCGCGCCGTCCAGGTCCAGCGCACGGGCGAGACGCAGGTGGTCCGGGGTGTTCACCACCCAGCCGATCACCTTCAGGCCTTCCGCGTGCGCCAGTTCGACCACCTCGAGGGTGAGGCGCCGGATGTTCAGGGCGAGCGTCGCCGCGCCCACCGCCTTCGCCCGGTCCACCACGTCGCCGTCCCAGCGGCTGGCGATGAGCACCGTACGCACGCCGGGGACCAGCTGCGCGATCTCGGCGACCGCCTCGTCGTGGAACGAGGACACCTCGACGCGGCCGGCCAGATCGCGCCGCAGCATCACCTCGGCCAGCGCCCTCGCGGCCGCGACGTCCTTGATCTCGGCCTGGAGGGGCGAGCCGATCGCGTCGAGCACCTCCTCGAAGACGGGCACCCGTTCGCCCTGCCCGGCGTCGAGCTCCCGGAGCTCCGCCATCGTCTTCTCGGCGATCAGCCCCCGCCCGTCCGTCGTGCGGTCCACGGCGGCGTCGTGCATCACCGCGAGCGCGCCGTCCTTGCTCAGATGCAGGTCCAGTTCCACGGCGTCCATGCCGGCCTGCTCCGCGTGCGTGAACGAGCGCAGTGTGTTCTCCGGCTCGACACCCATGACCCCGCGATGACCGATGGTGAGAAAAGTCAAGGCACTCCTGCTTCCGTCCGTCGTGTACGCCCCGCGTGCGGCTCCTACCCCCAGGGAAGCAGGTCTCGCGTGCAGGATGGCCTCTGCCCTGCAGTCCGGCGGAAGAAGTTGTCGCACCGATGTGTGACAGGAAAAATAACGGTGACAATGAGGTGCGGCAGGATAATTTTCTGGCCCCCACTTGTCTGAAGGAACCGCTCATGGATACGGTTGCTTGACGCGAGGTTCTCCCGTGAAGGAAGTGCTATGACGGAAATTCTTGAGCATGCGACCACCACCGGTGCGATAGCTGCTGCCCAGCGGGTCGTGGAGCACCCGGCCTGGCCCGCGCTCAAGAGCGCCGTGGAGGAGTTCCGCCCCTGGCAGTCCGAGGACGGGTCGATCGACTTCGCGGCCGACGGTGCTCCCTCCGCCGAATCCGCCGGTGCCGTCATCGGCCGGGTGATCGACGCGGTCGAGCAGCTCTCCCCGCTGCTCCCGCACGACGCCGCCTACCACCGCGCGCTGGTCGACGACCTGCGCCGCTGGGCCGCGGACGGCTTCGGAGTCCCGGACTTCCTCGACTCCCTGCTCGCCTTCCAGCCGGCCAGGAACCGCGCGGACGGCCTCCAGCACCTGGTCGTGTTCGCGATGTACACGCAGAACGGCAACCCGGACCGCAATCTGGAAGCCGTCGTGCTGCGGATGGTCTGGCCCGAGTGGCTCGCCGACCTCGAAGCGACCCGTTACGACAACCCGCTGTTCTGCGGCATCACCTTCGAGGACTTCACCTCGGGGTACGACACGAACTCCGCCGTGCTCTTCCCCGAGACCATCGCCGTGCGCGAGGCCCCGGAGCGCTTCAGCTGGGGCGGCATCTTCTGCGACCGTGAGGCCGCCCGTTTCCGCCGTGTGACCGAGGCGTCCGTCGACCTGCTGGGTGTCGAGCTGCCTGACGACATCCGCGAGATGATCGGCGACCAGGAGCGCTGCGAGCAGGCCTTCGTGCTCTGGGACATGGTCCACGACCGCACCCACAGCCACGGCGACCTCCCGTTCGACCCCTTCATGATCAAGCAGCGCCAGCCGTTCTGGATGTACGGACTCGAGGAGCTGCGCTGCGACCTCACCGCCTTCAAGGAGGCCGTGAAGCTGGAGGCCGACGGTTTCGGCCAGGGCCGGGACGTCCAGTTCGCCGTGCTCTTCGACCGGATGTTCCGCTTCCCCGTCACCGGTGAGCGCGTGCGCAACTACGACGGGCTCGGCGGTCAGCTCCTCTTCGCCTACCTCCACAAGCACGACGTGGTCCGCTGGACCGACAACACCCTCAAGATCGACTGGGCCCGCGCCCCGCAGGTCACCAACCAGCTCTGCGGAGAGATCGAGAAGCTCTACCGCGACGGCATCGACCGCCCCAAGCTCGTGCACTGGTTCGCCGCGTACGACCTGGTCGCGACCTACCTCGCACCCCACCCGGGATCCCGCTGGGCCAAGGGCCCGGACGCGCTCGACCTCAGTCTGCCGCCCCGCAAGCTCGTCGACGACGTGCTTCCGGACGAGTTTCCCCTGAGCATGTTCTATGAGGCGCTCTCCAAAAAGCTGAAGCACGTGATCGCCTCCACCAAGGGGATCACCGCCGCGGACGCCGGGCGGGCAGCCGCATGAGCGAGGGTTCTGAGGAGGCGGTGGCGATGAACGCAACAGGCGTGACCGACAGCGGCGTGCTCGAGGGCGCCGTGATCGCGGTGGCCGGAGCGGCGGGGCCGGCGGGGCGCGCCACCCTGCTCAGGCTCGCCGAGGCGGGCGCGACCGTGGTGGCCTCCGACGCCAACCCCGAGCGGCTCGTGGAAGCGGTCGACGCCGCGCGCTACGCACACGGCGGAGCGACCGTCACCGGCGACACGGTCGACCTGCTCGATCCGGGAGCCGCGCGGGAATGGGCGCTCAAGACGGAGAAGGAATTCGGCCGCGTCGACGGCCTGGTCCACCTCGTCGGTGGGTGGCGCGGCGGCTCCGGGTTCGCGGACACCAGCCTGGCCGACTGGGACTTCCTCGAGAAGCTGCTGATCCGCACGGTCCAGTCGACCTCGCTCGCCTTCCACGACGTCCTCCAGCGCAGTGACCGGGGCCGGTACGTGCTGATCAGCGCGGCCGGTGCCAGCAGCCCCACCGCCGGCAACGCGGCCTACTCCGCGTCCAAGGCGGCGGCCGAGGCGTGGACGCTCGCCATGGCCGACGCCTTCCGCAAGGCGGGGGGCGAATCGGGGCCGACCGCGGCTGCTGCGATCCTGGTGGTCAAGGCACTGGTGCACGACGCGATGCGCGCCGAGCGTCCCAATGCGAAGTTCGCGGGCTTCACGGACGTAACGGAGCTGGCCGAGGCCATCGCCGGAGTCTGGGACATGCCCGCCGGAGAAGTGAACGGAAAGCGTCTGTGGCTGACCCCGCAACCGTAAGGACCGATGCGCGACGTCATCACGATCCGCAGGTACGCGGTTTCGCCAGTGACAACTACGCGGGTGCGCACCCGGAGGTCCTCGCAGCCCTCGCCCTCGCCAACGGTGGCCACCAGGTCGCCTACGGCGAGGACGACTACACCGGGCACCTCCAGAGGATCATGCACAGCCACTTCGGCCCCACCGCCGAAGCCTTCCCCGTCTTCAACGGCACGGGAGCCAACGTCGTCGCCCTCCAGGCGCTGACCGACCGCTGGGGTGCGGTGATCTGCGCCGAGTCCGCCCACATCAACGTGGACGAGGGCGGGGCGCCGGAGCGGGTGGGCGGGCTGAAGCTGCTCACCGTGCCCACCCCGGACGGCAAGCTCACGCCGGAGCTCATCGACCGCGAGGCGTATGGCTGGGACGACGAGCACCGCGCGATGCCGCAGGTCGTGTCGATCACGCAGAACACCGAGCTCGGCACCGTCTACACGCCGCAGGAGATCCGCGCCATCTGCGACCACGCCCATGAGCGCGGTATGAAGGTGCACCTCGACGGGGCCCGGATAGCCAACGCCGCCGCATCGCTGGACGTGCCGATGCGTACGTTCACCAACACGGTCGGCGTCGACGTCCTCTCCTTCGGCGGTACCAAGAACGGTGCGCTATTCGGCGAGGCCGTGGTCGTCCTGAACCCGGACGCCGTCCGGGCCATGAAGCACCTGCGCAAGCTGTCGATGCAGCTCGCCTCCAAGATGCGCTTCGTCTCGGTCCAGCTCGAGGCGCTGCTCGCGCGGGACCTCTGGCTGCGCAACGCACGCCATGCCAACGCCATGGCCCAGCGGCTCGCAGAAGGGGTCCGGACGGTGGACGGCGTGGAGATCCTCCACCCGGTCCAGGCCAACGCGGTTTTCGCGCGGCTGCCGCACGAGGTGACCGAACGGCTGCAGAAGCGGTTCCGGTTCTACTTCTGGGACGAGAAGGCCGGAGACGTCCGCTGGATGTGTGCCTTCGACACCCGCGAGGACGACGTCGACGACTTCGTGCTGGCGCTCAAGGAGGAGATGGCACGGCAGTAGTGGCATAGATATGCGGTCGACTGGAAATGCTTGCATCCGGTCGGCCGCTTCGCTACGCTCCGCGGGTATGGAGCTGATCCAGCACGTCCCCGAACTCTCCGCCTATCTCGCCGAAGACGAGGTCATCGACCATCGCCACCCCTTGGTGAGGGAGGTGTCCGAGCGGCTCGGCTCCACGACGGTCGATGCATATGTATACGCGTCAGCCGCCTATGTGTTCGTGCGCGACACCATCCCTCACTCGATGGACGCGGGGGACCCGCGGGTCACCTGGCGCGCGTCCGACGTCCTCGCGGCCCGCACGGGCATTTGTCATGCCAAGTCGCATGCCCTGACCGCCCTGCTGCGGGCGGCGGGCATTCACGCGGGACTCTGTTATCAGCGGCTCGCCGGGAGCGACGGTGCGGATCCGGTCGTCCACGGCCTGGTCGCGGTGCGGCTTCCCGGGTGGGAGCGGTGGGTGCGGCAGGATCCGCGTGGCAATACGGGCGGTATCGACGCCCAGTTCTCGGCGGCGGAGGAGCGGTTGGCGTGGGTGCCGCGGCGACAGTTCAATGAAGTGGACTATCCGGTAGTGTATGACGTACCGAATCCGGCGGTGCTCCACGCGCTCCGGAGCTCCGGCGATCGGGATGAGCTGTCCCTGAAGCTCCCCACCGCGCTGTGAGTCCGAGCCCTCGCAGGCCAGGCAGCGCCGCCGGGCCGCGGACCCGACCGCCCCGAAGTAAGGCAGACGATGACCCTCACCATCACGATCTCCGACGAGGTCCGCAGCCTGGCCCCGGGCTTCACCCACCTCGCCGTGGAGGCGCGCGGCCTGGTCAACGGGCCCAGCGACGAGACCAGTTCGGCGCTGCTGGACGACGCTGCCCACAGGCTGGCAGGGCGGCTCGGTGCACGGGCCCCCCACGAGGACCCGCATGTAGCCGCCTGGCGTGAGATGTACGCCGCTTTCGGCGCCAAGCCCTCCCGTACCCGCAACTCGGCGGAGGCCCTCGCCAGGCGCGCGCTCACCAATGCGGGGCTGCCGCGCATCAACCGCCTGGTCGACGCCTACAACGCGGTCAGCGTCGCCCACCTGCTCCCGGTCGGGGGCGAGGACACCGACCGGATCAGGGGCGCGATGCGGCTCGTGCGCGCGACCGGCCTCGAGCGGTTCCCCACCGTGGCCGGCGGGGAGGATGCCGTGGAGCACCCCGAGCCCGGCGAGGTCGTCTGGTGCGACGACGAAGCCGTCACCTGCCGGCGGTGGAACTGGCGCCAGGGCGCGCGCACCCGCCTCACCGAGGAATCGGTGAACGCCGTCTTCCTCCTGGAGGCCCTTGCTCCCATGAAGTCCTCGGAACTCGTGGCCGCGGCCACCGAGCTCATCGAGTCGCTCGAGAAGCTCAGTCCCGGGGTGCGGACCACGCTCCACGCGCCGGCGTGACGTTTCGTCCGCCCACGCGCGGGCGCGCCGGGTCAGCCCAGCTCGCGTGCCTCCGCGGGCGTCGGCGCGGTACCGCCGAGGTGCGCGGGAACCCACCAGGTGTCGGCCGCGTCCTTGGGGCGCACCGGATAGGCGCGCTGCGCCGCCTCCAGGAGCTCCTGCACGCGCTCACGCAGCCGACGGGTGATCGCGCCCGCGTACTGGTCGGCCGGGGCCTCCACGGCCTCGCCCACGCGAATGGTGATCGGGGTGTGGCTGCGCCGGAAATTGCGCGGGCGCCCCTTGGTCCACACCCGCTGGGTGCCCCACAGGGCCATCGGGATCAGCGGTACGCCGGCCTCCTGGGCCAGCCGCGCGGCACCCGACTTGAAGCTCTTCAGGGTGAAGGACTGCGAGATGGTGGCCTCGGGGAACACGCCGACGATCTCCCCGGCGCGCAGCGACGCCAGCGCGTGCGCGTAGGCGTCCTCGCCCTGGTTGCGGTCGACCGGGATGTGCTTCATGCCGCGCATCAGCGGACCGGACACCTTGTGCCGGAACACCGACTCCTTCGCCATGAAGCGGACGAGCCGCTTCTGGGGCAGGGCGCCGAGTCCGGTGAAGATGAAGTCCAGATAGCTGATGTGGTTGCTGACCAGAACCGCGCCACCGGTCTTCGGGATGTGCTCCGAACCCTGGGTGTCGATCTTCAGGTCGAGCGCCTTGAACAGCGTGCGAGCGGCGCCGATGACCGGCCGATAGACGAGCTCTGCCATCTGGATGAAGACCCTTCTTCAATGCCTGGGGAGGGTTCTCCCGGCGGAAGTTACGCAGCCGTAGGTTTTCGGCATTGGGGCGATCGTGCCCCATGCGCGACGCCGTGGCCAGCCCCAAAGGCCCCAGGGCGAGAGATTCTCGTCACGTGAATAGTGCGGGAATGTAATGGGGTCGCGGGATGCTGACCCTTTGCGCGGAGCTCCGAGAGGGAGGCAGGGATGGACGGGCGGACGACCGCCGAGACGCTGGACGCAGCCCAACTCGGCGCGGAACTGGGGGATCGGGCCACGCTGGTGCAGTTCTCCAGCGCCTTCTGCCAGCCGTGCCGTGCCACCCGGCGCACCCTCGCGGAGGTCGCCGGCATGGTCGAGGGCGTCACCCACGTCGAGATCGACGCCGAGGCGCATCTCGCCCTCGTGCGCGCTCTCGGTATCAGCCGGACCCCCACGGTCCTGGTGCTCGACTCGGAGGGCCGCATCGTGCGCAGGGCGGCGGGCCCGCCGCGTACGGCGGATGTCGTCGCCGCGCTGGGGCACGCGATGTGACGGGCCGTGACGCTTCTCCCACATGACGGGACACACTTGACTGCGCACACCACGCATCGTCACTCTGACGCTATGCCGCCAGAAAACCTTCTCTCCGGCCGGGTCCATGTCGATCTCGTGCGCCACGCGAGCGCGCGCTGTCCGGGAGCCTGACGAGCCCACGGACCCGTACGCCTCCCGCGGAAGGATCTTTCCCATGACGGCCACGCCCCACCTCGCCACGTCCCCGGCGGCCGCCCCCGCCCTTCTCCGCTCGGTCTTCCGGCAGCACGCCGCCGGAGTCGCCGTGATCACGGCCGCGGGTGCGGGCCCGGCCGGCTTCACCGCGACCTCGCTCAACTCCGTAGCCGCCGATCCGCCGCTCATCTCCTTCGGGGTGGGCACCTCGTCCTCGAGCTGGCCCGTTGTCTCACAGGCGGAGCACGTGGGCGTGCACATACTCGGCGAGGGTCAGCAGGAACTGGCCGAGACGTTCGCCCGCAGCGGCGCGGACAGGTTCGGCCCGTCCACCGACTGGCGCGCGGGGCCCCAGGGGGTGCCGCTGCTCGGCGGGGTCGTGGCCTGGCTGGTCTGCCGGGTGGTGGCGCGGGTTCCGGCCGGGGACCACCGCATCGTGATCGCCGAGGTGGTGGCCGGGGACCCCTCGGAAGGGGGCCGGCCGCTGGTCTACCACCAGGGCCGTTTCACGGCTCTGCGAGACTGAGGGCGAGCAGGGGCGTGCGGGAACCGGTCCCGTTGGCTACGTCACAGTTCCAAGCGCTTGCTTATGGGTAACGTAATGGGTGTACTGGCGAGTAATATTTCACCGGGAGCCGGGTCGCCCCGACCGGAAACCGCCCGATAAGGCGCCTATGCTGCGTGCAACAAGGCAGCCCAGAAATGACGATGCAGTAGGAGAGCCGGCGTGAGCTTGAGGATCGTTGTCTGTGTGAAGTACGTGCCCGACGCCACCGGCGACCGGCACTTCGCCGATGACCTGACCCTGGACCGTGACGACGTCGACGGTCTGCTGTCGGAGCTCGACGAGTACGCGGTCGAGCAGGCACTGCAGATCGCCGACGAGGCGGACGACGCGGAGATCACCGTGCTCACGGTGGGTCCGGAGGACGCCAAGGACGCGCTGCGCAAGGCGCTGTCGATGGGCGCCGACAAGGCCGTCCACGTCGAGGACGACGACCTGCACGGCACGGACGTCATCGGCACCTCCCTGGTCCTGGCCAAGGCTGTGGAGAAGACCGGTTACGACCTGGTCATCTGCGGCATGGCATCGACGGACGGCACCATGGGTGTGCTCCCGGCGCTGCTCGCGGAGCGCCTCGGCGTCCCGCAGGTCACGCTGCTCTCCGAGGTCTCGGTCGAGGACGGCACGGTCAAGGGCCGTCGCGACGGCGACTCCGCGAGCGAGCAGCTCGAGGCGTCTTTGCCGGCCGTGGTCTCCGTGACCGACCAGTCGGGCGAGGCCCGCTACCCGTCGTTCAAGGGCATCATGGCGGCCAAGAAGAAGCCGGTGGAGTCCCTGGACCTCGAGGACCTGGAGATCGAGGCGGACGAGGTCGGCCTGGGCGGCTCCTGGACCGCGGTCGACTCGGCGGCCGAGCGTCCCGCCCGCACGGCGGGCACGATCGTCAAGGACGAGGGCGAGGGCGGCAAGCAGCTGGCCGAGTTCCTTGCGGGCCAGAAGTTCATCTGAGCCCCGGCCGTTACCTCCACCGCCCCGCACTCCCTCGCACGCAGGAGATTGAAGTCCCATGGCTGAAGTTCTCGTCTATGTCGACCACGTGGACGGTGCCGTCCGCAAGCCCACCCTGGAGCTGCTGACGCTCGCCCGCCGCATCGGCGAGCCGGTCGCCGTCGCCCTCGGCAACGGTGCCGCCGACACCGCAGCCGCGCTCGCCGAGCACGGCGCGGTCAAGGTACTGACCGCCGACGCGCCGGAGTTCGCCGACTACCTCGTCGTACCGAAGGTGGACGCGCTCCAGGCGGCGTACGAGGCGGTGTCCCCGGCCGCCGTGCTGCTGCCCTCCTCCGCGGAGGCCAAGGAGATCGCGGCCCGCCTCGCGCTCCGCATCGGCTCCGGCATCATCACCGACGCCGTCGACCTGGAGGCCGGTGACCAGGGCCCGGTCGCCACGCAGTCCGCGTTCGCCGCCTCGTACACCACCAAGTCCCGTGTCTCCAAGGGCACTCCGGTCATCACGGTCAAGCCGAACTCGGTCGCCGTGGAGGCCGCCCCCGCCGCGGGTGCCGTCGAGGCCCTCACGGTCTCCTTCTCCGCCACGGCCACCGGTACCAAGGTCCTCTCGCGCACCCCGCGTGAGTCGACCGGGCGTCCGGAGCTGACCGAGGCCGCGATCGTCGTCTCCGGCGGCCGTGGCGTCAACGGCGCTGAGAACTTCGCGGTCATCGAGGCGCTCGCCGACTCGCTGGGTGCGGCCGTCGGCGCCTCGCGTGCCGCGGTCGACGCCGGCTGGTACCCGCACACCAACCAGGTCGGCCAGACCGGCAAGTCGGTCTCCCCGCAGCTGTACATCGCCTCGGGTATCTCCGGCGCGATCCAGCACCGGGCCGGCATGCAGACCTCGAAGACCATCGTCGCGGTCAACAAGGACGCCGAGGCCCCGATCTTCGACCTCGTCGACTACGGCGTCGTCGGTGACCTCTTCAACGTCGTCCCGCAGCTCACCGACGAGGTCAAGTCCCGCAAGGGCTGACCCGGCAGGGGCTCTGCCCGTACGACGGCCCGGGGCCGCGTGGTGTTCTCACCGCGTGGCCCCGGGCCGTTTCCGGTCACCATTGACGCAGGGGCAAGGCGACTTATAACTTCACTATGCGGATGAAGGATTCCGGTAAGCGGAAAAACCGATTACGTGGAGGATGCGGTCATGGGTCAGCAGGAGAAGGTGGCAACGAGCCTCGCCGGCACGGTCGGTGAGGAGATCGACGCCTCCCTGGCGTCGGTGGACGCCGAACTCGCCCGCCGCTACCCGGGGGACCCCGGCACGCGCCAGCCCGTCCACACCGTCTACGTGCCCGCCGACGGCTTCACCCCCACCACCCTCCGCACCTGGGGCGACCAGGCCCTGGCGGCGCTCGACGAGCACGCCCCCGACGCCGCCGCTCTCGCCTCTGTCCTCGGTATCCCGCAGGAACTCGCGGAGCCCGTCCACGACCGCGTACGCGCCAAACTGGAGCGCGAGCCGGTCGAGGACCTGCGCATCGACTTCGAGGACGGCTACGGGCCGCGTTCCGACGCCGAGGAGGACGAGGCGGCCGCCCGCGCGGCACGCCTGGTCGCCGAGGCGTACGCGGGCGGCACCGCAGCTCCGTACATGGGCATCCGGATGAAGTGCATGGAAGCCGGCGTACGCGACCGGGGCATCCGGACCACGGACATCTTCCTCACCGGCCTGATGCGGGCCGGGGGCCTCCCGGAAGGGCTCGTGCTGACGCTGCCCAAGGTGACGTACCCCGAGCAGGTCACCGCCTTCGTGCGCCTGCTCGGGGCCTTCGAGGAGACCCACGGTCTGCCCGCCGGACGCCTCCGGTTCGAGATCCAGATCGAGACCAGCCAGTCCATCCTGGCGGCGGACGGCACCGCCGCCGTGGCCCGCATGATCGACGCCGCGCGGGGCAGGGCGACCGGACTGCACTACGGGACCTTCGACTACAGCGCCTGTGTCGGCGTCAGCCCCGCCTACCAGGCCGGCGACCATCCCGCCGCCGACCACGCGAAGGCCGTCATGCAGGTCGCCGCCGCGGGCACCGGTGTGCGGGTCTGCGACGGCTCCACCAACGTGCTGCCCGTCGGCCCCACCGAGCAGGTCCACGACGCCTGGCGCCTGCACCACGGCCTCACCCGCCGCGCCCTGGCCCGCGCCTACTACCAGGGCTGGGACATGCACCCGGGGCACCTGCCGACCCGCTACGCCGCCGTCTACACCTTCTATCGCGAGGGCCTCGGCCAGGCCGCGTCCCGGCTCGCCGCATACGTGGCCAAGGCCGGCGGGGACGTCATGGACGAGCCCGCGACCGCGAAGGCGCTCAGCGGCTATCTGCTCCGAGGCATCGACTGCGGCGCCCTGGACACCGCGGAGGTCGAGGCCCTCACCGGTCTCACCCGCGCCGGCCTGGACGGCTTCGCCTCGCCCCGCCGCGGCGGGCTGACCGTGACGGCGCCGTAAGCGGTCACGCGGGCGGGATCTCCCCCGAGCCGCGCGGGACGAGCCGGGTCGGGAGCTCCACCCTGACGGGGGGATGAGCGGCGCCGTCGAGCCGGCGGAACAGGTGTTCCGCCGCTGTACGGCCGACCGTCGCGGCATCCTGCGAGATCACCGTGATGCCGAGCAGGTCGGCCAGCTCGATGTCGTCGAAGCCGACCAGGGCGATCCGGCGGTCGCACTCTGCGAGGACGCGGACGGCGGTGACCGTCACCCGGTTGTTGCCCGCGAAGAGCGCCGTCACCGGCTCGGGGCCGGCCAGCATGGCTTCGGCGGCGGCCCGGACCCGGGCCGGGTCGGTCGGGCCGAGGGACACCCAGGAGTCCTCGACCGTGATCCCGGCGTCGGTCAGGGCCGCGTGGTACCCGCGCAGGCGTTCCGTGGCGGTGTGGATGCGCGGCTGGTCGCCGATGAAGCCGATCCGGCGGTGGCCGTGGGCGACGAGGTGGGCGACGCCCGCGCGCGCTCCGCCGAAGCTGTCGGACAGGACCATGTCCGCGTCGACCCGGCCCGCCGGACGGTCGACGAACACGGTGGCGATGCCCGCCTTCATCTCGGGTTCCAGATAACGGTGGTCGTCGCCGGCCGGGATCACGATGAGTCCGTCCACCCGTCGGGCACAGAGCGCGAGGACGAGTTCCTGCTCGCGCTCCGGGTCCTCGGCGCTGGAGCCGTTGATCAGCAGCGCGCCGTGCGCGCGGGCGACCTCCTCGACGGCGCGGCTCAGCGGGCCGTAGAACGGGTCCGCGAGGTCCTCGAGCACAAGGCCGATGGACGCGGTGCGGCCCTTGCGCAGGACACGCGCGCTGTCGTTGCGGCGGAACCCGAGTGCGTCGATGGCCTCGTGGACGCGGCGCTCGGTGTCAGGGGTGACGCCGGGTTCGCTGTTCACCACGCGGGAGACCGTCTTGAGGCCTACTCCGGCACGGGCCGCCACGTCCTTCATGGTCGGCCTGTTGCCGTAGCGGGACTCGGAAGGGTGGCGGGCGGTCTCGGCCACGGTGCGCTGTCCTGTCGTCGGGAACGGGTGGTTCCGGGCTCCGTCGGCGGTGCCGGGGAGGTGCCGGATACTGTGGCGTCGAGCATAGGCCCTGGACAACGTTGTCAAGAGAATGGAGACTGGCCGGACCATCTGTCTGAAGCCGCAGGTCCTGCGCCTCACCCCTCCGGAGTGTCCACACCGATGCATACCGACCTCGTCGCCGCGCTCGACATCGGCGGTACAAAGATCGCCGGGGCGTTGGTCGACGGAGGCGGATCCCTTCTCGTGCGGGCGCAGCGCCCGACGCCGGCCCGTGAGGGTGCCGAGGCCGTGATGGGCGCGGTGAGCGCTGTCCTGGCGGAGCTGACGGCCTCCCCGCTGTGGCACCGGGCACGCGCGGCCGGCATCGGCAGCGCGGGGCCCGTGGACGCCTCGTCCGGCACGGTCAGTCCGGTCAACGTCCCGGGCTGGCGCGGATTCCCGCTGGTGGACCGGGTCGCCGCGGAAACGGGCGGGCTGCCGGTCACGCTCGTAGGGGACGGGGTCGCGATGACTGCGGCCGAGCACTGGCTGGGCGCCGCCCGGGGCTACGACAACGCGCTGTGCCTGGTCGTCTCCACCGGCGTCGGCGGTGGCCTCGTACTCGGCGGAAAGCTGCACCCCGGCCCCTCGGGCAACGCCGGCCACATCGGCCACATCAGCGTCGATCTGGACGGCGACCCCTGCCCCTGCGGGGCGCGCGGCTGCGTGGAGCGCCTCGCCAGCGGGCCCAACATCGCCCGGCGGGCCCTGGACAACGGCTGGCGCCCTGGCCACGACGGTGATGCGACCGCCGCCGCGGTGGCCGCCGCGGCCCGGGCGGGAGACCCGGTCGCGGCCGCCTCCTTCGAGCGGGCCGCCCAGGCTCTCGCGGCCGGGATCGCCGCCACCGCCACTCTGGCCGACATCGACATCGCCGTCATCGGAGGGGGAGTCGCCGGCGCGGGCGAGGTGCTCTTCGCCCCACTGCGCGCGTCCCTGCGCGACTACGCGACGCTGTCCTTCGTCCAGGGCCTGACGGTGACCTCCGCGGTCATGGGCGCCGACGCGGGCCTGGTCGGCGCCGCGGCCGCGGCCTGGACGGCCCGTTCCGGAGCCCCGAACGGCCTGCGGGCCGTAGCCGCCCCGTAGCCGGGCCCCTCCGGCTCGGGCGGCCCCGGTCCGAGGGCTGCGGGGCACCGCCACCAGGAAGCCGCCCTCCTCCAGATCCGTCAGGACCTCGGCGGTCAGGCCCTCGCCGCAGCGGGCAGCCGCGAACTCCCTCGCGGGCCGGCTGTGGCCCTCCCCGGGGAACCGCTCAAGTGCTGTGCCGCGCTACCCCCCGTCGTTCCGGTGAATGCCTGCTCCGACGACGTCCGGCCACCCTCGTTTCGACGGCGCGGCCACCCGAGCCCGCAGAGGGAAACGCGCCGACGAGCGCCGCCGGCGCAACCGTGTCGCCCCGGCGGGGTTTCCGGAGCGGGGTGTTGCGGGCAAGCCACAGGGGGCTACGGAAGAGGGGGGACCCGTGATCGTCTGGATCAACGGTGCGTTCAGTGCGGGCAAGACCAGCGCCGCGTGCGCACTGATCGATCTGATCCCGAACAGCACCTTCTACGACCCCGAACTGATCGGCGGGGGACTGCGCGAACTGCTTCCCCAGAAGAAGCTCGCCGAAGTGACCGACTTCCAGGACCTGCCCATATGGCGGCGCCTGGTGGTCGATACGGCCGCCGCGCTCCTGGCCGAACTCTCCGGGGTGCTGGTGGTACCGATGACGCTGCTGCGGCAGGACTACCGTGACGAGATCTTCGGCGGGCTCGCCTCCCGGCGCATACCGGTCCGCCATGTACTGCTCTCACCTGAGGAAACGATCCTGCGGAGACGGATCGCCGAACGCGAGGAATGCGCCGACGACCCCGAGCACAGCGAGCGGATCAGGCAGTGGGCCTACGAGCACATCGAGCCCTACCGGGCAGCTCTCGAGTGGATCACCGCGGACGCCCACACGATCGACACCAGCGCGCTCACCCCGTACGAGACGGCCGAGCGGATCGCCGAGGCACTGCGCACCGGTGCGGCAGGGGAGTGCGGGATAGTCCAGACACCCGAGCCGCGTGCGGAGACCGTCGCGTCGGGGGTGCTGTTCTTCGACGAACAGGACCGGGTGCTGCTGGTCGACCCCACCTACAAGCCCGGCTGGGAGTTCCCGGGCGGTGTGGTCGAGCGCGGAGAGGCCCCGGCGCAGGCCGGGATGCGGGAGGTCGCCGAGGAGCTGGGGCTCCGTCTGGACACGGCTCCGAGGCTCCTGGTGGTCGACTGGGAGGAGCCGAAGCCGCCCGCGTACGGGGGGCTGCGCTTCCTGTTCGACGGCGGCCGGCTGTGCGGCGAACAGGCCGCTCGGCTGCTGCTGCCCGGTTCGGAACTGCGCGGCTGGCGGTTCGTCACCGAGGAGGAGGCGGCCGGAATGCTCCCGCCGACCCGCTTCGAGAGGCTCCGATGGGCCCTGCGCGCCCGCGAGCGGTCCACCGTGCTGAACCTGGAGGCCGGGGTGCCCGTGGGCGGCCGGTAGCCTCCGGCGGACCACCACGGAATTCATCGCCGGTCTGCCTCTCCCCGGCCTGTGGAAGCACCCCGACGCGTGGGGTCACAGACGGGCGTCCGTCGTCATGCGGGCACCCCGGCCTCGTCCATGACCAGGGCCATCTCACTCGGGGGTAGGGCCGGGTTGGCTCCCGCGCTGCGGGCCAGCTCGGGCAGGGTGAGCGCCTCGAGGAGCCGGGGGAGCGGCAGGCGGGGGTCGGCGGCCGCTGCCTGCCGAGTCCATGTGTCCGGGTCGTGGCTGAGCCTCTCGATCAGACCGGGGCCGGCGGCGGGGTCGCGGACGGCCAACTGCCGGTAGGTCCCGTCCGGGTGGTCCGCGAAGCGGGCTGCGAGCCCTTCGCGGGGGAAGCGGGGGTGGCCGGTCGTCATCCAGGCGGAGAACGTCCCGCCGAGCCGTGCGTACACGCTCATCAGGACGTGCTCCGGGGTGTCCGGGTGATACACGGCCAGGTGGGTGCGCACGATGTCGTCCGTGTCCTCGGCCAGGAGCCGCAGGAGATCGGGTGGCAGCAGGGGGCTGCGAGCCGCGGCGCGGCGCAGCAGAGGATGGGCGGAGGTCGCGGCCCGGCGCAGAACGTCCTGATCGGCGATGCCGGCCGCCACCCAGTCCACGTCACCCCGTGCGTGAGGGGCAACCGTGAAGTCGATTGCGGCGCGACGGGCTTCGGTCAGCTCGGGCCGGAGGGAGACGGCCAGCCGCACTCCGTCGTCGGGGTCGACCGCGAGCAGGTCCACGAGGTCGGCGGGCAGGGACGGATTCCTGGCGAGTTCGGCCAGGTGGACGCCCTCGGACAGCAACCGTTCGGCGTCCGCGTGGCGAAGGAGCCCCCGGCGCAGCGCCACGGGCAGGGCGGTCGGGTCGCGGAGCAGCGCCGCCGTGAGCCGCGCGTCGTGGGTACACGCGCGGAGTGCGGCCGACCGCCGTACCTCGGGGTCGGGGTCGCCGAGCAGCGCGGTGTGCGCGTCCGCCGACAGGTCGTCCCAGAGGCGCAGGGCGGCACGTCGTGCGGCCGGATCGGGATGCCGGGCCAGGGAGACGAGGAAGGACGGAGCCAGGTGAGGCGAGTCCAACAGTGCGCTCCGTACGGACGGTTCGGAGTCTGCCAGGAGGCGCGCGCACACGGCGTCCGGCAGCGGGCGGACCTTCTTCCGGGGATCGTGGGTCCACTCGGGTCCGTAAGCGACGGTGGCTCGCACCTCGGGGGAAGGGTCGACCGCGAGCCGGGCGCGCTGCCCGGGCTCCGCCTGGCCGCTCCTCGCGAACTGGACCCGCGTGTTCAGTACCGGGTGGGCGAGGACGGCCGCCACGGCCTGCTCGGGCAGTCCCGGCCGGTGGAGGGCTTGGAAGGGCGGGCCTTCGCCACCGCCGTCGAAGGCGATCAGCCGTAGCAGCAGGTGCGTGGGAAGGGCAGGGTTGGCGGCGACTCCGTCCAGCGCGGAGGAGTAGAAGGCGACCACGTCCCAGCTCCCCGGCGTCGCTCTGCGCGCACTCCCTCCGCCCATTCGGACGGCTGCGCGGTATCGGCCCTACGGGCCGACGTGCGGCCATCCTGCCACGGACCGGGCTGCCTCAGGGCGTGATCACCGGGAGCGCGCATCACATCGGGCCGTTGTCCGCCCCGGCTGACGGGCGAGCGACGTGCGGCGAACCCGGGCCGGACTCAACGCGGCAGTGGGTGATCGCCGCCGGCTCCCCGGCCGAGCTCTCAGCGGTCCGGCGAACCGGGCGACCGGGCGTCGATGGCCAGCGGATCACCGTGGCCGAAGCAGGCGACGGCGGGGCCGAGTGCAGCCAGACGGCGGAAGGACGCCTCGGCCTGCACGTGGTCGGTGTTGAACACGCCCAGCATCACCCCGCCCACCCCGGCCACGGCGTCGCCGGTGAACAGCACGTCGTGGCGGGGCAGGTGAATGCCGATGGAGCCGGGGGTGTGCCCGGGGCTGTGCACCACCCGGGCACCGCCCCCGAACGGGAGTTCGTCGCCGTCCGTGAGTTCGCGGTCGACCCGGGTGGGTGGTGCCTCTGGGACCGTCAGCGCACGGTCGTACAGGGGACGTTCCCAGTCGTGCAGGACGGGCTCGGGAACGCGCCTCTCACCCCGGACGGCCGGTGCGTCCAGCCGGTGCGCCATGATCTCGGCGCCGTGTCTGTCCGCGAGCTCCTGCGCGGCGCCGTAGTGGTCGCGGTGGCCGTGGGTGAGGACGATCCGCCGGATCCCGGCCGGGTCCTGACCGAGCCCGCGCACACCGTTCTCGATGGCGGCCGCCGCGTTCACATCACCCGCGTCGATCAGGGTCAGGTCCGCGCCGTCCCGCCAGAGGTACGCCTGGGCGACCGGGAACCGGAACATGTGCAGTTGCGGGAGTACCTCGACGCAGTCCATACGGTGAACGTACGGGCGGCAGGCCGGTCGTCTCCCCGAGATCTGCTCCTGGCGACTTCGCTCAGCGCGTACCCGGCGTGCCCGCGCGGCCCCCGTACACGCTTGCTCCGCGTGCCCGCGCCGCACCTCAGCCCTTCTTGGACTCCGCGTAGTTCCGCAGGAACAGTGCCTCCGCGACCGAGAGCCGCTCGAGCTCGCCGGGGGACACGCTCTCGTTCACCGCGTGGATCTGGGCCTCGGGCTCGCTCAGCCCGATGAGCAGGATCTCCGCCTGCGGGTACAGCGCCGCCAGCGTGTTGCAGAGCGGGATGGAGCCGCCCATTCCCGAGGACTGCATCTCCTCACCCGGGTACGCGAGCCGCATGGCCTCGGCCATCGACGTGTAGGCGGGGCTGGTGATGTCGGCGCGGAACGGCTGCCCCTGGCCGACCTGTTCGACGGAGACCCGGGCGCCCCAGGGGGCGTGGGACTCGAGGTGGGCGGTCAGCAGCCTCGTCGCCTCGGCGGCGTCCTGGCCCGGCGGCACCCGCAGGCTGACCTGAGCCCGCGCGCTCGCCTGCAGCGACGGGGTGGCCCCGACGACGGGCGGGCAGTCGATGCCGATGACGGTGACCGCGGGCCGCGCCCAGATGCGGTCGGCGACCGTCCCCGTGCCGATCAGCTCCACACCTTCGAGGACCTTGGCATCCTTGCGGAACTCGCCCTCCGGGTACTGCAGTCCGTCCCACTCCGCGTCGGTCGTGAGCCCGTCCACCGTCGTCGTGCCGTCCGCGGCCCGCAGGGACGCCAGCAGCTGGATCATCGCGGCCAGGGCGTCCGGGGCCGCTCCGCCGAACTGCCCGGAGTGCAGATTTCCCTCAAGGGTGTCCAGCCGCACCCGCAGCATGGTCATGCCCCGGAGAGTCGCGGTGACGGTGGGCAGCCCGACGCGGAAGTTGCCCGTGTCACCGATGACGATCGTGTCGGCGGCCAGCAGCTCCGGGTGCGCCTCGGCGTACTGTTCGAGGCCGCCGGTGCCCTGCTCCTCGGAGCCCTCCGCGATCACCTTGACGGAGACCGGGACGCCGCCGTTCGCCCTGAGGGCGCGCAGCGCGAGCAGGTGCATGATGAAGCCGCCCTTGCAGTCCGCGGCACCCCGGCCGAACCAGCGGCCGTCGCGCTCGGTCAGCTCGAACGGCGGGGAGAGCCAGGCGGACTCGTCCAGCGGCGGCTGCACGTCGTAGTGCGCGTAGAGCAGCACCGTGGGCGCGCCCGCGGGACCGGGCAGGTAGCCGTACACCGACTGCGTTCCGTCCGGGGTGTCGAGCAGGGCGACGTCCTGGAAGTCCTCGGCGCGGAGCGCGTCGGCGACCCAGCCGGCTGCCGCCTCGCACTCGCTCCTCGGGAACTGCGCGGGGTCCGCCACCGACCGGAAGGCCACCAGCTCGGCGAGCTCCGTCTTCGCGCGGGGCATCAGCGAGGCAACGGTCTCGGAAATCGGACGGGCGGTCATGGGCACGCTCCTCGTGGGTGCGACGTCAGGGCTGTGGCGCGGTGTGTACGCGGCCGGGGGCGACGCCGTGGATGCGGCGTTGCATGTACAACGAATTCATAGCTGATCCTCCCACAGCGGAGTTCCGCCGCGGCGCGCCGTAGGATGCCGTGAGCAGTTGGGGCCACTGGTCGGATCGGGAGCAGAAGCACATCGTGAGCAGCGAGAACGCAGACGCCGGACGTGAGCCGGATGAGTCGTCGTCCAAACCGCAGGAGTCCTCGGTGTGGGACGTCGTCGTGGTCGGTGCAGGCCCGGCCGGAGCCTCCGCGGCGTACGCGGCTGCCGTCGCGGGCCGCCGGGTGCTGTTGCTGGAGAAAGCGGAGATCCCCCGCTACAAGACGTGCGGCGGCGGAATCATCGGGTTCTCGCGGGATTCCCTGCCCCCCGGGTTCGAACTGCCCCTGAAGGACCGGATCCACGCCGTCACCTTCTCGCTCAACGGGAAGCTGTCACGTACCCGCAGGTCCAGGCGCATGCTCTTCGGCCTGATCAACCGGCCGGAGTTCGACGCCGGCCTGGTGGAGGAGGCCCAGAAGGCGGGCGCCGAGCTGCGCACGGGTGCGGCGGTGACACGGGTGGAGCAGCACGGTACCGCCGTGCCCGACCGGCGCACGGTCGCCGTGGTGCTGGCCGGCGGTGAGACGGTGCTGGCCAGGGCCGTCGTCGGCGCGGACGGCAGCGCGGGCCGCATAGGGGCGCACGTCGGCGTGAAGCTCGACCAGGTGGACCTCGGACTCGAGGCCGAGATTCCCGTTCCGGAGACGGTCGCCGAGGACTGGGCGGGACGGGTACTCATCGACTGGGGTCCGATGCCCGGAAGTTACGGCTGGGTCTTCCCCAAGGGGGACACCCTGACCGTCGGCGTCATCTCTGCGCGCGGCGACGGCGCGGGGACCAAGAGGTATCTGGAGGACTTCGTCGGCCGCCTGGGTCTCGCCGGGTTCGAACCGACTGTCTCCTCCGGCCATCTGACCCGGTGCCGCAGCGACGACTCGCCGCTCTCCCGCGGACGTGTGGTGGTCTGCGGCGACGCGGCCGGTCTGCTGGAACCCTGGACCAGGGAGGGTATTTCCTTCGCCCTGCGGTCCGGGCGGCTCGCGGGCGAGTGGGCGGTGCGGATCGCGGAGTCGCACGACGCGGTCGATGCCCGGAGGCAGGCGCTCAACTACGCGTTCGCGATCAAGGCCGGACTCGGTGTGGAGATGAGCGTCGGTCGTCGCATGCTCAGGCTCTTCGAGCGGCGCCCGGGGGTCCTGCACGCGGTGCTGACCGGCTTCCGCCCCGCCTGGAACGCGTTCGCGGGAGTCACCCGGGGGACGACCTCACTGGCAGAGCTGGTCCGCTCGCACCCACTGGCCCAGCGGGCACTTCACGCGATGGACCGTCAGGGGGCGGACAGGGTCAGCTCTCGACCGTGATCCGGAAGACGGGGTGGTCGGGGCACGCGGCCAGGAGCTCGGCATCGGTCGACCTGGCCGTGACGCCCTGGAAGTACTGGTTGACCTCCCAGCCCCAGCGCTTCAGATAGGCGCGCACGATCCGCGCCTTCTGCTCGTCGTCCGCGATCTCCACAGCGGTGAAGGTGCGGACCTTCCGGCCCACCTTCAGGTCCCCGCCTCCGGCCGCGCGCATGTTGCGCACCCACTGGGAGTGGCCGCGGGCGGAGACCAGGTACTGCGCGCCGTCGTGGTGGTGGGGGTTCACGGGGATGCGCTGCATCCGGCCGCTCTTTCGGCCCCTCACCGACATCTCGGCGGAGCCGAGGAGGCTGACGCCGTGGCGCGCGAGCCAGCCGATGACACTGTTCATCCGCTGCGCGAAGGCGTTGGCCCGGAGGTAGTACGGCTGCTGCTGCGTCATGGTGACTCCCACCGTTGAGAGAGCAGTGCTCTCGCTTGAGATCAGTGTGCACGGGCATGGTGCTCGAAAGCAAGAGCAGTGCTCTCGTTTCTGGTCAGTGCTCCGATCGCGTGGCAGACTGATCCCATGAGCACCATTCGAGGAGCCAGGGAACGCGCCCGCATCGAGGTCACGGCGGCGATCAAGGACGAGGCCAGGAAGCAGCTTGCCGCGGAGGGCGCCGCGAAGCTCTCCCTGCGTGCCGTGGCCCGCGAGCTCGGCATGGTCTCCTCCGCGCTCTACCGCTACTTCCCGAGCCGTGACGACCTGCTGACGGCCCTCATCGTCGACTCCTACGACGCGGTGGGAGAAGCCGCGGAGGCGGCCCTCCCGAAAGCCGGTGACACCCCGGGCCCGTATCCCGCCCGCTGGGTCGCGGTCGCCTGCGCCGTGCGGGACTGGGCTCTCGCCCACCCGCACGAATACGCACTGATCTACGGCTCGCCCGTCCCCGGCTACACCGCCCCGCAGGACACCGTCGGCCCCGCCTCCCGTGTGGGCCTGGTCCTCATCGGCCTCGTGCGCGAGGCCTACCTCGCCGAGGGCCTCGCGGTCCCCCCGCTCACCGCCGAACTGCGCCCCGAGGCCGAGCGGATGGCCGCCGATCTCGCCGACGATCTTCCGCCGGGGGTCGTGGTGGCCCTGGTCGGCGCGTGGGCCCAGCTCTTCGGGCTGATCTCCTTCGAGATCTTCGGTCAGTTCGACCGGCTGGTCGAGGCGCGCGAACTCCTCTTCCGGCGCGCTGTTCACGAACTCGGGCGCTCGACGGGTCTGCTGGACGGCCGGTCCGCCGGCGCGGGGCGCTGAGGCGGGGGCGGACACGGCTGGGCTGGGTGCGGCACAACCCGGCTTACGCGCCTACGAGTCAGGGCCCGTGCGCCCCGGCGGGCCCGGCTGGACGGGCGGCAGGCGCCGCTCCTCGGCCCGGCGGGGGAATCGCCACAGCACATGCATGACCCGGACGGCGAACACCAGCGCCCCCAGGACGGCCCCGACCCGGAACAGCATGTGTTCGGCGCGGGCCGGAAGTTCCAGGAGCAGGGCGGGGAGGAGGACCCCGGCGAACGTGGCCGCGGCCACCAGGACCCCGCTGACCAGGGCGTAGCCGATCTCGACGGTCACGGCGTCCCGCTCCGCCTGAGTGCGTGGTGACATGTTCGAAGTGTCACAGTGGCGATGGGTGGCGGCAAGGACGCCGCCCCGGACCACACGCGACCGAGCGGGAGGCGGACGGCCACGGCGCGGCCACCCGGAGCCGGTCAGGGCCATTGCCTCCGGCCCCGCCCCTCGGGCGGCGGGGGCCAGTACGCGGCCTTCCGTGACCAGGCATCCAGATGCTCCGTCATGTCCACGCCGCCGACCGTGCCGAAGCGCGTCAGGCGCCCTGCGGGCGCGCCGAACGGCCCCGGTGGGTGCCCCGGAGCAGCCGGGAGAACCAGCCCAGCGCAAAGGCCTGCACAAGCACCGACACGATCAGCGCGAGATAGACGAACCAGATGGGGCCTCCGGCGTCCGCACCGGTCATCGAGCTGCCGAGAAGGAAGACGAACACGGTCGGCGCGGTGAGGAAGAACAGCCAGACACCGGCGAACGAGGCGTCGTCATGGGACACGAACAGCGTGTCCACCGCGACGAACAGCGCGACCGCCAGCACGAGGCCGAGGTAGATCCGCGAAGCCGTGTTGCCGAAGGTCAGCCGTGCCGCCGTACGCAGCTGCTGCTTGCCCGTCACCTGGTGGCTCATGTCCCGCTCCCCCTGAATGGTTGGTACTCCCATCGTGCGCCGGGGAGGCTGTGGGCGCCTGAGTACGACTACTCAATCGTTCAGGTGTTCGTGGCGTTGCGGGCCGCGTAGCCCAGAACCGCTGCCACGGCGGCGAGCAGCGTCACCGTGGTGAGAGCCACCGGGAGGGAGGACCAGTCCGCGAGGAAGCCGATCACCGGGGGCCCCAGGAGCATCCCGCCGTATCCGAGGGTGGACGCGGCGGCCACTCCGCTCGGGCCTGCCAGTGCCCCCGCACGGCCGACGGCGACCGGAAATATGTTGGCGAGGCCGAGGCCTGCCACGGCGAAGCCGAGCAGGGTGAGCCACACGGTCGGCGCGAGCGCGCCGAACAGCATCCCGACGCCGGCGGTCATCCCTCCGGCCACGAGGGTGCGGGTCTGCCCGAACCGTTCGAGGAGCTTGGTGCCGGTGAGCCTGCCGACGGCCATCGTGAGTGCGAACAGCGAGTACCCGGCGGCGGCGAGTCCGGGATCCGCGTGCAGGTCCTGGGTGAGGTGCAGGGCGCCCCACTCGGCCAGGGCGCCCTCGCCGTACGCCGTGCAGAGGGCGATGACACCGAACAGGACCACGATGCGGCGGGTGTGCGCGCCCATCCTCCGCGGCTGCTCACGGCTGCCCGCTTCCTGCTCTTCCGCGGGGTGCGCGGCTGCGGTCCTGCCCCCCAGCAGTACGGGGCCGGTGGCCGCGGTGACGAGGAGTCCGACGCCGGCGAGGGCGAAGAGGTGCGTCGCGGGCGAGAGGCTGCCGGCTACCAGCCCGCCCAGCCCCGCGCCCGTCATGCCCCCGAAGCTGAACGCGGCGTGGAAGCTCGGCATGACCGGGCGGCGCATCGCGGTGACGAGATCGACAGCGGCGCTGTTCATGGCCACGTTCATGCCGCCGTACGCGGCACCGAAGACCAGCAGTACGAGGCCCAGGGCGACGACCGAACCCGTCTGTGCGGGGAGGGCGATGCTCAGCGACAGCAGTACGCCGCACACCACGGTGACGGCGTGGCTGCCGTAGCGGCGGCAGAGGGAGCCGGTGAGCATCATGGTGATCACCGCCCCCGCCGAGACGCCCAGCAGGGCCAGCCCGAGGGTGGAGGCTGTCGCCCCGGTCTGGTGCTTGATGGCCGGAATGCGGACCACCCATCCCGCGAAAAGGAAGCCGTCGAGGGCGAAGAACACGGTCAGCGCGGTACGGAGGCGGTTGTAGGAGGGTGGGGCGGTGTTTCCGCCAGTTCCCCCCGGCAGGGCCGTCCGCAGTTTGTTTAGTTGCGGCACAAAGTGAGCATAGAGGTCTTCCGGCGACGCGCGCAAGACGGTCGTCCCGGTGGCCGGCCGATGAACCGTGCGTGTTGCCGGAGCGTCGGCAACGGCTCCGGACCATGGGAGACTCGCCCCCATGAACGGCAAGTCGACCACCACGCGGACGAAGTTGGAGAGGGGCCGCAGCGCGCTCGGGCCCGCACTGGAGCTCGTGCACACCGGACGCGCTCCCACCCGTGCGGTACTGACCTCCGAACTCGGCGTCACCCGTGCCACCGCCGGCGCGGTGGCCGCGGAGCTCGAAGCGCTCGGACTGATCAGGGTCGACTCCAGCCCGGGCTCCGCCGCCGGTTCGCAGGGCCGCCCCTCCCACCGGCTCTCCGTCCGGGACGGCGGGCCCGTGGCCCTTGCCGCCCAGGTGCACTCCGACGGCTTCCGTGCCGCGCTCGTGGGGCTCGGAGGCAGGACCGTGGCCACCGCGCCCGGCTGCGTCGCCGTCATGGCCGATCCGGCCCAGGTCCTCGGAGAGGTCGTCGAGGCAGGGGCCCGGCTCCTTCGCGAGAGTGGGCTGCGCTGTGTCGGCGCGGGGCTCGCCGTGCCCTCCGCCGTGGCCGAACCCGAGGGGACGGCGCTCAACCCGCTGCACATCGCCTGGCCGGCGGGTGCTCCGGTCCGGGAGATCTTCTCCGCCTGTGTACGCGCGGCGGGTATCACCGGCCCCGCGTTCACGGGCAACGACGTCAACCTCGCCGCCCTTGCCGAACACCGGCACGGCGCCGGGCGTGGTGCCCAGCACCTGCTCTGCGTCGCCACCGGCCACCGGGGGGTGGGCGGCGCCCTCGTCCTGGACGGCCGCCTGCACAGCGGGAGTTCGGGCCTGGCCCTGGAGGTCGGGCATCTCACGGTGAACCCCGAGGGCCGCCCCTGCCACTGCGGCGGACGAGGCTGCCTCGACGTGGAGACCGACCCCCTCGCCTTCCTCACCGCGGCCCGCCGGGAGCCCGGCCCCGAGGAGTCGCTGCTCAAGCAGTCCGGCGACCTGCTGCGCACGGAGTACGGCGACCCCGATGTGCGGGCCGCCGCCGAGGAACTGATCGACCGGCTCGGCCTCGGTCTCGCCGGGCTGGTCAACATCCTCAACCCGGACCGGATCATCCTGGGCGGACTGCACCGAGACCTCCTGGAGGCCGACCCCGAACGGCTGCGGGCCGTGGTCGCCGACCGCAGTCTCTGGGGCCGCAGCGGCAGCGTGCCGATCCTGTCCTGCACGCTGAACCACAACAGCCTGGTGGGCGCGGCCGAACTGGCCTGGCAGCCCGTACTCGACGACCCGCTGGCCGCGCTGGCCTGACCCGCCGAGGGCGAGCACGGCCGACGGGCGGCGCGAACGTCCACGCAGGACCGGTGACGCCGTGCGTGAGGCCGGAGCGCGCCGATCATGGACCGCCGCCGCGCTCCGGTGCGCTGTGCGCGACCCGATCGCGTCAGCCGACGACGGCCGACCGGGCTCGCGTCCGTGCCGCCGTCGGCTCCATGAGCCCCGTGACGCCCGCGCCGAACGGGCCGTCGGTCGTCGACCCGTACACGGGGAGAGGGTGCAGGGCGGCGGTGGTGAACGACGGTGCGGCCAGGGTGAACCAGATGACCTTCCCCGAGTCGTCACTCGGCCGTACGCCCCAGCTCTCGCTGACCGCGGCGATCATCGCCAGTCCGCGCCCGGAGGTGGCGGACGAGTCGGCGTCGCACACGGTCGGCAGCCGGGGGTCGTGGTCGTGGACGGAGACCGTCAGCCGGTCGAGCAGCAGCTCGATCTCGACGGTGCATGACTTGTCCGGCTGCGCGTGCCGGTGGACGTTGGTCAGCAGTTCGGTGACACCGAGCGCCGCATGGTCGATCAGAGGATCGAGATGCCAGTAGCGCAGTTGCGCCGAAATGATTCTGCGGACCTGACCGATCCGCGACGGCAGGGCTTTGAGCTCCACCGCGCAGTGCCTGCTTGGCTCGCTGATCACGGCTGCGACTCCCCGAAATAGGTCCGGAAGAAGACGAAGGAACGGATCCAGCAGATGGCTGACTGCTGTTTCTGGTCATGCGTGGTCCGCCCTGCGTGGCTTCCGGCGGGGGCGCTTCCGCTGTCACCGCCGGTGCACCATCAGTGACGTGTGAACAGCGTGACGCAGGGGGCGAGGCTCCGCAACTCGCGGTGTCCGTACCGGGCCGTAGCGTCAGTTACGCCGTCCAGCGGCACCCCGCAGCACCTCCAGGAATCTGCGGACCGGTGCGGCTCCGCCGGGCCTGCGGTTGCGCTGGCCCATGGTCAGCCGGTAGCGCACCCCGTTGATGCGCGCGACCGCCGAGTCGGCGGCCGGGAACCAGGGCCTCCCGGCGCTCACCGCCGTCACAGGGGCGCTGGCGATCTCCCGCCCGTTGCTCGTCAGCAGCGCGATCCGGCCGTCCTTGACGATCACCTGGCCGGCCCTGGTCAATGACCGCGCCCACCGCTGGATCCTGACGTCGCTCGCACGGAAATCCGCCGCGCCGAATTCCGCAGCACTGAACTCTGTCTCGGCCATGGCAACTTCGCCCCCCTTGTACCGGCTTCTGCAAGTCTGCCCGCCGACAGGGCCCGTGCGCCAGACCGTCTCACCATCGATTCCGGCCGGGATCCGGGTCCGGGCCCCCTATCGGGGCGCAGGAGCCCGGACGCCCGGGCCAAGGAAGGGCTATGGGCCGTCAAAGTAAACGTTTGTGCAGGTGGGGGGAATATCGTGGGCCCCACGCAGCACTGCCGTCACCCGAAGGAGACCGTTGATGGACACCGGTGAGCACACACCTGGCGGTGGTGTCATGGAGACCATGGACATCGACCGGAGCGATCCGGACTACCGGAGCTGGCTCAAGGAGGCGGTGCGCAAGGTCCAGGCGGACGCCAACCGTTCGGCGGACACCCATCTCCTGCGCTTTCCGCTGCCGGAACACTGGGGAATCGACCTCTACCTCAAGGACGAGTCGACGCACCCGACGGGCAGCCTCAAGCACCGGCTCGCCCGCTCGCTCTTCCTCTACGGGCTCTGCAACGGGTGGATCCGCCGCGGCAAGCCGGTCATCGAGGCATCCAGCGGCTCGACGGCTGTCTCGGAGGCGTACTTCGCGAAGCTGATCGGCGTGCCGTTCGTCGCGGTGATGCCCCGCACCACCAGCCCCGAGAAGTGCCGCCTGATCGAATTCCACGGTGGCCAGTGCCACTTCGTCGACGACTCCCGCCGGCTGTACGAGGAGTCGGCGGCCCTCGCGGCCGAGACCGGCGGGCACTACATGGACCAGTTCACCTATGCCGAACGCGCCACCGACTGGCGTGGCAACAACAACATCGCCGAGTCCATCTACCAGCAGTTGAGGCTGGAGCGGTACCCCGAGCCCGCCTGGATCGTCGCCACGGCCGGCACCGGCGGAACCTCCGCGACCATCGGGCGCTACGTCCGCTACATGCAGCACGACACGCGCATCTGCGTGCCCGACCCCGAGAACTCCTGTTTCTTCGACGGATGGACCCGGCACGACCAGCTGGCGACCAGCGACTGCGGCTCCCGCATCGAGGGCATCGGCAGACCCCGGATGGAGCCGAGCTTCGTGCCCGGAGCCATCGACCGGATGATGAAGGTCCCCGACGCGGCCAGTGTCGCGGCGGTCCGGGTGCTGGAGCGCGCCATCGGCCGCAAGGCGGGCGGTTCGACCGGCACCGGGCTGTGGAGCGCCTTCAAGCTCGTGTCCGAGATGGTGGAGCGGGGGAGTACAGGCAGCGTCGTCACGCTGTTCTGCGACCCGGGCGACCGCTACCTCGACAAGTACTACTCGGACGACTGGCTGAGCGAGCAGGGCCTGGACATCAGGCCGTACACGGAGACGATCGACCACTTCCTGGCCACCGGCACCTGGACCGCCTGAGCCGGTCGGCAGTCCGGAAGCGGCACCAGGGCCCTCAGCCGTCGAGCAGGGTGCCGAGCACCCGGCCGAAGACCCGTCGCCCGGCGCCGGCCAGCAGCGGATCGGCCCAGCGGGGCAGCAGCCTCACGCGCAGCTCCTCGACCCAGATCACATGCGAGCCCGAACCCGTCGGGCAGACGTCGATCGACGCGCGTCCGCGCACCACGGAGCCCCGCTTCTCCAGCAGGCACAGCCCCGCCCGGCCGGCGGCGGGCGGGGTCCACCGCACCACTTCCATCGGATCGTCGAAACCCAGCGGCCCCACACCGGTACGGGCGACGAAGACCGTTCCGGTGCGGGTGGGCGGGCCCGCCGGGACGGTGACCGAGGTGAACGGAACGGCCCCGCCGTGGCGCTCCCAGTCGGTCACCCGTCGCCACGCCTCGGCGGCGGGAAGGGGAGTGAAACGTTCGATGCGGAATACGGCCACAGCCCGATCCTAGGACGTCACCCGCCTGCGGGCGCCTGAGCGGAAGGCGCCGGTGTCAAGAGGCGGCGGCCTACTCGCCCGGCGGCCCGCCCGCCACCACCAGTCCCGGCAGGTGCTCCTCGATCTCCTGCCGGGCCGCCACCGGCAGGCCCGCGTCCGTGACGAAGGCATCGACCTCGTCGAGCGCCGCGAACGAACTCAGCCCCACCGTGCCCCACTTGGTGTGATCGGCGACCACGACGACCCGCCTGGCCGCCCGCACGAAACGGCGGTTCGTCTCGGCCTCCGCGAGATTCGGCGTGGAGAGACCGGCCTCGACCGAGATCCCGTGGACGCCGAGGAACAGGACGTCGAAGTGGAGTGAGCCGATCGCGCGGTCCGCGACCGGTCCGACGAGCGAGTCCGAAGGCGTACGCACCCCGCCGGTCAGGACCACCGTGGCCGCCCCCGCCCCCGCCCGCGCCCCGCCGGCCGACGTCGGCCGCTGCGCGCCGTGGAACACATCGGCGACCCGCACCGAGTTCGTCACCACCGTCAGCCCCGGCACCTCCAGGAGATGGCGGGCCAGCGCGAACGTGGTCGTGCCGCCGGACAGTGCGATCGCGCTGCCGGGCGCCGCCATCGCGGCAGCGGCGCGGGCGATGTCCTCCTTGGCGCTCAGTTCCAGCGTCGACTTGGCCTCGAAACCGGGCTCGTGCGTGCTCGCCTCGACGACCGGTACCGCTCCGCCGTGCACCTTCTCGATGACGCCCTGACGTGCCAGCGCGTCCAGGTCCCGGCGGATGGTCATGTCGGAGACGCTCAGCTTGCGGGTCAGCTCGTTGACCCTGACCCCGCCGCGCTTGCGGACGTCATCCAGGATGAGCGCACGCCTCTGCTCCGCGAGCAGGTTCTGATTCTCGCTCAACGCCGGGCCCCGGCCCTTCCCTCTGTCCGCACGGTCCGGCAGCGGTCCTGCGGACCCCCACATCCTCCCACGCACCCCCGCGGGCCGTCCCACTGGGGAGATTCGGTGAGAGCCGCTGCGCCGGACACCTCCCGTCGGCGATGGTGGTGACCACGCATCAGTTCCACATCCCAGCCGCCCCTCCCCGCCGGCCACGAGCCGTACGGACCAGAGAGCGAGTCACCGACATTGCCCCCTGCCCCCCAGGCCGAGGCCGCGCAGAGCAGCGGCGCCGCACTCGAACTGCTCGTCCACGGAGTCGGCGGAACCACTCCGCAGGAGATGCTCGGTGATCCGCGTACGACCAGGATCACCGGTGACGCCACGGCTGCCGTGTACCGGCGCACCGAGGACGTCGGAGCCGAACAGCACCCCGAGCGCCACCGCGACGGGCCGGTCGCGGAGGCCTACTGCTGGTCCAACCTCACCTCCGGCAACGGCGCCAGGGCCCTGTGGCTGCTGCTGCTCCCCTTCATGGTGGTCAACCTCGCCCACTGGATGCGGCCCACAGCGGACGCGAGTCACCGGGCGGTCCGGCTCTACGGGCTCCTGGTCCGCATGGTCGCCCTCAGCCTGACCGTGCTGCTGACCGCCGCTGCCTGCGAGGTCGCCCTCGACCTGGTTGCCTGGCAGTGCGCGGGCACACCCGAGTGCGCCGGACAGCGCTCCTGGCTCGGCTTCCTGTCCACCCGGCAGGACGGGTGGTTCTCCCAGCCCGGACGCCGCCTCGCCGTCGCCGCGCTCGTGCCCGCCGCCCTGGTGGGACTGCTCTGGTACCTGTCCAACCGCACCTGGAGCGCCTACGAGTCACAACGACCCCTGACCTGGGGCGAACCGGACAGTGCGGCATCGGGCGTGGACGCCGACGAGGCCACGGACGCGGTCACGCGGTCCGGTGCCCGCCAGGTCCGCCAGGTCCGCCCGGCGCTCGGCAGGCCCGGCTTCTGGTACGGACGCAGGCTGGTGGCCCGGCTGCGCGCCGCGCACACGGCAGCCGGCTTCCTCACCGTCGCGGCCACGGTCTGCGGCTCGGCGGTCCGGTACGACAGGTCCTCCGACAGCCCCGTACCCGCGGTGGCCGGCATCCTCCTCGAAGCCGGCCTGGTCCTCTGCGGACTCGTGGCCGTCGCGGTCGTCTGCCACCGGGGCCGCAGCGAGCGACGCCTCGACAACCGGATCGACCGGGCCGTCACCACGTTCCTGCCCGGCGCCGCCCTCACCCTGCTGCTCTGCGCGGCGGCGTACGCCGGCTGGTCGCGTCCCGGCTGGGTGTCCACGGGCACACTCCCCGGCGAGGCCGCCTTCCGCACACTCGTGCTGGGCCAGGGGCTGCTCGTCGTCGTACTCGCCGTGGTGGCCCTGAGTCTGTACCGGCGAGCCCCCGAACCGCGCACCATCCTGCACGGTCTCGGCGGCCCCGCGGTCGCCATGCTCGCCTGCGCCCTCGGCGGTGTGATGACCGCAGGGGTCGCCCAGCGGGTGGCCGACTGGCTCGACGGCCCCGGAACTCCCGGCATGGGTGCGGGCGCCGACATAGCGGGACCACCCGTGCTCCTCAGCTGGCAGGCCTCCGTCATCCCGGTCCTGCTGCTCCTCCTGCTGCCGCCCGTCATCTGGCTGGCGGTCCGCACCGTGCGCCGCGCCCGCCTGCTGGGACCCGCGATCGAGGCGGAGTACGAGGAGAAGCACCCCGAGCCCGGACGCACCCGGCGGATCGCGCGTACCCGGGCCGCCGCCGCGCTCACCGACTCCGCCCCGGGGATCCTCGGGCTGCTCTCGGCCGCCACCCTGCTGCTCGGCACCGGAGCGGTGGCCGGTTCATGGCTCACCGGCGAGGTCCCCGGCCTCGCGACGGACGGCGCCGGCCCGTTCGTCGAATCGCTCGCCGAGACGGCCCAGTCGACCGGCTCCTGGCTGACCGGATTCGGCGTCATACTCTTCGTCACCTGGGGCCGCCGTGCCTACCGCGACGTCTCCGCCCGCCGCACCATCGGCATCCTCTGGGACGTGGGTACGTTCTGGCCGCGCGCCGCCCATCCTTTCGCGCCGCCCTGCTACGCCGAGCGGGCCGTCCCGGACCTCTCGTCCCGGATGTGCGCGTGGACCGCGACCACCCGCGGCAGGCTCGTCATCTCCGGCCACTCCCAGGGCAGCGTCCTCGCGGCCGCCGCGGTGTGGCAGCTCCCCGACCCGGCCCGGCGCCGGGTCGCGCTGCTCACGTACGGTTCGCCGATCGAGCGTCTTTACGGGCGCTGGTTCCCGGCCTACTTCGGCCGTGTCCCGCTCGAAGGGCTGCAGCAATCCGTGCACTGCTGGCGCAACCTCTGGCGTGCGACGGACCCGATCGGCGGCCCGGTCCGGATCGACGAGGGGCGGGGCCACGAAGTGGACCGCGGACCGCTGAAGGACCCGTTGGTCTACGGCCGCACCACCGAACACCCGCTGCCGGAACCGGTCCTGGGGCACTCGGACTACCAGGCCGACCCGGCCTTCGCCGTCGAGCGCGCCGCACTGCTGGAAAGGCTCGGGCCCGTCGTGCCCCAGCAGGCGGGCACAGGAGCGGAGGACCGTGGCGGCGCTGCTCAGGGCAGCGCCGGAAGGTCCTCCGGGTAGAGCATGGTCAGGTCGTCCGTGCTCGGCTCGGCGAGCTGGGCGACCCGGCCCGCATGCCGCTCCACCATCGACTCGAAGGTCTGACGGGCCGTTCTGCCGTTACCGAAGGCGGGGCCCTTGGGAAGCGCCGTGAAGTACTTGAGCAGCGCTTCCCCCGTCCCCTCGGCCAAGCTGTACTCGTGCTCGTCGCTCTGCTGCCCGACGATCCGCAGCAGCTCCTCGGGCTCGTAGTCGCTGAAGGTGATGGTCCGCGAGAAGCGGGACGCCACACCGGGGTTGACGGTGAGGAAGCGCTCCATCTCGTGGGTGTACCCGGCCACGATCACCACCACGGCGTCACGGTGGTCCTCCATCAGCTTCACCAGCGTGTCGATGGCCTCCCGGCCGAAGTCCCGGCCGGAGTCCTCGGGCGACAGGGCGTACGCCTCGTCGACGAACAGGACACCGCCGCGCGCCCGGTCGAACGCCTCCTGTGTGCGGATGGCCGTGGACCCGATGTGCTCGCCGACCAGATCGACCCGGGACACCTCCACGAGATGACCGTGCTCCAGGACACCGAGTGAGGCGAGGATCTCCCCGTACAGCCGCGCCACCGTCGTCTTGCCCGTGCCGGGGGAGCCGGTGAAGACCAGGTGCCGGCGCACCGACGCCGCCTTCAGACCGGCCAGCCGGCGGCGGCGGCCCACCTCGATCATGTCCGTCAGCGCCCGCACCTCGCGCTTGACGCTGTCCAGGCCGACCAGCGCGTCGAGCTCGCCCAGCACGGCGCCCGAGTCGCGCACCGGCTCGGCGGGTGCCGTCGGTACTGCGGCGGGCTCCGCCGTCCGCTGCCCGGGCATCGCACCGAGCAGCCCGGGCGTGCTCTGCGTCGCAGTCAGCACCGCGGGGGCCGGGGGAGTGGCGCCGCGCAGACCGCTCTCGTCGCTGGTGCAGTCCTTGGCCACCGGTCCGCCCGCGAGCCCGTCCCCACCGGAGCCGTCGGCGAATTCGTAGCCGCCGCGTGCGCACCGCTCGGTCCTGCACCGGGTCAGGGTGGAACGGCACCCGTCCATCACATGGAAGCCGTAGCCCTCGCTCCCCGTGACCCGGCAGCTGTCGAAGGTGCCCCGGCCCTCGGCGGAGACGTAGAAACCGGCCTCCGCGGGTGAGGTGACCGTGCACCTCTCGATGACCGGGTCGGCGCCCTTGGTCACGATGACCCCGGTCTGCGCCGCGTCGATGGTGCAGTTGTTCAGCGTGCCGCCACTGCCGTGGTCGCGGAACCACGCTCCCGTGGACGCCTCGCGGATACGGCAGTCGTCGAGCTGGGCGGTGGCTCCGTCGCTCACCGACACCGCCGTGTTGCGGATCTGGGAGAGATCGCTGTCCACGACATCCGCGCGTGAGCCCCGGTCGAGGACGAAGAGGGCGTCGGGCACGTCGTGGACACGGCACGAGTCGAGTATCACCGTGGCACCGTCGCTGACCCACACCGCCGGGTAGTCGCCCGTACTGTCGTGTATCTCGCACTGGTTGGCGTCGACACGGGTGCCCGGGTCCCAGACCGAGAGCCCGTTGCGGCCGAACCTGCGGACGGTGGAGCGGGTCAGGGTGAGCACCGAACGGGACCGCAGGTCGACCGCGTTCTCCGGGATGTCGTGGATGTCGCAGTCCGCGAGGGTCAGGACCGCGTCGGTGTCCAGGGTGACACCGTCGGCGGACGTGCGGTGCACGGTGCAGTCCGTGAGGTGCGCGGTGCCACGTGCGGTGACCTGCACCCCGCTGCCCTTGATCTCGTACACCTCACAGCCGACCGCCTCCAGGCCGCTGCCCTCCCCGGTCACGCTCAGTCCCGCGCCCGAGGAGTGGTGCACGCGGCAGCGCTCGAGCCGCGGGTGCGCGCCGTCGCGCACCGCGACACCGGACTGCCCGGCCGACACGATCTCGCACTCCTCGAACACGCCGCCGGCGCCGTCGAGTACGGCGATTCCCACGCCGGCCGGGTTGTCGACCGTGCAGCGGCGCACGGTGGGCCTCGCCGCGCCCCGCACTTCCATGCCGGCGGCCGACCTGGTCACGATGCGCAGATCCGACAGCTCGGGAGCGCCGTCCTCGACGAGCAGCGCGGGGGCGGCCGCGTCCTGGCCCTCCACATGGAGGTCCTGGACCACGGCGGACGCGCGGACGGTCAGGGGTACGCCGTCGGCCGGTGCGATCCGTACGGACCCGGCGGACCCTTCGGGGCCCCGCAGCGTCACCGCGCGGTCGACGACGAGGTTCTCCCGGTAGGTGCCGGGTGCGATGGTGAGCACGTCACCGTCCGCTGCGGCCTCAAGGGCGGCGCTGAGGGAAGCGTATTCGCCCGTACGGCGCCGCCATCGCGATGTGCCGGTGTGCGTCACCTGGACCGTGCCCTGTGCCATGGTGCTGCTGTGCCCCCACCTCGTGCCGTGTGCGCTGCCTCGTGCCTGTCCGCACGGGCCGCCGGTTCACCGGCAGCCCGCCGGCCCGCCTGCCGAGGAGTCGGGCGGGCCGGTCCACCGTAGCGCGCGCGACGGGCGCGAGTTGACGGGTCGGGCCGCCCAGGGGCCCTCCGCGGCCGTAGCACGAGGGGAAACCGCGCACCCCGCGTCAGCTGCCCGTACCCGTTCTGCCCCAGTCGGGGCCGACTTCGGCCCAGGCGCGGTCGAGCCGTGCGTACCGCCTTTGCATCATCCGCCACACGACGAGTCTGCGGGCGATCTCCGTCAGACCGGCCGCGAGCAGCGCCGCACCGATCCCCGCGAGCACCGCGTGGGTGCGGGCCGTGGAGGTGTCCATGGGACGCATCACGGGGTGGCCCCGCTCGTCCGTCCAGATCCGGATCCGGGTGCCGGGAGCGGTCTCCCTGGATGCCGTCGACACGATGCCCGTACGTGCCGTACCGTCCGGGGCGCGCCAGTCGGCCACCACCGACGTACGCATGGAGCCCTCGGTGACGGCCGCCTCGGGGTCCTGGGCGTAGCGGGATGTGCCGGAGGCCGCTCTGACCACCACGGCCGCGGTGAGGTGGCGTTGCGCGTGCTGGGCCCGCACCGTCCGCTGCAGTGCGCCGTCCGTGAGTGAGCCGGTCTTCCAGCCGAGGACCGGTGCCGCCAGCAGCATCAGCAGCATTGCGGCCAGGGCCACCCACGTCTCGTGACGGTCCGTGGCCCGGCACAGGGGATTGCGCCGCCACCGCCGGATCCCGAGAACCGCTCGCACAGTCATGCACCCCCTTCCCTGTCCGTGATAACCCGACAGGGTAACCATTACGTTCCCGGACGGCGAAGAGAGAGCAACCTCATGCCGCCAACACGCCCCGTGTCACCGCGAGTTCCGATGCCTCCGCGAGGTCTGCGCGGTCAGCCGAGGACCCGCACCGGGTCCCCGGTCCGGATCACGCCGGTGCCCTCCGGGATCATGTTCTGGCCGAAGAGCAGATGCTTCCCGTCCCTGCGGTGCCGGGCGAGCGTGCGCAACGGCTCCTTGCCCCGCTCCGCCGTCCGCTGGTCGATGGTCGTGACGACGCAGCGCCCGCACGGCTTCACGAGGCGGAAAGCGACCTCCCCGATCGCGATCCGTCTCCAGCTGTCCTCGGCCCAGGGCGCACCGCCGTCCACGACCACGTTCGGCCGGAAACGGTCCATCGGCAGCGGCCCCTCCTCCGGGTTGTCCCCCTGCGCCACCCATGTGTTGAGCGCGTCCAGCGAGGCACGCGTCGTGAGGAGCAAGGGAAAGCCGTCGGCGAGTGAGACCGTCTCGCCCGGCCGGCCGAACTCCGGATCGACGGGCCTGCGATGCGCCGGCGCGTCGAGATGGACGAGCCTGACCTCTGCCCCGAGGTGCGAGCCGAACCAGGCGTGTGCGGCCCCCGCGGCCACTGCCACCTCGACCCTGCTCCGGTGCAGCTCCGCGACGACCGTGCGGTCCGGACCGGGCAACTCGACCGTCAGCGACGGGCTCCCGGGTGCAGACAGGACCACCCCGCCACCGGGCAGGAGCTCGGCGGACAGCTGTGCCAGGCGCGGCTGCTGACGCTGGGTGACGACCCTGTTCCCGGTGTCGATCAGCATCCAGCGGCGGTCGCCGTCGAGTCCCCACGGCTCGACGACGGCCCCGTCGGCCGCGCAGGCGGCCAGCGACTTGACCGGATGGACGTACACAGCGCCGAGGACAGGAGAAGACATGCCTTCATCCTGCCAGCCGTCGCTGACAGTGGGCGGCAGCCCCGTCAGTACCCCCGGCTCTGGTACGGGCGGTTGTAAGGCTCCTCGTACGGCGACTGCGCGGGAGCGGGCCTGGGGGACGCGGGACGCATCGCCTCGTAGCCCGTACCGGGACGCTGCTGCTGTTGCGGCTGCTGCTGGTAGCCGCGGGGCGCCGACGGCTGCTGCGGGATGTACGGCGCCGGCGCGTGCTGCAGCTGTGCAGGCTGCATCATCGGCGCCTGCTGCATTCCGGCGCTCTGGTACTGCGACTGCGCCGCCTGCTGCGGGTAGCCGTAGGACCCGGTGTGCTGTGACGGGGCCGCGGGCAGGGCCGGGAGCGACGACGGCAGGGCCGGCAGGTAGCTGTTCCCGGTGTCGTAGGCGGCCGGGACCCGGATCGGCGCGATCTGAGGGGTCCCCCGCTCGGCGACCAGGGAGTCGTAGATCGGGGTGTCGGGGAACGACGGCGCGGCGTAGTAGCCGCTGCCGTAGGTGGAGCGGGGGGAGGTCATGACACATAAGTTAAGCCCACGATGTGCTGGTTGGGGAGACCCAATTTGCGGGTTATCCGATTTGCGCTGGTTTTGGTCATCTGACCAGCCAAAACGTCGTCAAGGGCTCCGTCAACGGCGAGGGAGTTCTTGATGAAGATCCGATGGCGCCCGGCGGGCACGGTTCACGGTGTCCCGTCGGCCGGGTCCGGCTCGGGGTTCCAGTCCAGGAGCCTCACCTTCGCGACGGTCCGGACATGACGCCGCATCGCAGCGGCCGCAGCCTTGCCGCGCTGTTCCTCGATGGCGTCGAGGATCGCCCGGTGCTGGGTCAGGGAGCGGCCGGGCCGACCGGGCTGGCGCAGGGACTCGTGCCTGCTCTCGGTGATCTGGTCGGCGATGGACTGCATGAACTCGGCGAGCAGCGCACTGTGGGCGGCCGCCGTCACCGAGGCGTGGAAGCGCCGGTCGCCTTCGACGCCGTGGCCGCCGTCGGCGATCTCCGCTGCCATGTGGGCGAGCGCTGCTCTCAGCGCGGTCAGGTCCTGCTCGGTGCGCCGCTCCGCCGCGAGTTCGGCGAGCTTCGTCTCCAGCGCCTCGCGTGCCTCCAGCACATCGGGCAGCCTGCGCCGACGCTCGACGAGCCGGTCGACCGGCTCGGCGTCCAGACCGTCTCCGAGGAGGTAGGTGCCGCCGCCGTGCCGCACCTCGACGAGCCCCTGCACCTCCAGCACGACGATGGCCTGCTTCACCGACGCCCTTGAGACGCCGAGGCGTTGAGCGAGGTCGCGCTCCGGCGGGAGCCTGTCGCCTGCTACCAGACCGCTCTCGGTGGCATAGGAGCGCAGGCGGTCGAGCACTTGCTCGTACAGCCGTGAACGCCCCACGGGCCGCAGTGCGTCGGACATTCCCTGCCCCCGTTCGGGAGGGCCCCCGCGCCCTCTTGGCTCCGGAAGCCTAGCAGCGCCCGGTGGTTCACAGGCTGAACCGAACAATGCGCGCCCCCTTGACGGTTGTTGCCGCACCCCCCGACTCTGAGTGCCGTCAACAGGCCAAGTGGCTCATCCACCAGTCCAATGAAGGTCGGCCCAGGACGGGAGCCCTCAATGTCCCCGGAACTCATCTCCATCCTCGTACTCGTGGCGGTCTTCGCGATCGCCACCACCCGCTCGGTCAACATGGGCGCGCTCGCCTTCGCCGCCGCGTTCGCGGTGGGCGAGCTGGTCGCCGGCCTGGACGCGGACGGCATCTTCGCCGGGTTCCCGGGAGACCTCTTCGTCGTCCTGGTGGGTGTCACCTACCTGTTCGCGATCGCCCGGGCCAACGGCACCACGGACTGGCTGGTGCAGGCGTCCATACGCCTGGTCGGCGGACGGATCGCTCTGATCCCCTGGGTGATGTTCGTGATCACTGGGGCGCTGACGGCGATCGGCGCGGTCAGCCCGGCGGCGGTGGCGATCGTCGCACCGATCGCTCTGAGCTTCGCCGTCCGCCACGGCATCAGCCCGCTTCTGATGGGCGCGATGGTGGTGCACGGAGCACAGGGCGGCGGTTTCTCACCGATCAGCATCTACGGCTCGATCGTGAACGGCATCCTGGAGCGCGAGAACCTGCCGGGCAACGAGATCGCGCTGTTCCTCGCCTCCCTGGCCGCCAACCTGTTGATCGCCGGTGTGGTGTTCGTGCTGTTCGGCGGCCTGAAGCTGGCCCGGCACCGTGCTGCGGAGAGGGACGACGACTCACCCGGGCCCCCCGCGGAGGAGGGGAGCGCACGGCTCGACGCGCCCCGGGCAGCCACCCTCCTCTCGCTCCTCGTCCTGGTCGTCGCCGTACTCGTCCTCGATCTGGACGCGGGTCTGACCGCCATCACGCTGGCCGTGCTCATCAGCGCCGTGTGGCCGGACACCAGCCGAAAGGCGGTCGGCGCGATCGCCTGGCCCACCGTGCTGCTCATCTGCGGTGTACTTACCTACGTCGGCGTACTCGAGGAGATGGGCACGATCACATGGGCCGGGGAGGGAGTCGGAGGCATCGGAGTGCCACTGCTCGCCGCCCTGCTCCTGTGCTACATCGGCGCTATCGTGTCGGCGTTCGCCTCGTCGGTCGGCATCATGGGCGCGCTGATCCCGCTGGCCGTGCCGTTCCTCGCCCTCGGAGAGATCGGGGTCGTCGGAATGATCGCGGCGCTGGCGGTGTCGGCGACCGTGGTGGACGTCAGCCCCTTCTCGACCAACGGTGCGCTCGTTCTCGCCGCGGCACCGGATGTCGACCGAGAGCGCTTCTTCAGGCAGTTGATGGTGTACGGCGGGGTCGTCGTCGCCGTGGTGCCGGCAGCGGCGTGGCTCGTCCTGGTGGTGCCAGGATTCGGGTGACCCCCAGCAGGCCACTGGCTGAGGCTTTCGATTTCCTGCCGGCCCATCGATTGGAGTACGACGCGTGAATGCCCCCGCACCACTGTTCCCCGCACTGACCGAGAGGAGTTCGAGGCCCGCCCTGCAATTCGGCGACCGAACCCTGTCCTACGCCGATCTCGCGGCGTCGGCCGGCTCCCTCGCCGAGGCCCTGCGCACGGAACGCAGAGTCGCCGTGTGGGCGACGCCGAGTCTGGAGACCGCGGTCGGTGTGGTGGCGGCACTCCTCGCCGGAGTGCCCGCGGTGCCGCTCAATCCACGGACCGGCGGGCGCGAACTGGCGCACATCGTGGCCGACAGCGCACCGTCACGGGTCCTGGCCGCAGCGGGCGACGAACTCCCCGCCGTGCTGGACGGACTTCCCCGTACGAACATCGACGCAGAAGCGGGCCCGGCAGGCGCACCCCCGGCTGAGCCCGGTCCCGAGCACCCCGCGCTGATCGTCTACACCTCCGGAACCACCGGCCCGCCCAAGGGCGCCGTCCTGCCGAGGCGAGCCCTGACCAGCACACTGGACGCGCTGCAGGACGCCTGGAAGTGGGACGCCGCCGACGTGCTGGTGCACGCACTGCCCCTGTTCCACGTGCACGGGCTGATCCTCGGCATCCTCGGGCCGCTGCGGCGCGGGGGATCGGTGCGCCACCTGGGGCGGTTCAGCACCGAGGGGGTGACGCGGGAGCTGAGGACCGGAGCCACGATGCTGTTCGGGGTGCCGACCATGTACCACCGCATCGCCGAGGCCCTGTCCACGGGGGCCGGTGACGCCGCTCTCGCCGAAGCGCTGTCCGGTGCGCGCCTGCTCGTGTCGGGATCGGCCGCGCTTCCGGCGCGGGACCACGGACGGATCGCGGCGGCGACCGGCCGGGCCGTCATCGAGCGGTACGGGATGACGGAGACCCTGATGAACACCAGTGTGCGCGCGGACGGTGAGCCCCGTGCCGGAACCGTCGGAGTTCCCCTGCGCGGAGTGGAGCTGCGGCTCGTCGACGAGACGGGCGTACCCGTCGGCCCGGGACCGGACCTCGTGGGTGAGATCCAGGTACGCGGCCCGAACCTCTTCAGCGAGTACCTCAACCGGCCCGAGGCCACGGCGGAGGCGTTCACCGAGGACGGCTGGTTCCGCACCGGAGACATGGCGATCCGTGACGGGGACGGTTACGTCCGGATCGTCGGCCGCAAAGCGACCGATCTCATCAAGAGCGGCGGTTACAAGATCGGCGCGGGCGAGATCGAGAACGCGCTGATGGAGTACCCCGGTGTGAGGGACGTGGCCGTGACGGGCGAGCCGGACGCCGACCTGGGGGAGCGGATCGTGGCATGGATCGTACCGGCGGATCCGGAGCACCGACCGCAACTGACCGAGCTGGCCGACCATGTGGCTGCTCAGCTTGCCCCGCACAAGCGGCCGCGGGCCGTGCGCTACCTCTCCGAGCTCCCCCGTAACGACCTCGGCAAGATCATGAAGCGGGCTCTGGGTGTCTGAGGCCGTGGGACGGACGAGCTCAGCCGCAGGAGGCCCGGCGCGCATGTCGGCACGCGAAGCCCTCGAGGCCGTCGCCGGTGACTGCACGCTGCTGCCCGCACTCCCGGTGTCCGGCGAGACCGATGGCCCTCTCGGCTGGAAGGGGTACGGCGCCTCCCGGCGCAGCGCGGCCGAGCGGACGGGTGAGACGGAGTCCGTGGTGTGCGCCACCGCCCGCATCGGTGGCGTCGACGTGGTGGCGCTCTCCTTCGAGTTCGGGTTCCTGGGCGGCTCGATCGGTGAGGTCACCGGCGACCGGATCGTGGCGGCCCACGCCCATGCGCGTGAGTACCGCCTGCCCGTGGTCACCCTCGTCGCCACGGGCGGCAGCCGGATGCAGGAGGGAATCCGCGCGCTGAGCCAACTCCAGCGGGTGGCCGCACAGATCGTGCTCACCCGGGACGCGGGCCTGCCCCAGCTCACCGTGCTGCGCGATCCGACCACGGGCGGCGGGTGGGCGACGCTCGGCGCCGGGGCCGACATGATCCTGGCGATGCCCGCCGCGCAGGTGGCCTTCGCAGGGTCCCGTGTGCGGCCGCCCGAAGCGGATCCCGCCGCGTACACGGCGGAGGCCCAGCTCGCTGCGGGCCACATCGACGCTGTCGTACCCCAGCGGGAGCTTCCCGGCGAACTGGCACTGCGGCTGCGGCTGCTGACGTCCCCCCGGCCGGCGGACCCGGCTCCGCCGCCTCATGCCCTCGGCGTGACGGACCTGCCCTCCAGCGGCTGGGACGCGGTCGCCCGGGCCCGCGCGCCCCGACGACCCCGCGCAGACGCCTACCTGGACGCCTACTTCACATCGAGGGCCGAGGTCGCCGGCGATCGGTGCGGCGGCCGTGACACCGGGATGCGGTGCGGCTTCGGTTTCCACGACGGACGCACCGTCGCGTACGCGGCCCAGTGCGGAACAGCGACGCGACCGGCCGGCTACCGCACCGCGGCCCGGCTGATCCGGCTCGCAGACCGGCTCGGAATTCCCGTCCTGACCCTGGTCGACACCCCCGGCGCCGCGAACGACGCGTCGGCCGAGCAGGCCGGGGCGGGATCGGCGATCGCCGAATTGTTCACGGTGGTCGCCTCGGCGCGCGTACCGCTGACCACGCTCGTGATCGGCGAGGGCGGCTCGGGTGGCGCACTCGCGCTCGCCGCGCCCGGCAACACCTGGGCCACACCGGACAGCTACTTCTCGGTGATCGCCCCCGAACTGGCGGCGGCGATCCTCAAACGTCCACCGTCAGCGACGGGCCCGACCGCCGACGAGCTGCGGATCCGACCACAGGACCTGGTCGAACTGGGTTTCCTCCGAGGGCTGGTGACGAAGAGCGCCTGACTTCCCGCCCCCTCGGCGGGTCTCGCCCCACGAAGAGAGACGAGTGGCCTGTGGCGCCTCGAGCCGAGGGTGCTGCGATGCCGCGGCAACACCTGCGGCATCGCAGCCCGTGGCCCCAGGCCGCGATCACTGCCACGATGTCCTGATGTCCTCCGATCCTGCCGAGCTGTGGCTGCGTGGTGTCGCAGCCAACCCCGCCGCACCCTCCGACGTTCTGCTCCGGCTGCTGAGCGAGCAGGCACGCACCACCTGGACGATCCTCTGCGAGGAGCGCGAACTTCCCGCAGACGTCGTCGAGGCAGTGCTCGCCCACCCCGAGCGCGCGATCCGCCGCCGCTTCGCCCGCAACCGGCATGCGGCCGCGGAGCAGCGTGGACGACTGGTCAACGACGAGGACGCCCTCGTACGTTCGGCCCTTGCCTCAGGCCCGCGCCCACGGCTGGGCAGGGTCGAGGCGCTGCCTGACGAAATCCTCGAGCACCTGCTGACCGTGCAGGACGACGACAGCACGGGCCAACTGCTCACCGCCGACGAAATCAGACAGGAACTGGTGGTCTCCGGGCAGATCTCACCGGCGTTCCGCCGCAGGACGCTCAATCATCCGGTCGCCGAACTGCGTTACCAGGCAACAGGATTGTGGCTGTGGCTCACCCCCGGGCAGCGCGATGCGCTCCTGAGTGATCCGGACCCCGCCGTGCGGGAAGCCGCGCTGAGACAGAGCCGGCTGCTGGACCCGACGGCGATGGAGAAGGAACTGCCGGAAGAGAGCTGCCACCATCGGGGCCTCCTGCTCACCAACTACGCCGTCTCCCACGCCGTGGCCGCACAGTGCCTCGCGGACCGGCGCGACCTGTGGTCCCTCGCCCACAACCCCCACACGCCCGGCGACGCCGTCACCCGCCTCGCGCGCGATCCCGATCCTGATGTCCGTGAGCGGGTGGCAGCCAGGGCCGATCTCGATCCGGTCCTCCTGGCAGAGCTGGCCCAGGACCCGGACAGCAGGGTGCGGACCCGAGCGCTGCTGCACCCACTGCCGCGAACATGGCCGGAGCGGGCTGCCATTGACCGGATCATCGGCCACACGGCCGGGAACACGGGCCACACGGCCGAGATCATCGGCGCTGTCGACGACATGATCGTCGAGCCGCCGACCAGCTGGTACGAGACGTGCGCCGCCTCCACGAACCCCCTGCTGCGCCGCGTTGCCGCGAGCTGTCACAGGCTGCCCGAGGAGCTCGTGCACCGCCTGGCCGGCGACCCCGAGGCCGACGTGCGCCACCTGCTCGCCTACAACCACCCGCTCGCCCCGCCCGCGATCGTCCTCGACGCCTTCATCGCCACGCCGCTCCAACGCCCCTACCTGCTCACGCTTCCGCGCCTGCCCCGCACCGGGCTGCACCATCTGCTCGACCACGACGACCCCGACGTCCGGGCCCTGGCCGCCGCCGATGCCGGCCTTGCCCGGCCGCCGCTCCATCTGCTCGCCGACCCCGAGCCGCGCGTTCGACGAGCGGCGGCCGCCAACCCGCTCCTTCCCCTCGACGTGATCTCATCGCTCCTCGATGACCCGGAGCACGCCGAAGGGGCCGCAGCCAACCCCGGCCTGCCCGCTGAACGCCTTCACGGTCTGCTCGACCTGAGCGGGCTGCCCCGACCGGCCAGCGAAGCAGGCCGCCGGCCAGGCCGTCCCGCGCCGGTGCCGACCGGCTGACAGCCTGCACGCGGACAGGGCTCCGGCGAGGTCGTCGCCGGAGCCCCTTGTCAGTTCGGAACCCGTCGTCAGTTCACCGCCGAAGGCCCTGCATGCACGCTTCCGCCTGAGCCGGTCACGCGGCCTGAGTGAGTTCCGCACGCCCGAACAACAGGGCGTATCCGGGCGGGAGCTGGGCGAGGACGCGGTCCAGGAGGCCGGGGCCGGCCAGGTGGCGTATCACGGCGAGGACGGCTCCGGCGTCCCAGCGGGCAGTGGCGGGGGTGCCGCCCGTCCGGGCGGCCAGGGCCTTGACGAAGCCCCAGCCGGTGAGCGGGCGACGGTCCGTGACCTGGCTGGTGAGGTCGAACGCGGCCTCGGCCGGGAGGCAGGCGGCGAGATCGACGCGTTCCTCGCCGGTGAGCTGACGGCCCAGCGCTGCCAGCACGGCGTGTGTGACGTCCTCGGCTCGCTGCCGCGTCGGATAGGCGCCTTCGTACCGGATTCTCTCCACCATCTGGAGAAACGTCATGCCGACCCGGGCCGTGGCCTGTTCGTGCAGCGGAAGCATCGCGGTGTGGTTGCCTTTCTCGTTCAGAGAGGTGTTCGCCTACGGAGCGGGCCGACGGGAGGGCGAAGGCCGGCCCGGCTGAATCTGTGAGGGGCCACGCTTTCGCGGGCTCAGATGCGATCGGGGGTCACCGATGGGAGGCCGTGAGCCCGGGGGAGGCCGCTTCGCCTCGGACATCACCCTCGGTTGCGCGCCCCCACCGCATCAGAACGTGCGGTCGGCCGCATCGTGGTGCGAAGAACGGGACGTACGGGAAGCCGGTGCCCGTCCTTCGCACCACGCGGGTCGAGTGACCGCCTGCCTCAGCCGTTGATCTGCTTGTGCTCGGACTCCCCGCCGATCCTGATCTTGCGGGGCTTGGCACGCTCTGCGATCGGGATGCGCAGAGTCAGCACCCCTGCTTCGTAGTCGGCCGTGATGCGTTCGGTGTCCAGGGTGTCGGCCAGTACCAGCTGTCGGGAGAAGGCGCCGAGCGGTCGTTCCGAGAGCTCCATGTGCACGTCCTCCGCCCTGGCCACCGGGCGCCGCTCGGCCTTGACGGTGAGCATGTTCCGCTCGACATCGATGTCGAGCGCGTCCTTGTCCACACCGGGCAGGTCGAAGACGATCACGTACTCCTCACCTTCCCGGTAGGCGTCCATCGGCATGGCCGAAGGCCTGGACCAGGTGCCGGTCGCACCCGTGAGCTGCTGAGTGAGCCGGTCGAGTTCACGGAAGGGGTCAGTGCGCATCAACATAGCGAAAACACCTCCACAGGTCTGGCAGTGACTGCCAATGCGCTTCGTGTGCCACCGTTGTAGCATGTCATCGAAACGATGACAACTGAGGCGTCATCTTAACGGTGACACCCAGGGAGGGACCTTCATGACCGACTCGGCCGAGCCCCGCGACGACACCCCGTTCTTCGCCGCCGCGGCAGCGCTGAACGCGATGGACCAGGCCGTCCGTACCGCCCGGACGGAAGCGCACCCCGAGGACGGGCAGGCCGGTGCGGACCAAGCCCTGGCCGCGCTCCTCCTTCTGCGTGAACTCCGCGATCAGCTCGCAGGATGGGAACCCGGCCTGATCGAGGCGGCCCGGGCAGCGGGTTCCAGCTGGGCGGACCTGGCCCACCCTCTGGGTGTCTCCAGCCGCCAGGCCGCGGAGCGGCGCTACCTGCGCGTACGCCCCGGCGCCCCCGGAGCCACCGGCGAACAACGCGTACAGGCCACCCGCAGCCGCCGTGCCGCCGACCGCACCGTCACCGCCTGGGCGAGGGGCAACGCCGCAGGCCTGCGCCAGCTCGCCGGCCAGATCACCGCCCTCACCGACCTCCCTGTCCGGGCCCGCACTCCCCTCGCCCGTCTCGCCGAGGCCCTCGCCGACAATGACGCGGCCAACCTCATCGGCCCACTCGCCGACACCCACGCCTATCTCACGGCCGACCACCCCGACCTCGCGGCTCGCGTCGACAACATTGCTCACAGCACCGACGGGATCCGCCGGGCCGGCGGCGATCACCGCTGAGCCGTCGGACGTCCGCAAGCTCCGGCCGGCGGTAACTCGACGTGATCAGTGCTGGTCCGTGGCTCTCCTCCGGAAGATCAGGCCGTCACGCGCCAGGAGTGTCAGGATGTTCCTATGGACGTTCGGAAGAGGAACCGGGTGTCGGTGACGGGCCGGGAGGGCGGCCCGGTGGTGATGCTCGCCCATGGGTTCGAATGCGATCAGGGCCTGTGGCGTCTGGTCGCTCCCGAACTGGAGAAGCACTTCCAGGTGGTCCTCTTCGACCATGTGGGTGCAGGGCACTCCGATGTGTCTGCCTGGAGCGCCGAGCGGTACTCCTCCCTGGACGCCTATGCGCAGGACGTGATCGAGATCTGCCAGGAGCTCGGTCCCGGACCCGTGAACTTCGTCGGGCATTCGGTCAGTGCCATGATCGGTGTGCTTGCCGCGGTGCGGGAGCCCGGGCTTTTCGAGAGGCTGGTTCTCCTCACCCCCTCGCCGTCATACATCGATGACGGCGACTACCGTGGCGGATTCAGCGAGCAGGACATCGACGAACTGCTCGAGTCGCTGGACAGCAACTACCTGGGCTGGTCCGCGACGATGGCGCCGGTGATCATGGGAAACCCGGAGCGTCCCGAACTGGGCGAAGAGCTGACCAACAGCTTCTGCCGAACGGATCCGGAGATCGCCCGGGTCTTCGCCAAGGCGACCTTCCTGTCCGACAACCGGGCGGACCTCGCCAAGGTGACCGTGCCGACGCTCATCGCCGAAAGCGCGCGCGACACCATCGCCCCGCGCGAGGTGGGTGCCTTCGTCCACGCACAGATCCCAGGCAGTGAACTGGTCACTCTGGACTCGACGGGCCACTGCCCCCAGTTGAGTGCCCCCGAGGAGACGGCCGAGGCGATCATCGCCTTCGTACAAGGGCCGTGACGGTGTCCCCGGGCGGCGACCAGGCCGACGGGTCCTGGGCGGCGGGGGACCGTGACCAGGAACAGCTGTCGTTCTCCGCTCTGCTGGAGGACAGCGTGGAGGACCTGTACGAGAACGCTCCGTGCGGCTACCTCTCCACACTGATGGACGGGCGGATCGCCAAGGTCAACGGAACCCTCCTGAAATGGCTCGGCTACCGCCGCGAGGAACTGGTCGGCCACAAACAGTTCTCCGACCTGCTGACCATCGGCGGCAGGCTGTATCACGAGACGCACTACTCACCGCTGCTGCGGATGCAGGGCGAGGTCAGCGGCATCGCCCTGGAGCTCAAGGCCGCGGACGGCAGCCGGCTGCCCGTCCTGGTCACGTCCACCGTCAAGCAGGACATCGACGGCGAACCGCTGCTGATCCGCACCACCCTCCTGGACGCCCGGGACAGACGTACCTATGAGCGCGAACTCCTGCGAGCCCGGCAGGAGGCCGAGCGCGACCGCGAACGCCTGCAGCGCCTCGCCGCGACCCTGCAGCGCACCTTGCTCCCCCCGATTCTCCAACCGGTGCCGGGCCTGGACGTCGCCGCGCACTACCACTTCGCATCCTCCGATGAGGTCGGCGGGGACTTCTACGACCTGTTCCCGCCGGCCGCCGGACGTTGGGCGTTCTTCATGGGGGACGTGCGCGGCAAGGGAGCGGACGCGGCCGTGGTGACGTCCCTGGCGCGGTACACCCTGCGAGCCGCGGCGGTCTCCCATCCGGTACCGGCCATGGTCCTGGCCAGCCTCAACACCGCGCTCAGCCAGGCGTCCCAGGAGGACGAACCGCGATTCTGCACCGTGATCTTCGGCCTCCTCACACCCCAGGGGGAGGACGGGGGATTCCATGTCGTCATGGCAGGTGGCGGCCATCCCCCGGCCGTGCTGCTGCGGGCCGACGGCAGCGCCGACTACGTACCCACGCCGGGCGGTCAACTGGTCGGCGTCGTGCCGGACGCCGAGTTCACCACAGCCACCGTGGACCTGGGTCCCGGTGACACTCTGCTGCTCTACACCGACGGTCTGACCGAGGCACGTACCCCGCGCACATGCGAACGCTACGGCGACGAAGCGCTCCTGGACTTCGCGCGGACCCTCGCACCCGTCTCGGCTCCCGGTGCCGTCAACGCTCTCACCGAGCTCCTGGACTCGTTCGGCGAGGGGCTCGACGACGACACCGCGCTCCTCGCGATGGGCGTCCCCTCCGTGAGCCCCAGGCCGGGGTGACTGGGCTCCCGGTGGACCGGGGAATAGGTTGGCGGGAAACTCTCCGGGCAGCCGGACTCGTGATGGGGGCGAGCATGACCATGCAAAAAGGAACGAATATCGCGGTGCCGGCTCAGGCCGTGCGGGTCGAACTGGGCTGGCGCAGCTCTCCCGGCACACCCGACGTGGATGCCTCGGCGCTCCTCCTCGTGTCGGGAAAGGTACGCAGCGACGCGGACTTCGTCTTCTACAACCAGCCGNNTCGACCGCGTCGTGGTGGCGGCCTCGGCGGACGGGGGCACGTTCGGACGGGTGAGCGGCCTGTACGTCAGGATCGTGGACACGGCGAACGGCTCCGAGATCGCGCGCTTCGAGAGCGCGGACGCGACCGTCGAGACCGCGTTCATCCTCGGTGAGCTCTACCTGCGCCAGGGTGCCTGGAAGTTCAGGGCCGTGGGACAGGGTTACGACACCGGACTCGAGGGTCTCGCGACCGACTTCGGCATCTCCGTCGACGAGCCCCAGGATGCACAGCCGGCCCAGCAGGCTCCCAGGCCCCCCGCTCACCCCGTCGCACCTCCCTCGGC
>NZ_MAPV01000112.1 GCF_001700505.1 Streptomyces mutomycini
TGGGATCACCTGTGCGCCCGGCACGGGATCGAGCCCGAGGACCGGGCGCCCGACCCGGGTCGCCTGATCCGCGCGCTGGAGGAACTGGAGGAGGCGCGGGCCGTCTGGCTCGCGTACGAGACGGGCTTCGCCGAGCGGCGGCGCCGAGAGAAGCACGACGGGCTGCGCAGGCCCGGCGCATTCGACGACTGGCATCGCAGGACCTGGGGCGGCTACGGGATCGCGCACTGCGACGATCCGGGGGTCCACCCCAGCGCACCCCTGGCCGAGGTCCTGGGACGGCTGATCGCCGCCCTGGGGGCGAAGCCCGGCGCGGGGTGCCCGGTCTGCACGGGAACCGGAATCGTCTGGCGGCAGGATCTGGACCGCGAGCCATGGGCCGGCCCGGTCTGCACGGGCTGCGGCATCGTGGTCCCGCGCCCGGTCCTGACCGCGGGCGCGCTGACGAGGGCCAGGGGGGCACTGACGCGGAAACTGACGGCGTCGGCGGCCTGAGGGCCGCGGGACGAAGGAACAGCCGGCCGGAGCCGGCGCGCACTCAGGAGCGGTCGGCCGCACCCCGCTCGGGCATCAGCCGTGACCCGGTCAGCCGGTCGCCGAAGACATCGTCGGGGTTGGACAGCACGCAGGTCTCCAGCGACAGGCACCCGCAGCCGATGCAGTCGGTGAGGTGGTCGCGCAGGCGCCCCAGCTGCGTGATGCGCTCGTCCAGCTCCGACCGCCACGCCCGGGAGAGCCTGGCCCAGTCCTCATGGTTGGGCGTGCGCTCCTCCGGCAGCTCCGCCAGCGCCTCCCGGATCGTGGCGAGCGGGATACCCACCCGCTGTGCGGCACGGACGAACGCCACCCGGCGCAGCGCGTCCCTCGTGTAGCGGCGCTGGTTGCCGCTGGTGCGGCTGCTGCTGATCAGGCCCTTGGACTCGTAGAAGTGCAGGGCGGACACTGCGGCTCCGCTGCGGGCGGAGAGCTGGCCGACGGTGAGTTCTTGGTATGTCTGCGGAATCTGTGGCACTCCCCGAACCCTAATGGCCGCACCCCGGCCTCTGCCGCCCTTCCGGAAACCCGGCCGGGGTCCGTCGTTGACACGGAAGCGCGGCCCAACCATGCTGAGCAAGCGCTTAGACATCGTCCGGGAAGGGCGAACGACAGCCGGAAGGCAGGGACCAGGAACATGGCAGAGCCGAAGATCTTCACGTCCGCTCAGGAGCTGCGGGACGGGGTGGGCGAGGAGCTCGGTCACAGCGACTGGCTGGAGATCGAGCAGAAGAGGATCGACCAGTTCGCCGAGGCCACGGGCGACCACCAGTGGATCCATGTGGACCCCGAGCGCGCCGCGAGCGGCCCCTTCGGTACGACGATCGCGCACGGTTATCTCACGCTGTCGCTGCTGCCGGTGCTCGTCCCGCAGATCCTGCGGGTCGAGGGCGCCAAGATGGGCATCAACTACGGGACCAACAAGGTCCGGTTCCCCTCGACCGTCCCGGTCGGCTCTCGGCTGCGTGCCACGGCCGTGCTGAAGAACGTCGAGGAGGCGGGCGGCGGCGTGCAGGTGACCGCGCTCGTCACCGTCGAGCGCGAGGGCGGCGACAAGCCCGCCTGTGTCGCGGAGTCGGTGTCGCGCTACTACTTCTGATCCGCACGAGGTACGCCGGGCGCGCGCGGGTGCCCGGCGTCACTCACTTCTGGGCGCCCACCATGCGCAGGACGAGGTCCGCGTAGAGGGTGCCGACCTCCTCGGGTGTCCGGCTGCCCTGCGCGTTGAACCAGCGCGCCACGTCGATGCAGAGCGACAGGACGGCGAGCGTGGTGCCCGGCACGTCCGGCACGTCGAACTCGCCCGCCGAGACGCCCTCGCCGATGATCCGGCGCACCACGGCGTCGGTCTTCCTGCGCAGGGCCACGATCTCGTCGCGGTGCTCCTCGCTGAGGGCTTCCAGTTCGTACTGCACCACACGCGCCGTGGTGTGGCGCTCGGCGTGCCAGCGGACGAAGGACCGTACGGCGTCGGCGAGCCTGTCGGACGCCGTGCCGCCGCTGTCGGCCGCCGTCTCCAGGAGGCGCAGGGCCCGGTCGTGACCGATCCTGCTGATCCGGTGGAGCAGCTCTTCCTTCGTCTTGTAGTGGATGTAGAGCGCGGCGGGACTCATCCCGGCCCGGCCGGCGATGTCACGGGTGGTGGTCGCGTGGTAGCCGCGCTCGGCGAACGCCTCGACGGCGGCGACGAGCAGCCGCCGGGCCGCCTCGGGCGTCACCTCGCTCCACGGCGCGATCTCGCCGTCGGTCTCCTCCGCCGTACTCATCGCCACGTGCCCCTTTCCGCTGGCAGGACGAACACCATACCGCGAACCTGAGCAAGCGCTTAGAGCGTGTGTGCGGTGAGACCGTCAGAGCTTCTGGAAGGGGTCGTGCTCGGCGAGGATCTTCTCCAGCCTGGCCTGGTCGACCCGGCTGACGATCTGGCCCGCCTCCTGCCGGTCCCTGATGACCTTGGCGAGGGTGAAGCACGAGGTGACGAGATACAGGACGCCGATGGCGAGGAAGGCACGCACCCAGGCGTCGGCGTCGAGGAAGAAGATGCCGAGGGCCACCGCGCCCATCGCCACCCCGAAGGAGAGGACGGCCTGTCCGTAGAAGGCCGCGGTGCTCTGCTGCTTGACCGATGTTGTCTCACTCATGCCGCACAGCATCCGCCGCGGTGGCGTACGCCGGTATCCGCCGGCGTACTCAGCCGGTACTCAGAAGCAGCCCTGCCCAGGGGGCCACGGGGCCGTCGCCCCCAGGAGAGGGGACCCCAGGAGGCCCGGAAGGCATCAGAAGGCGGAGACCCCCGTGAGCGCCCGGCCGATGATCAGCTTCTGGATCTGGCTGGTGCCCTCGTACAGGGTCATCACGCGGGCGTCCCTGACCAGCTTGCCGACGGGGTACTCGTCGATGTAGCCGTACCCGCCGAAGACCTGCAGGGCGTTGTTCGCCGCACGGACCGCGGCCTCGGAGGCGAAGAGCTTGGCCGTGGACGCCGCGGTGTCGAAGTCCTGCCCCCGGTCGACGAGGTCGGCGACGCGCCAGGTCAGCATGCGGGCGGCGTCGACGTCGACGGAGATGTCGCTGATGAGTTCCTGGACGAGTTGGTAGCTCGCGATGGACTTGCCGAACTGCTCACGCTCGCCCGCGTAGCGCACGGCGGCGTCCAGGGCGGCCTGCGCGATGCCGACACAGCCCGCCGCGACCGACATCCGGCCCTTGGCCAGGGCGGACATGGCGATGGAGAAGCCCTTGCCCTCGGGGCCCAGGAGGGCGGAAGCGGGGACGCGGACGTCCTCCAGCACCAGTTCGGCCGTGGCCTGGCCGCGCAGCCCGAGCTTGCCGTGGACGGTGCGCCGGGTCACGCCCGGCGTGTCGGCCGGCACCAGGAAGGCGGAGACGCCCCGGTGACCCGGAGTGTCGTTGGTGCGGGCGAACAGGAGGATCACATCGGCCCAGGTGCCGTTGGTGATGAACATCTTGGAGCCGTTGATGACGTAGTCTCCCCCACTCCCGGCTCCGCTCGAGCGGGAGGTGCCCCCTCCGTCGCGCACGGCCCTGGTGGTCAGGTTTCCCGCGTCGGAGCCGGTCCCCGGCTCGGTGAGGCCGAAGCAGCCGACGGCCTCGCCCGCGGTGAGCTTCGGCAGCCACTGCTGCTTCTGCTCCTCGCTGCCCCAGGACGCGACCGTCTTGGCGACCAGGCCGAGCGAGACGGACACGATGCCGCGCACCGAGGAGTCACCGCGGCCGAGCTCCTCGGTCACCAGGCAGTAGGCGAGGTGGTCCCCGCCGGAGCCGCCGTACTCCTCCGGGATCGTCAGCCCGAGGAAACCGAGTGCGCCCAGCTTCTTCACGATCGACTTGTCGACACTCTCGGCGCGGTCCCACTCGACGACATGCGGGGTGATCTCCCGTGCGACGAAGTCCTCGGCGAGCTGCCGGACGGCGTCCTGCTCCTCGCTCAGCTCCAGATTCATCCTGCGACACCTACTTTTAATTAGCACTGCTAGTTTTCTGCTTGCAGGCCCTACTATGTGCCGCATGGCCCGACCGCGCAAGCCCCTCCTCAGCAGAGACCGCATCGTCGGGGCGGCGAGCGCGCTCGTCGACGCCGAGGGGCTGGACGCCGTCTCGACCCGCCGCCTCGCCGCCGAACTGGGGGTGAGCGGGCCCTCGCTCTACAACCACTTCCGGAACAAGGACGAGATCCTCGACGCGGTCGCCGATGCCGTGTCCGCGCAGGTCGACCTGTCGATGTTCGAGGAGTCGGACCCGCGCGACTGGCCCGCGGCGCTGCACGACTGGGCCGTCTCCTACCGCGCGGCACTCGCGGCGCACCCGCACATCGTCCCGGTGCTCGCCCAGGGACCGGGCCGCCGTCCGGCCGGTCTGCGGGTCGCCGACGCGGTCTTCGGCGCCATGGTCCGGGCCGGCTGGCCGCCGGCCCAGGCCACCTACATCGGCGCGCTGATGCGCTACTTCATCACCGGGTCGGCGCTGGGCTCATTCGCCCGCGGGTTCGTCAACGACGAGACGGCGTACGACCCCGCCGACTACCCCCACCTCGGCCAGGCCCACCTCCTGGCCGACCGCCGCCAGCAGGTCGACGAGGGCGCCTTCGAGACGGGGCTGCGCGCCCTGCTGGACGGCCTCGCCCTCCAGTACGAGCAGACGGTCGAGCGCACGGTTCGGCCCGCGCCGAACGGTGCCTGACGCATCCTGGACGCATGGCCCGGAGCATCTGGGCATCGAGCCCGCGACACTTGACGGGAGCTGACAATTCGGTGGGCCCCGAAGCGTTCTCCGCTTACCGTCAGGTCCATGACGACGACTCCGACAGCGCGCCCCGCCGCGCCGGCCACCGGCCGCGACTGGCGTGCCCCGGCCGCCGCGTGCACCACGGTCCTCCTGTGGGCCTCCGCGTTCGTGTCCATCCGCAGCGCGGGTGAGGCGTACTCACCGGGCGCCCTGGCACTGGGCCGGCTCCTCGCCGGCACCCTGACCCTCGGCATGATCCTGCTCGCACGCCGCGAGGGGCTGCCGTCGCGAGCGGCGTGGCCCGGCATCATCGGCTCCGGGCTGCTCTGGTTCGGGCTCTACATGGTGGTGCTCAACTGGGGTGAGCAGCAGGTCGACGCGGGCACGGCCGCCATGATCGTGAACGTCGGCCCGATCCTGATGGCGCTGCTGGGCGCGAAGCTGCTCGGGGAGGGGCTGCCCCGCCGCCTCCTGACGGGCATGGGAATCTCGTTCGCGGGCGCCGTCGTCGTCGGTCTCTCCATGTCGGGACACGGGAGCTCCTCGGTGCTCGGTGTGCTCCTGTGCCTGGTGGCCGCGCTTTCGTACGCGGGCGGGGTGGTCATCCAGAAGCCGGCGCTGCGGCACGGATCACCGCTGCAGATCACGACGTTCGGCTGCCTGATCGGTACGCTCGCCTGCCTGCCGTTCACCGGCGCACTCGTCTCCGAGGCTGCCGACGCCCCGGTGTCCGCCACGCTGAACATGATCTATCTCGGCGTGTTCCCGACCGCGCTGGCCTTCACCACCTGGGCCTACGCGCTGGCGCGCACCACGGCGGGGCGGATGGGCGCGACGACGTACGCGGTGCCCGCCCTGGTGGTGCTGATGTCCTGGCTGCTGCTGGACGAGGTGCCCGCACTGCTCACCGTCGCGGGCGGCATGCTCTGCCTGGCCGGGGTCGCGGTCTCGCGGACCCGTGCGCGCCGGCTCCGTGGGGAAGCGGAAACCGCCACGGCCGCCTGAGGGACATCATCCTTCCGGCTTCCGGCGCGGGACCATGCCTCCGCGCCGGAGGGACGACGTGCGGGCCGCCGCGCTGCCGCACGGTTCGGCGGGGCGGCGTGCCGTGCCGCCCCGCCGAACCTCGCGTCGCCGTCTAGAACACGACCAGGGCGCGTCCGCCCCTGCCCGCGATCATGTTGTCGAAGGCCGCCGGGATACCGTCCAGTGAGATCCGCTCCGTGACCATCATGGAGAGGTCGAACCGTCCGGCGCGGATGTGCTCGGCGAGCACCGGCAGGTCGCGGGCCGGGTCGCTGTTCCCGTAGACGCAGCCGGTGAGGGAGCGGCCCCAGTGGAAGATCTCCAGGGCGTTGAAGCTCACCTGCTGGTCCTTGCCGCCGATGCCGACGACGGTGGTGCGGCCGCCGCGGCGGGTCGACTCCCAGGCGCCGCGGATGGTGGCGGGCCGGCCCACGCACTCCACGGCGACGTCCGCGCCCTGCCCTCCGGTGAGCTTGCGGACGGCGCGGGGTGTGGTGTCGGACGCGACGACGTAGTCGGTGGCGCCGGCCCTGCGGGCCAGCTCCTCCTTCTCCGGCGACACGTCCACGGCGATGATCTTCGACGCTCCGGCGATCCGGGCGGACTGCAGGACGGCGAGGCCGACTCCGCCGATACCGAAGACGACGACGCTCTCGCCCTCGCGCACCTGGGCGGAGTGGTGGACAGCCCCGTATCCGGTCAGGACCGCGCAGCCGAGCAGGGCGGCGTCGTCGAGCGGGATGCCGGCCGGGGCGGGCAGCACGCAGTTCGCGGCTACGACGGTCTCCTGGGCGAAGGCCGCGACGTTCAGGCCGGGGTGCAGCTCGGTGCCGCCGGCCGTACGGGCGTGGATGTTCGCCGCGCCCTTGAGCGCGTCGGCGCAGAGCCAGACCTCGCCGATCCCGCAGTGGAAGCACGCTCCGCACGACGGCGCCCAGTTGAGGACCACCGGGTCGCCGGCGGCGACGTGGGTGACGCCCTCGCCGACGGCGAGCACCGTCCCGGCGCCCTCGTGGCCGAGTACGGCCGGGACGGGCAACCGCATGGTGCCGTTGGACAGGGACAGGTCGGAGTGGCAGACACCGGCGGCGGCGAGGCTGACGCTCACCTGGCCGGGGCCGGGCTCCGGGAGTTCGATGTCGGTGATCTCCAGCGGAGCTCCGACGGCGGGCAGTACGGCGGCGCGGACCACGAACAGACTCCTCGGTGGATCGGCGTGAAGGATCAGAACTGGAGGGACTTGGTCTGGAGGTACTCGGAGAGGCCGTGCGGGCCGAGTTCGCGGCCCACCCCCGACTGCTTGTAGCCGCCGAAGGGCGCCAGGGGGTTGAAGCGTCCCCCGTTGATGTCGACCTGCCCGGTGTCCATGCGGCGGGCGAAGGCCACGGCCTCCTCGTCGTCTGCGCCCCAGACGGCGCCGGCCAGCCCGTACACGGTGTCGTTGGCGATCCGCAGGGCGTCGTCCACGTCCTCGTACTTCAGGATGGACAGGACCGGGCCGAAGATCTCCTCCTGCGCGATGGTCATGTCCGGGGTGACGTCGGCGAAGACGGTGGGGCTGACGTAGTAGCCCTGGCCCTTGGGGTCCTCGGGGCCTCCCGCGACGAGCCGGGCACCTTCCTCGACGCCCTTCTCGATGTAACCCCGCACCCGCGCCTGCTGCTTGGCGTTGACGAGGGGGCCGACCCGCTCCCCGGGGACGTACTTCGCGACGGCCGTGGCGGCGAGGCCCACCGCCTCCTCGTACCGCTCGGCGTCGACCAGCATCCGCGTCCAGGCGCTGCAGGTCTGTCCGGAGTTGGACATCACGTTGGCGACACCGACGTTGACGGCCTTGGCGAGGTCGGCTCCCGGCAGGATCACGTTGGCGGACTTGCCGCCGAGCTCCAGTGCGACGCGCTTGACTGCCGCTCCCGCGGTGGCGCCGATCTGCCTGCCGACGGCGGTTGATCCGGTGAACGAGACCAGGTCGACGTCCTCGTGCTCGGCGAGCGCCTGACCGGCGACCGCCCCGATGCCGGTGACCAGGTTGAAGACGCCGGCCGGCAGGCCCGCCTCCTGGGTGGCCTCGGCGAAGAGCTGCGCGGTGAGCGGGGTGTCCTCGGCCGGCTTGAGGACGACGGTGCATCCCGCTGCCAGCGCCGGGGCCACCTTGGCGACGATCTGGTGGAGCGGGTAGTTCCAGGGCGTGATCGCGCCGACGACGCCGACGGGCTCCAGCAGGACGGTGGAGTTGCCCAGCTTCTCCTCGAAGGAGTACGAGGCGGCCAGCTCGGCGTACGAACCGGCGACCAGCACCGGTACGCCCGCGTGCACCATCTGGGAGAGCGGCAGTGGCGAGCCGAGCTCCGCGGTGACCGTCTCGGCGATCTCGTCCTTGCGGGCGGCGAGTACGTCGCGCAGCGCGGCGATCCTCCCGGCGCGCTCGGCGGGCGGGGTGGCGGCCCAGCCGGGGAACGCGGCACGTGCGGCGCGCACCGCGGCGTCCACGTCCTCGGCGGTGCCCGCCGGGACATGGCCGATGACCTGCTCGTCCGCCGGGTTCACGACCGCGATCGTGTCCCGGCCCGAGGCGGGCCGCCACTCCCCGCCGATGTACATCCCGTCATGCGCCTTCATGGCTGTTCCTCCCGGGCTCGCTCTGCCTGCCGCCGAAGCCGTGCGTCATACGGACGGATGCCGTCCCGGGCCCAAACTAGCGCTGTTAGTTTTTCGGCGCCAGGGAACGGCTGGAGACACAGGTCACGCACGGCCGACGCCACACTCGCACGCCGGGCCGGTGAATGTCCTCGAGCGTCCACGGAGCCCACCCGGCGCAGGGACCGTGTCAGGCGGAGTTCCGCCTGACGCCGGGGTGTTCGGCGCGTGGCCCGGGGGCCGGACCGGGAGGCGGGCCGGCAGCCGGGGTCCCGCCGCCGCGCAGTCCGAGGCCCGCCGCCCCGGCGAGCAGGGCACCGAGCATCACGAACGGCGCGGCGGTACCCGCGACTCCGGCGATCAGCCCGGCGGCGGCGGGGGCAGCGACCTGGCCGAGGCGGTTGCCGGTGAGCCGCAGGGCGAGCGCGGTGGAACGGGCCGCCACGGGGGCCGCCTGGACCACGGTGGTCATCGAGAGCGGCTGGCCGACCCCGAGGCAGAAGCCGAGCACGGCGAGCATCACGGCGAGCCCCCACACGGGGACGGGCAGGGCGATGGCCGCACAGAGCAGGCCGCCGAGCAGGCAGGTCGTGGAGAGCAGCGCGGCCCTGCCCACCGCCCGCAGCATCGGTGTCATGACGAGGCGGCAGGCGATGGTCGCGGCGGCCCGCAGGCTGAGCAGCAGGCCGACCGTGGCGGGTGCGATGCCGCGGTGTTCGCCGACGACCGGCAGGTAGGCGGTGAGGATGTCGGTGGCGCTGAGCACGGCGAGGCTGATGAAGATGCCGGCCGGAACCCCCCGGGTACGCAGGATGCCGCCGACCGGAACCTTCCGGGCGCTCCGCCGGGGCGAACCGCCGGTCCCGCGGTGCTCGATGCGCCACAGTGAGGTGAAGGAGACGGCGGCGACGACCGCGGAGACCAGCAGGGCGAGGGCACTCGTACGGGCCATCGCTCCGTCCCGCTCGGAGATGAGGTAGCCCGCGGCGATCGGCCCGATGAGCTGGCCCAGGGAGGCGCCGATGGTGAAGTGGCCGAAATTGCGGTCCTGTTCGGCAGGGGCCGACTGCCGGGCGACCAGCGACTGCGCGCCGATCACGAAGCAGAGGTGGCCAAGGCCCATGACGCCGCTCCAGGCGGCGAGCGCAGCGAGGGAGCCCGAGGTGCCGCTGAGCGCGCAGCCGCCGCCTGACGCCGCTCCAGGCGGCGAGCGCAGCGAGGGAGCCCGAGGTGCCGCTGAGCGCGCAGCCGCCGCCGATCAGGAGAACACCGACCGGCAGCAGCGGTGCGCACCGGCCGTGATCGGTCCGGCGGCCCAGCGGCACGGCGGCGAAGAGCGGCAGGAGCGCGTACACACCCGCGATGACGCCGATCGCACGCTCGTCGGCACCCAGCGAGAGAGCCCGGTAGGAGACGGCGGGCCGCGCCATCGAAACCGCCCCCTGCGCGAAGGCGAAGGCGATGACGAGGCGCAGCAGCCAGCCCCTGCCGGGCCGTGGTTCCGGAGGCATCAGATGATTCCGAAGAGGATGCCCGCACCGAGGACCACCAGCGAGGTGAGCACGGCCCACTTGACCGTGAACCGGGTGTGGTCGCCGAATTCGACCTTGGCCATGCCGACCAGGACGTAGACGGCGGGCACGAGCGGGGACGACATGTGCAGCGGCTGTCCGACGATGGAGGCGCGGGCGATCTCCAGGTGGGAGACGCCGTGGGCGGCGCCGGCCTCGGCAAGCACGGGCAGCACTCCGAAGTAGAAGCCGTCGTTGGACATGAAGTAGGTGAGGGGAAGGCTCAGGACACCGGTGACGACGGCCATGTGGGGGCCCATGGCGTCGGGGATCGCCCCGACGAGCCAGTCCGCCATGTGTTCGACCATACCGGTGCCGGTGAGGACGCCGGTGAAGACAGCCGCGGCGAAGACCATGCCGGAGACGTTGAGCACGTTGTCGGCGTGGGCCGCGATCCTGGCGCGCTGGTCGGGCATGTGGGGGAAGTTGACGGTGAGGGCGAGGGCCGCGCCGAGCAGGAAGAGCACGGGGATCGGCATGAGTTCCATGATCATCGCGGCCAGCAGTGCGACCGTGAGACCGGCGTTGAACCAGTAGAGCCTGGGGCGCAGGGTGGACCTGTCGGGGTCGAGGCCCTTGAACTCCTGCTCCTCGTCATCACCTTCGGCGTCCTCCGCGCCGCCCGCACCACCGGCGCCGGAGCCGGTCGCGGCACCCGTCGGTGCCTTGGTGAGCCGGTCGCCGCCGCCCGCGCCGACGAGGACGGTCTCGGGCTCGGTCACCAGCGCCTCGTCGAGGGTGAGCGTGCCGAGCCGCTTGCGCTCGCGACGCCCCAGGGCACAGGCGAGGAGGATGACGGCGAGGAGCCCGACGGCGAGGGCCGGGATCATCGGGACGAAGATGTCGGCCGCGTCCACCTTGAGCGCGGTGGCCGCCCGGGCGGTGGGGCCGCCCCAGGGCAGGGTGTTCATGACGCCGTTCGCCGTGGCGGCGACGCAGGTCATCACGACCAGGCTCATCTTCAGCCGCTTGTAGAGCGGGTACATGGCCGAGACCGTGATCATGAAGGTGGTGGAACCGTCGCCGTCCAGCGAGACGATCGCCGCGAGCAGCGCCGTGCCGATGACGATCCGCATCGGGTCGGCCCTGCAGAAGCGCAGGATGCCCCGGACGATCGGGTCGAAGAGGCCGACGTCGATCATCACGCCGAAGTAGACGATGGCGAACATCAGCATCGCCGCGGTCGGTGCGAGGGTGCCGACACCCTCGATGACGTAGTCACCGAGCTTGGCGCCCTGTCCGACGGCCACGCAGAACAGGGCGGGAATCAGGACCAGCGCCGCGATCGGCGACATCTTCTTCGTCATGATCAGGACCAGGAAGGTCGCGATCATGGCGAAACCGAGGACTGTCAACATATGGGTTACCTAACGTTCACCTTTGAACTCTCACCGGTGCCGGCGGTCCGGATGACGTTAGGGGCCCTGAAGCAGCGTTAACAAGATGTTGACGTGTGAGCAATACGAGCAAAACCCCAGGTCAACGAGTTGGTGCTACGGAGACGGGGACGGCGTTTAGCACAGCCGTGCCGGACAGCGGGTCCAGCAGGGTGCCGTCCAGGAGCTGGTTGACGTTGACGCCCGGGTCCGCCCCCGCGACCGACATGCGCGTGCCCGGACGGCTGTGGCCCCAGCCGTGCGGGAGGCTCACGACACCTGCGCGCACCGAGTCGGTGATCTCGACAGGCGCCTCGACCTCGCCGCCCGCCGCCGTGATCCGGGCGGTGTCGCCTTCGGCCAGGCCGATCCGCGTCGCGTCGTCGGGATGGATCTGCAGGGTGCAGACGTTCGAACCGCCGCGCAGTGCGGCGACGTTGTGCATCCAGCTGTTGTTGGAACGCAGATGGCGGCGGCCGACGAGGACGAGTCCGGCGGGGCGCTCACCGAGCGACGCGCGGAGCCGGGGCAGATCGGCGGCGATCGGCTCCGGGAAGAGCTCGATGCGGCCGCTGCGGGTCTTGAGCACCTGCGGGAGGCGCGGCTCCAGCGGGCCGAGGTCGATGCCGTGCGGCTGTGCGAGGACCTGCTCCAGCGTGAGCTCGTAGGGACCGAGGCGCAGCATCAGGTCGAGGCGCCGCTCCGCGCCGGTGCGGCCGGTCAGTTCGCCGGCGAGCGCCTCGGGGGCACCCGCCTTGGTGAGCGCCGTGCCGATGGCCAGGTCGTCGACCGCCTCCGCCGGTGCGCCGTGCATGCCGCCGACGGCGAGGACGAGCCTGGCGAGGATCTCGCTCTCGTCCATCCGCCCGTCCTCCAGCGGAACGGCGGGGCGGCTGTAGCGCACCTGGTTGCGGACGGCGAGGGAGTTGAACGCGAAGTCGAAGTGGGGGGTCTGCGAGGGCGGCGGCGGGGGCAGCACGACGTCCGCGTGGCGCGCCGTCTCGTTGAGGTAGGGATCGACGCTGATCATGAAGTCGAGGCCGTCGGCGAGCGCCCGGTCCAGGCGGTCCCCGTCGGGGGCGGAGAGCACCGGGTTGCCGGCGATGACGATCAGGGCCCGGATCCGGCCCTCCCCCGGCGTCTCGATCTCCTCGGCGATGGCGGCGGCGGGCAGTTCACCCTTGGCCTCGGGGTGTCCCGAGACCCTGCTCCTCCAGCGGCCGAGGGCGAAGCCCTTGCCGGGGCCGGCGGGGCGCGGGGCGCGGGCGGTGGCGGAGAGCGGGAAGAGCGCACCGCCGGGGCGGTCGAGGTTGCCGGTGAGGATGTTGAGTACATCGACGAGCCAGCTGGCCAGGGTGCCGTGCTCGACGGTGCAGCTGCCGATGCGCCCGTAGACCGCCGCCGCGGGTGCCGCCGCCAGTTCGCGGGCGATCTCCCGGATGGTGTCCGCTTCCAGGTCGCAGGCCGCGGCCACCGCCTCTGGGGTGAAGTCCGTGATGGCCTCGGCCAGTTCGTCGTAGCCGTCGAGGTGCTCGGCCAGTGCTCCCGGGTCGGCGAGCTTCTCCTCGATGACGACCTGGGTGAGCGCGGCGAGCAGGAGGGCGTCGGTGCCGGGCCTGATGGCGGCGTGCCGGTCGGCGAGGCGCGCGGTGCGGGTGCGGCGCGGGTCGATGACGGTGAGGGTGCCGCCCCTCCGGCGGAGCGCCTTGAGCTTGCCCGGGAAGTCGGGGGCGGTGCAGAGACTGCCGTTGGACTCCAGCGGGTTGGCACCGATCAGCAGCAGGTGGGCTGTGCGGTCGAGGTCCGGCACGGGGATGGCGCCGGCGTCACCGAAGAGCAGTCCGCTGGAGACGTGCTTGGGCATCTGGTCCAGGGTGCTGGCGGAGAAGACGTTGCGTGTGCCGAGGGCGGACAGGAGGAGCGGCGGATAGAGCCCGCCGGCCACCGTGTGCACATTGGGGTTGCCGAGGAAGACGCCGACGGCCTGCTTGCCGTGTTCCCGGACCAGGGCGGGGATCTTCGCGGCGATCGCGTCGAAGGCCTCGCTCCAGGTCGCCTCGCGCAGGACGCCGTCCGTGCGTACCAGCGGGGCGCGCAGCCGGTCGGGGTCGGCGTCGAGCCCCCCGAAGGAGGCACCCTTGGGGCAGATGAAGCCCCGGCTGAAAACGTCCTCGCGGTCACCGCGGGCACCGGTGACCGTGGTCCCCTCGATGGTGAGGGTGAGTCCGCAGGTGGCCTCGCAGAGCGGGCAGACACGCAGAGCGGTGCGGGATTCGTGGGACATGGGCCCTCCCCGGGGCGGCGGCAGCGGTGGCGCGCGGGCGTGATCCGGCGTCCCGCGGCGCGCTCGGCGGGCGCGGGCTCCCGGCGGACCGAGCATACCGACCGGTACGGATTGCTGGCGAGGTGCTGGAGCAACCCGTTGTTCCGCCGCCCGCGCGGGATTACTCGAGGACCCTCGCGAGATAGGCCTGGAGCAGGACCCGGGTCTCCGCTATCAGGCCGGGGTCGCCCGCCGGGTCGGCGCGGAAGGCGAGCTGGAGCAGGGCGTCCGCGGCCTGCACGCAGACCAGGACCGTGCGGACCAGACCGTCGTCGCCGGCGCCTGCGTCGCGCGCCCGGCCGGGGTCCTCCTCGCGCCCCTGGCCGAGGTGGCCGGCGAGCAGCTGCGCGAGGCGTCCCGCCACGCGCCGGTTCACCTCCGCGTCGAGCGGACCGGCGACGGGCACGGGAGGGCCGAAGTCGACGAGCGCGAAGCCGGCGACGGAGCGCTTCATCGCCAGGTACTCGTCGAGCACGGCGTCGATGGCCGTACGCCACTCCCGCTCCGGGATCGTCTCCAGCCTGGCCACGACCCGCCCGGCGTAGGCCTCGAGGTTCCGCTCCGCCAGGGCGTCGACCAGTGCCCTCTTGTTGGGGAAGAAGCGGTAGACGGAGCCGATCGGCACTCCGGCCCGGTCGGCCACCGCCCGGGTGGAGAGCTGCTCGTAGCCGGCCTCGTCGAGCAGCGAGGCGCCGGCGTCGAGGATGCGGGCGAGCCGGTCGGCGCTGCGTTGCTGCACGGGGACGCGTCGGAGGTTCGTATGAGCGTGGGACACGGCTCCATGATGCCCGTATGCCGTTGACGGGCCACGTTTCGATTCCTACGGTGATCCATAGGATTCTTCGTCAGGGGATCCACGGGATTCCCCATCCACCGGGAGCACATGATGAGCGGCATCGAGCAGGCGAGGAAGACGGCGGAGAATCTCGCCCACACCTCCGGCTTCGGCAACGAACACAGCTCGGAGGCAGTTCCGGGCGCCCTGCCGCATGGCCGGAACTCGCCCCAGCGAGCTCCCCTCGGGCTGTACGCGGAGCAGCTCAGCGGATCGGCCTTCACCGAACCGCGCGCCCACAACCGCCGGTCCTGGCTCTACCGGATCCGCCCCTCGGCCGCCCATCCCGCCTTCGTCCGCATCGACAACGGCACCCTGCGCACCGCCCCGTTCAACGAGACCGTCCCCGACCCCAACCGGCTGCGCTGGGACCCGCTCCCCGACCCCGCGCCCGGCACGGACTTCCTGACCGGCCTGTGGACGCTGGGCGGCAACGGCGACGCCACCCAGCGCACCGGCATGGCCGTGCACCTGTACAGCGCGGACTCCTCCATGACCGACCGGGTGTTCAGCGACTCCGACGGGGAGCTCCTGATCGTCCCCGAGCACGGCGGCCTGCTGCTCCGCACCGAACTGGGCCTGCTGCGGGCCGAGCCCGGCCACGTGGCGCTGATCCCGCGTGGTGTCCGCTTTCGCGTCGAGCTGCTGGACAGCACCGCCCGCGGCTATGTCTGCGAGAACTACGGGCAGCCCTTCGTCCTGCCCGACCTGGGCCCGATCGGTGCCAACGGCCTGGCCAACGCGCGTGACTTCCTGGCCCCCGTCGCGGCGTACGAGGACCGCGAGGGCCCGGTCGAGGTGGTCAACAAGTTCTGCGGGAACCTCTGGTCGGCGACGTACGGGCACTCGCCGCTCGACGTCGTCGCCTGGCACGGCAACCACACGCCGTACGTCTACGACCTGCGCCGCTTCAACGTGATGGGCAGCATCAGCTACGACCATCCGGACCCGTCGATCTTCACCGTGCTGACCTCGCCGTCCGACACCCCGGGTCTCGCGGGCGTCGACTTCGTCGTCTTCGCCCCGCGCTGGCTGGTCGGCGAGGACACCTTCCGTCCGCCCTACTTCCACCGCAACGTCATGAGCGAGTACATGGGCCTCATCGAGGGCGCGTACGACGCCAAGGCGGGCGGTTTCGTGCCGGGCGGCGGCTCGCTGCACAACATGATGTCGGCGCACGGCCCCGACCGTGAGACCTTCGACCGGGCGAGCGACGCGGACCTGAAGCCTCAGAAGATCGACGACGGCCTGGCGTTCATGTTCGAGACCCGCTGGCCCGTCACGGCGACCGCGCAGGCAGCGGGCGCGGACCATCTGCAGCGCGGATACGACGACGTGTGGCAGGGTCTGAGCGGCAACTTCCGGCCGTGAGACCGCATCGCCGGCCGCACCGCACCAGAGAGGTCAGGTGAACCGGATGGATCAGGTGAACGAGGCGAGCCGGGCGCCCGGATTCGCCCCCGACTCCCTGGTGCTGAACCGGAAACTCCCTCTCTGGTACCAGGTCTCGCAGTCCCTCCGGGCTTCCATACTGGGCCGCCCCCAGAACGCCTCCACGCGGCTGCCCACCGAGGAGCAGCTGGCCGCGCACTACGGCGTGAGCGTCCTCACGATGCGCCAGGCCCTCAAGGAGCTGGAGAGCGAGGGGCTGATCAGCAGGCACCGCCGGCGCGGCACGTTCATCGAGCCGCGCGCGCGCCGGGTGTCGCCGGTCCGGCTGCTGGGTTCGATCGACACGATCGTCGCCCAGCAGTCGGGCGAGCGGACGACCGTGCTCGGCCACGGCAGAGCGCCGGTCCCCGGTGATCTCGCCGAGTTCTTCCCGGACTGCCCCGAGGTGGTCAGCTACCGGCGGCTCCGCTGCGACGAGGGGACCGGCGAGCCCACCAACTGGGCGGAGAACGCGGTGCGCCCGGAGATCGCCGCCCGTCTCGACGTGGCCGATCTGGAACGGTGGCCCATGACCAAGGTGCTGCGCGACGCCATCGGCGTACGCATCTCGCGGATCACCGACACCGTGGAGGCCCGCCTCGCCGACCCCGTCACGGCCGAGCTGCTCCAGATCCCGCTGCTCAGCCCGATCCTGCACTACACCGGTGTGACGTACGACGAGGACGGCTCGGTGGTGGACGTGGCGCGCATCCGCTACCGGGGGGACCGTTTCTCCTTCTCCGTGACCGTCGACGCGCACTGACGGCGGAGCCGCGACCGGCCGTCGTCCAATGCAACGCCCCGTCGTCAGCATCGACGGGGCGTCGTCGCGATGCCGGGCGGTCGTTACGATGCCGTGAGCGGCGGACGTGGCGACGGGGAGGACGACACGGTGGCAGCACGGGCGGCGGCCGGAGCCGGCGGGGGCGACGCGCTCCCGCTGCTGGACGACCTCATGCCCTGGTCGGTACGGCCCCTGAGGACGGGGCGTCCCTGGGTGACGGCCCCCGACGCCGCCTCGCTCCGGGCCCGCTGGGACCTGCTGGTGGCGGCGGACGGCGCCGAGCAGGAGCGCCTGTTCCGGCCCAGTCGCTCACGTACTCCGCTGACCCCGGCCGCAGCCCTGCCGGGCCGGTCCACCGGGACGAGCGCGTTCGCCCGGGACCCGGGGCCGTACCCCGAACCGGTACGTATCCTGCACGGCCCCTTCGACGAACAGTGGCTGATTCCCGACCACCGGCTGCTCGACGCGGCCCGCCCCGAGCTGTGGCGGGTCGCCGACGGACACCAGCTCTTCGCCGTCGAGCACGGATACGTCCCTCAGGACAGCGGCCCCGCCCTCTTCGCGACCGCGCTGCTGCCCGACGGGCATTCCCCCGCCGGACGGCCCGGCCGGATACGGCCGCTCTACCGGCGGCCGGGCGGACGGGAGCCCAATCTCGCACCGGGGCTGTCCGCACTGCTGGCAGCCCGGTACGGGGGGCCGGTCACCGCCGAACACGTCCTCGCCTGGACCCTCGCCGCGGCCGTCCCCTCCCCAGCCGGCCCCCTTGTCCCGCTGCCCGCCGACGGTGAGCTGTGGGCGGAGGGCGTGGAACTCGGACAGGAGCTGCTCCGCCTCCATCTGCGCGGGGCACGCGGCGGAGAACGCCCGCGCATGCCCGGCGGCCGTCGCCCGTACGTGCGGGCCGCAATCCCGCCCCGGCCGGGCGGGGCGCACTACGACGCGGGCGAGGAGGCGATCGTCCTCGGCGAGGGACGCGTCTCGCCCGTCCCCGCCGGGGCCTGGGACTTCAGGGTCAGCGGGGTACGGATGCTGGAGCTCTGGTTCGAGCGCCGAAGGGCGGCGGCGGAGGGGCCGGCGGCAGAGGGGCTGGCGGCGGTGGGACCGCGCGGCTGGCCGCGCGAGCGTACGTCGGAACTGCTGGAACTGATCAGCGTGCTGGCGCTGCTCGACGGGCTGCGGCCCCGGCAACAGGCCCTGCGGGACCGGCTGGAGCGGGTCGGCGCGCTGAGCCGGAACGAACTGAGCACGGCCGGGCTGCGTCCCGTCCCCGCCTCGGCCCGGCGTCCCGCGTCCGTACTGGATCACCAGGAGGAGGGACCGGAGGGGCAGTTCGCACTGCTGTGAGGTCTCGCGTCCCGTCGCGGGGCGACCCGCCAGGGGCGCGGTGGAGAGCCCGCCACAGCGGTGGGCGGGGGGCACCGGCGCCGATGGGTGCCGTGCCGGCGCGGGGAACACACCGACGCAACGCTGCCGGCCCTGGGGATGACGGGCGGACAGCAGCACTGCGTCGGGACGGAGTGATCGTGGCCGCGGCCCTGAACGAAGGGCCGGACCGGTCGTGACAGCCGTCGGTCAGCGGCGGCTGCCCAGGAGCGAGCGCCGCAGTCGCCGCAGGGGGGCGAAGAGCGAGACACGCGCGCTCCTGCTCCTGCGGGTGTGCGCGGCGTCGCGCGAGGTGAGCTCGAGCATCAGCAGCGTCGCTTCCGCCGACTCGCGCTGCGGAACGGCGGGGCCGCCCAGCACTGCGAGATGGCGGTCGAGGCGCGAACTGGTCGCACCGCTCCCACATGTGATGGCAGGCACTCGCGGCCTGCTGCGCACCGTTATCTGTTCCATGTCACTCCCCACCCGTACTAGGGCACCCGGCCCGGGCAGGTTAACCCTATCGTCCCTCGGTCACACTCGTGTATCCCGGCCGCAGGATTGCACTCCCGTGCACGGGTGCTGACGGCCCGTTACCGGATCTTGCGGGCCCCGGGCGGGTTGAGTCGGCTTGGAGGTGCTTCGCCCTTACCGCGCAACGCTGTTGACGGAGCGTCACCGATGAGCGAAGCCCCGGTCACCGGGCGCGTGATCGTGGATCGGTGCCGAGGTGCTCGCGGCGCACCGCCACCGGTGTCGCGGTACGCCTCCGTGACGCACGGGAAGAGGGCCCCGCAGGACGGAGCCCCCTCCTCGGCGGACGGCTGCACCGCCGCGCCGCGCTTCAGGAGTGCCGTCAGGCCTTCGAGTTGAGGACGGGCAGATAGCCGCCCGACTGCCCGGCGGCGGTCGGGTGGTAGGACTCCCCGATGTTGAGCCAGTTCACGCTGTGAAGCCAGGCGCTGCCCGAGCAGATCTCGTGCCCGGTGAAGGTCGAGGTGACGTCGCCCCAGGTGAAGCCGTGATCGGCCGCACGCTTGGCGGTGGCGGCGTTGAGGTAGTCGGCGGCGCCGTTGATTGCGGTGCGCTCGTTCTCACTCAGGCCGGCGACGCAGTTGCCGCCGATCTTGTAGAAGCGGGGGTAGCCGAGGACGACGACGTGGGCGGCGGGCGCCTTTGCGCTGATCGCCGTGTAGACGGAGTCCAGCTTGCCGGGGAGGGTCGAGTCGACGTAGGCGCGGGCGGTGGCGATCCGGCTCAGACAGGTGGCCTCGGACTGCAGCACACAGGTGGTCATGACATCGGCGAAGCCCGCGTCGTTGCCGCCGATGGAGATCGAGACGAGGTCGGTCGCGGAGTTGAGAGGTCCGAGCTGACCGGCCGTGACATCGCCCGTCCTGGCTCCCGAACATGCGGTGAAGGCGAACGAGGCAGGGTTGTTGGCCGCCTTCCAGAGGGCGGGGAACGCTCGGGTGCTGCGCTTGCAGTTACCGCTCGCGCTGTCGTAACTGCCGGCACCGACACCCGACGAGTACGAGTCTCCCAGGGCCACGTAGTCGACGGACGCTGCGGATTCCTGGGCCTGGGCCACGCCCGCACCGGTCAGAGCGAGAACGGTACCGAGCAGGAGAGAGGACGAGAACGCCACGAGTCTGGACATTTTCATGGAACCTCCTTGGGCAGGATCTCTGCCTACTCCGTGGTAGCAGTACGGACATGAATTCCGGAAGTGTTCATGCCAAAATGCTTCGACAACCCACCTCTTGACGGAACCTGACGAGGCGTCACACAAAATCGGGCATCGGGGGACATCGAGTGCGAAGTCGCTCGGCCCCGCCACCCGGGTACGACTCCCGAAACCTGGGTGCGCGGGGTGCCGCCCTGTCGGATCATGGGCCCCATGTCTGCCAACCCCGAGTCCGCCCTGCCGATCCGGCTCAACGTCGATGACAGCGATTCGCCGTCCGATGTCGTGGACGCACTCTTCCTGGGCCGCTTCGCGACGGGCGAGCAGCCTTATTCGCACAGCTCCTCCCTCGACCGGGTCAAGCCGGGCGCGACCCTGCTGCCGGCGGCGGCCAGGGTGCTGAGGGCCGCCCGTGACGACGACCGCAGTGCGACCCTCGCCGAGGGGGACGGGTGGACGCTGCTGATCTCGCGGTGGAACCGGGGCGCCGATGTCACGGTCACCGCCACCACCCCCGAGCTGGCCCGGAAGATCCTTTCCGAGGCGACCGAAGAGGCCCGGGACGAGCCGGAGCCGCAGCCCGACAACGTGACCATGGGGTTCTGGTACGTGTCGCCGCGCCGTGGCCCGCACCGCACCACCCGGCAGATCGCCGCCGGCACCTGGGACGAGGTCCGGCCCAACTACACGGCTCCGGTGGCGGATGCGATGGACCGGCTGATGAAGGTCACCCCCGACGCCATCTCAGGCCGGCTGCTCCTGCTTCACGGCCCTCCGGGCACCGGCAAGACCTCGGCGCTGCGCACCCTCGCCCGGTCCTGGCGGGACTGGTGCCAGGTCGACTGCGTCCTGGACCCGGAACGGCTCTTCAACGATGTGGGCTATCTGATGGACATCGCCATCGGTGAGGACGACGGTTCGGCCAAGGGGCGGTGGCGGCTGCTGCTCCTGGAGGACTGCGACGAGCTGATCCGCGGCGAGGCGAAGCACACGGCGGGCCAGGCACTCTCGCGGCTGCTCAATCTGACGGACGGCCTGCTGGGACAGGGCCGCAACGTGCTGGTGGGGGTGACGACCAATGAGGACCTGGAGCGGCTGCACCCTGCGGTGGTCAGGCCGGGCCGCTGTCTGGCCCGCATCGAGGTCGGCTCGCTGACCCGGGCGGAGTCGGTGTCCTGGCTCGGCACCGAAGAAGGGCTGGGCCGCGAGGGCGCGACGCTCGCCGAGCTGTACGCCCTGCGGCGCGGCACCGGTCCGGCGTCCGTGCCGAAGCAGGACGCCGGGGCGGACGCGGGGCTGTACCTCTGAGGGTCAGTACAGCTCGCGCGCGTAGGCCGCCCGTACCGCGTCCTCGGCCAGGGCCAGTGCGTCGGCCCGGGACAGGCCGAGGCGCCGGGCCTGCTCGGCGTACTCCTGTGCCGCCGTGGCGGCGTGACGGGCGGCCGCGTCCCCCGCGGCGGCGACGAACGTCCCGTTGCGGCCCCGGGTCTCGATCACCCCGTCGGTCTCCAGCGCGCGGTAGGCCTTGGCCACGGTGTTGGCGGCGAGGCCCAGTTCCCCGGCGAGGCCTCGTACGGTCGGAAGGCGGTAGCCGACGGGCAGGGCGCCGGAGCGGGCCTGTTCGGACAGCTGGGCGCGCAGCTGTTCGTACGGGGCGGTGGCGGAGTCCGGGTCAACGGCGATCTTCAGGGTCACGCGCCGATTCTGTCCCACCGGGGGGCTGCGCCGTCACCGGCCCGCCGCCGGAAAACCGGAGGCGTCCGGGCCGTGCCACGCATTACCGTCCGCCCATGACGGTACTCGTGCGTGACTTCCTTCCCGCCGACGCGGAGGCCTGGGTACGGGTGCGGCGTGCCGCTCTGCCGTACATGGTGACGACTCCGGAGCAGGTCCTGCGTGACCTTGCCGACGCCCATCCCGACCGGCACTACCGGCTGCTGGTCGCCGAGGAGGACGGCGAGGTGATCGGGACCGCGCAGGTGGGCATCTCCCACGAGAGCCCGACGCCCGGCCAGGGGTTCTGCAATCCGTACGTCCATCCGGAACGGAGGCGCCGGGGAGCGGGGTCGCTGCTGGTGCGGACCGGTGAGGAGCATCTGGCCGGTGTCGGCGCGAGCGCCGTCTACACCTGGGTGCTCGACGAGCCGGCCTACCGCGCGTTCGCCGGGAAGCGCGGCTTCGAGGCACGCCGGCCCGCGCACTTCCTGCGTCTCGGCCTGGTGGACGGCTCGCTGCCGCCGCTCCAGGAACTGCCCGCCGGGGTCGTACTGCTCACCGGGGCCGACTTCGAGGACGATCCGCGCCCGCTGTTCGAAGCCGACGCGGAGACGACCTCGGACGAGCCGAGCGACACCCCGGTAGAGTTCGCCGACTACGAGGACTGGCTGGCCACGACCTGGCGGCGGCCGGCCTTCGACCACGCGCTCACCACGGTCGTGACGGTGGACGGGCAGGTCGCGGCGTTCAGCGCGGCGGAGACCGACGGCATGACCCGCTACTGGTCCGCCATGACCGGCACCCGGCGCGCCTTCCGGGGCAGAGGGCTTGCGAAGCTCGCCAAGAACGCCTCGCTGCACCGGGCGCGTGCGGCCGGATACACGGACGCCTACACCGGTAACGACGCCGGCAACGGCCCGATGCTGGCGGTCAACCGCTGGTTCGGCTACGAGATCTGCGCCACGGAGGTGCGCCATGTCCATGAGATCGGCTGACCCCGCCGCGACGTTGACGGTGGCCCTGGTCAAAGCCGGCCGTACGAAGATCCGTTATCCGGCCCAGCAGGTAGGCGACGACGGGACCCGGATCACCGTCCGCGCCCCGTGGGCCGCCCCGGGAGTAAGGGACTTCGGCTTCGTACGCTTCGAGCCGGGCGACGTCTTCACCGAGCACTACTGGCGCGACCGGTATTACGCGGTGAAGGAGGTCCGCACCGGAGGCGGACAGCTGAAGGGCTGGTACTGCGACATCACCCGGCCCGCCGTGCTGCGGGGATCCGAACTCCTGGTGGAGGACCTGGACCTGGACCTGTGGGTGTCGGCGGACGGCTCGTCCGTACTGCGCCTGGACGAGGACGAGTTCGAGGAGAGCGGCCTCGCCGGCCGCGACCCCCGGGCGGCGGAGGCGGCCGTGCGGGCCCTGGACGAACTGGAGCACCTCGCCCGCACCGAAGGCCTGGCGGAACTGGTCCGCTGAGCGGCGCGAGACCGCTGAGGTGGGACGGGACGGCCTCAGGGGGCGACCAGCTCCACCTCGTGGCCCGCCGTGTCCGCCAGACGGGCCGTGCGGCGTCCGCTGTCCTCGGCTCCCGCCCGGCCGTCGGGCGGGAGCCGCCTCCAGCCGTGTGCCGGGGCGTCCGCCACGAGGGCGTCCAGCGCGGCGCGGTCGCGGACGTGGAACGCCAGGCGGCCGGTGCCGGACCGGGCGGGCCCGTGCTCGACCGCCACATGGCTGTCGCCGCGCCGCCAGCTCCGGCCCTGCGCCCAGCGCTGGTACGGGACATGACCGAGCCGGCCGAGCAGCCAGCCCCACTCCGCGTCGGCCTCGGCCAGGTCGGGCACCGACAGCCCGATGTGGTGCAGCCGGCCGGTGGGGGCGCCCGATACCGGCAACGGGACGGCGCGCCGTGCCCCCCGCGGGGCGTACGCGACGGTGTCGGCGTCCTCGTGCCAGTGGATCAGGAAGCGGTGACCGGCGCGGTACCCGTCGAGGCCCTCACGGCAGTACGCCACCATGTCTTCGGGGAGCGCGTCCAGGGGGTACCAGGCCAGCTCCGAGCACTTCTCGGGCTCCGCGTTGCGGGGAGGGCGCGCGGGATCGAGGTCGGCCTCGAAGAACCAGCCCATCCTGGGGTTTCCGCCCGGCCCCCTGTGCTGCATGACCAGGGCCACCCGGAGCTCGTCCGGATCCAGCTGGACCCCGATCTCCTCGGCGGTCTCGCGGATCATCGCCGCCCGGACGTCCTCCCCGTCCTCCGCGTGACCGGAGGGGGCGTGCAGCAGCCCGTCCGCATACCCCGTGCCGGCCCGCCGGGCGAGCAGCACGTCGGAGCCCCTGCGCAGGATCAGGTGGACGTCGACGACCTCGGTGTGCCGGTGGGGCGGCTCGGCGCGGGCCACCAGGGCGTACCGCTCGTCGTCGACCTCCCTGCCCCAGAGCCGGGAGTCCCCGGAGAGCGGCTCGTGGTGGACGCGCTCCGTGTGCTGGGCGAGGAGTGAGGTGAGGTGGGCTGCGGAGAGTCCGGTGCCGTTCCACACGCCTTCGACGAGCACCAGCCGGCCGCCCGGCCGCAGCAGGGAGAACCAGTGCCGCAGGGCGGCCGCCGGGTCGGGCAGCAGCCACACCGTGTGCCGGGCGAGGATCACGTCGAACCGCTGGGTGCCGACCGGGGGGTGCCCGGCGTCGCCGACGAGCACCTCGGTGCCGGTCCCGGCGAGCTTGGCCCGTGCCTGCTCCACCATGCGCGGCGACCGGTCGACGGCCGTCACGCGGTGCCCCTGGCAGGCGACGAGCAGGGCCAGGCTGCCCGTACCGCAGCCGAGGTCGAGGACCGTGGATCGCGCGGTGGGCAGCCAGGTCTCCATCCGCTGCGCCCAGGCGTCGCGGACCGCGGGATCGCGCAGCCCGTGGTCGGGCTCCTCGTCGAAGGAGTCGGCGGCGGCATCCCAGTAGTCGGTCGTCGTCATGACCGAGATCCTCTCAGCCGCCACTGACATTCCCTCATGCCCGATCGCGCCCCAGCACCTTCCTCCCCAGCGGCCACAGCAGGATCAGCGCGACGATGACGTACACGGTCACCGAGAACGGGGTGTCGACCAGCCCCGTCACGCTGCCGTCACTGATCTGGAGGGCGCGCCGCAGTTGCTGTTCGGCGGACGGTCCTAGGATGACCGCGATGATCGCGGGGAGCACCGGCAGTCCGTACCGCCGCATTCCGAAGCCGATCAGCCCGATCACCAGCAGGATCACCAGGTCGACGGCCTCTCCGCCGACCGCGTACGCGCCGATGGCGGCGAAGAACAGGATGCCCGCGTAGAGGTAGGGGCGCGGGATCCGCAGCAGCTTCGCCCAGAGCGGCGCGAGGGGCAGGTTCAGCGCGAGGAGCAGCACCATGCCGACGAAGAGCGACGCGATCAGGCCCCAGACCAGATCGGGTTCACGCTCGAACAGCAGCGGGCCGGGCTGGATGCCGTACTGCTGGAAGGCTGCCAGCATGACGGCGGCGACGGCCGTGGTGGGCAGGCCGAGCGTGAGCATGGAGACCAGGGTTCCGGCGGCGGAGGCGGAGGCGGCCGACTCCGGGCCTGCGACACCCTCGATGGCGCCCTTGCCGAACTCGTCGCGGTGCTTGGAGAGCCGCTTCTCGGTGACGTACGAGAGGAAGGTGGGGATCTCCGCGCCGCCGGCGGGGATCGCGCCGAACGGGAAGCCGATGAGGGGACCGCGCAGCCAGGACTTCCAGGTGCGCCGGACGTCGGCCCTGCCGAGCCATGGGCGGCCGACGGGGATCGGCTTTCCCGTGGAGCGGCGCAGGTGTGCGGCGACCCAGAGGGCCTCCCCGATGGCGAAGAGTCCGACCGCCACGATCACCACGTCGATGCCGTCGGCCAGTTGGAGCGAGCCGAAGGTGAGGCGCTGCTGCCCCGTCATCTGGTCCAGCCCGACGAGGCCGATGGTGAGACCGATCAGGAGCGAGGCCAGGCCGCGGATGCGCGAGGAGCCGAGGACGGAGGTGACGGCGATGAAGGCCAGCACCATGATGGCGAAGTAGTCGGGGGCGCCGATGTCGACGGCGAGCGAGGCCACGGTCGGCGCCAGGACGACCAGCAGGATCGTGCCGATCATGCCGCCGGCGAAGTGGCCGATCGCGGCGGCGGCCAGCGCCTGCGCGCCGCGTCCGGCCTTGGCCATCCGGTTGCCCTCGATCGCGGCGACGACGGCCGCGCTCTCCCCCGGGGTGTTGAGGAGGATCGAGGTGGTGGAGCCGCCGAACATCGCGCCGTAGTAGATCCCGGCGAACATGATGAAGGCACCGGTCGGTTCGAGTCCGTACGTCACCGGGAGCAGCAGGGCCACGGCCATGGCGGGGCCGATGCCGGGGAGGACACCGATCGCCGTGCCGAGCAGGACGCCGAGCGCGGCCCAGAGCAGGTTGACCGGCGTGAGAGCCGTGCCGAACCCGTCGATGAGGGAGTTGAGGGAATCCATCGGTCAGAGCACCCCCATCAGCGGGCCGCCCGGGAGGGGCACCCCGAGCAGGTTGTCGAAGACGAAGTAGGTCACCAGGGAGAGCCCGGCCGCGATGAGCGGATCGCGGTCGTGGTGGCGGCTGCCCAGCGCGTAGGCCGAGCCCCAGAAGAGGAGGGCGCCGGAGATCGGGAAGCCCAGCGGGCCGATGAGGACGGCGAAGGCGAGGAAGACACCGGTGAGCAGGGCGACGGTGCGCCGGTCGGCCGGTTCGCCGAGGTCGACGTCCTCGCCGCCCTCAGCCTCGCCGCGGCCGCCGCGCAGGACGTCGACGGCGAGCAGCACGGCGACGGCCAGCAGCCCGATGCCGACGGCCACGGGGACGGTCCGGGGGCCGACGGGCCCGCGCTGGGTGATGTCCACGCTCATCGTCAGGGCGTCGGTCAGGACGAGGACGCCCAGCGCGAGCAGCAGGACGCAGACGCCGAGTTCGGAGTGTTCGCGCAGCCAGGAGCGCGCGGTGGCGGACCTGGAGGGGGTGTTGTTCTCGTCGCTCACAGTCCCAGCTCCTCGAGGACGGTGGCGACCCGGCGGTCCTGGGCGTCCAGGAAGTCGCCGAAGTCGTCGCCGGTGAGGAAGGCGTCGTCCCAGCCGTTCTTCTTCATGGACTCCCGCCACTGCTTCGAGTCGTGCAGTTCGCTCACCAGCCCGACGAGTTTGTCGCGCTCGGCGACGGAGAGCCCGGGCGGGGCGACGATGCCGCGCCAGTTCGTGAAGTCGGTGTCGAGACCGGCCTCACGGAGGGTGGGCGCGTCGAGGCCCGGGACCCTCTCCGGCCCGGTGACTGCGAGCAGGCGCAGCTCTCCGGCCTCTATCTGGTCGAGGTACTCACCGACGCCGGAGACGCCGAAGCCGACCTTGTTGCCGAGGATCGAGGCGAGCAGTTCTCCGCCGCCGTCGAAGGGGACGTAGTTGACCTGCTTCGGTGCGATCCCGGCGGCCTTCGCCATCAGCATCGGCGCCAGGTGGTCGGGACCGCCGGGCGAGGAACCGCCGCCGACCGGGATCTTCCCCGGGTCCTTCTTCCAGGCGGTGAGCAGCTGGCCGATCGTCCGGTACGGGGAGTCCTTGGCGACGACGACGATGTCCTGCTCCTCGGTGAGCCGGGCGATCGGGGTGGTGTCGGCCAGGGTCTTGGGCGACTTGTTGGTGTTCACGGCGCCCACGACACCGAGGCCCATGGACATGGCGAGTTTGCCGTTTCCGTGCTCGGCGACCAGCCGGCTCACACCGACGGTGCCGCCCGCGCCGGGCAGGTTGAACACCTCGATGCCGTGGGTGAGCCCCGCGTCCTCGGCGTTCTTCGCCGCGGTGCGCGCCGTGATGTCGTAACCGCCGCCGGGTGTGTTGGGAACCATGAAGCGCAGTCCGGGAATCTGCGTGCCGGTGTCGGAACCGCTGCCGGTGGAGAGCAGCGGTGGCCCGACGACCACCAGCAGCGCTGCCCCGAACAGGGCGAGTGGAGTGCGCAGTCGCACCGGGTGCCGCCTTTCGAGCCTTGGGTGCAGGGGGGTGAGGTGGCCCATATGTTGCCTGCGCGTTAACGAGCTGTCGCCGTTCCGGAATCAATGGACGTTGTGGTCGTTGTGGTCGCGCCCTAGCGTGTCGGCGTGACGAAAGTGCTGGTGGTGGACGACGACTTCATGGTCGCGAAGCTGCACAGCCGATACGTGTCCGCTTTGGCAGGCTTTACGGTCGTCGGGGTGGCCCACACGGGCGCGGAGGCCCTGCACGCGGCCCGCCGGCTCCGTCCCGACCTCGTCCTGCTCGACATCTTCCTTCCCGACATGGACGGGATCCAGGTGCTGCGGGAGCTGCGCGCGGCGGAGGAACGGGACGGGGACACCCACAGCGTGGACGCGCTGTTCATCACGGCGGCGCGCGACGCCGGGGTGGTCAGGGCCGCCCTGCGGGCGGGCGCCCTGCACTACTTGATCAAGCCGTTCCACCGCTCGGCCCTTCAGGAGCAGCTGCAGCACGTGGCCTCGCTGCGCAATCGTCTGGACGCGCTGGACGAGGCCCGGCAGGAAGCCCGCCAGGAGGATGTGGACCGCATCTTCGGCACCCGTCCCCCGGGCTCCCGCGAACTCCCCAAGGGCCTGGCGGCCCACACCGCGGATCTGGTCGACCGCGTCCTGCGCGAACACCCGGCGGGGCTGTCGGCGTCCGAGTGCGCCGAGGCGGGCGCGCTGTCCCGGGTCAGCGCGCGCCGCTACCTCGAGTACTTCGCCGAGACGGGGCGCGCCGAGGTGTCCCTGCGGTACGGCGGGACCGGCCGGCCGGAGCGCCGCTACCGCGCGGTGTCCTGAGCCCTCCGGGCCGCTCGGCTGTCCTGTTCACGTATCGCTCGGTCCCCGGCCATGCGCTGCGCGTGAGCATGACACCAATTCCCGGCAGCGTGTCCGAGGTTGACGCAGATCGACCGAGGAGGACCCGTGGTCTCGCATTCCGTGTCCCGCAGGCAGATGTTCGGATTCGGCGGAGGGGCAGCCGCCGCACTGATGCTCGGGACGGGGGCGTGGGAGGCCCAGTCCGCGTTCGCCGCGCCCGCCCTGAAGGGTGACCCGTTCACCCTGGGTGTCGCCTCGGGCGACCCGACGTCGGACGGTGTCGTGCTCTGGACGCGCCTGGCTCCCGAACCCTTCGCCCAGGACGGCCTCGGCGGCATGCCCGCGAAGCCCGTCCGGGTCCAGTACGAGGTGGCGCTCGACGACCGGTTCCGCCAGGTCGTACGCCGCAGCAGCGTCGTGGCGACTCCCGAACTGGCGCACTCCGTCCACCCCGAGGTCCACGGGCTCGCCCCCGACCGCACGTACTGGTTCCGCTTCAGGGCGGGTTCCGCGATCTCCCCCGTGGGACGTACGCGCACCACCCCGACGCCCATGGCCTCCCCGCGCGAGCTGAAGTTCGCCTTCGCCTCCTGCCAGGCCTGGCAGGACGGCTACTTCACCGCGTACCACCACATGGCCCAGGAGGACCTGGACCTGGTGGTGCACCTCGGCGACTACCTGTACGAGTCCGGCGTGAAGACGAACAAGCGCGGCGTGAGCACGGACCCCAGGTTCCACACCGAGACGCTCGACCTCGCCCGCTACCGCCTGCAGTACGGCCTCTACAAGTCCGAGGCCCCGCTGCGCGAGGCGCACGCCAGCTTCCCGTGGATCATGACGTTCGACGACCACGAGGTGGAGAACAACTGGGCGGACGAGACCTCCGAGAACAACGAGAACCCGGAGACCTTCCTGCTGCGCCGCGCCGCCGCCTTCCAGGCCCTGTACGAGCACGCGCCGCTGCGCCGCACCCAGCTGCCGAAGGGACCCGACGTACAGATGTACCGCAGGCTCCCCTACGGCCGGCTCGCCGACTTCTCGATGCTCGACACCCGCCAGTACCGCGACGACCAGCCGTGCGGTGACGGCGCCTCCGCCGACTGCGCCGACCGCTTCGACGCGGACCGCTCCCTGCTCGGGTCCCGCCAGCGGGACTGGGTCCTCAAGGGCTTCAGCCGCTCGCAGGCCCGCTGGCAGATCCTCGGCAATCAGGCCCCGATGGGCCAGACCGACCAGGACCCGGGTCCGGCCACGAAGGTCTGGATGGACCCGTGGGACGGCTACGTCGCCGAGCGCAACCGGCTGCTCGCCGAGGCGGACACCCGCGGGGTGCGCAATCTGGTCGTCATCACGGGCGACCGCCACCAGAACTACGCCTGGGACCTCAAGCGCGACTACACCGACCCGGAATCGGCGACCGTCGGCTCGGAGTTCGTGGGCACCTCGGTCACCAGCGGCGGCGACGGCGCCGACATGACGGCCCAGGGCGAGACGTTCCTCGCGGCGAACCCGCACATGAAGTTCTTCAACAGCCAGCGGGGCTACGTCCGGGTCACGGTGGACCGCGACCGCTGGACGAGCGACTTCCGCGTCCTGCCCTTCGTGACGAAGCCCGACGCCCCGATCAGCACCCGCGCGAGCGTGGTCGTGGAGGACGGCACTCCGGGCGTCCAGGTCTGACGGTTTCGGTCGGTGGGACCGTACGGACAGATATCCGGTCGTCATGCCCGGATTGTCTGTCCGTAACTTCCCACCGACCCGTTTCCCTGATGCCCCATTGTGATTCGCGGGCGTACAACCCCGTGTGGATACCGACTGTCTGTAAGGCGCTGGAGGGATGAGCCTTCGGCGCCTTTCCGTACGGAGAATTGGGGATCAGGTGGGGAAGCAGGTCTGGAGAGTCGTCGTGGCCGGTGGTGCGGCGGCGGTGTTCACGGCCGCGGCCGCGGTGCCGGCCGGGGCGGCCGAGGGTGGGGTCTCGTTCACCCGTGTCCAGGTGAACGGCGGCAAGCCGATTGTGATCGGGGTGTCGGAGGAGGTCGCGGTGCCCGCCTCCTTCCGGATGGCGACCACTCACACGTGGAAGTGGCCGGCGGTGTTCCTGTACCGCGGTGGTGCGGGTGATCGGCTGTGGCACGCCATCGAGACGAGCGACTGCATCAAGGTGAGCCCGGGCGTCTGCGACTTCAACGAGAGGATGTACTTCGACCCGAGCGTGTGGGACATGCACAACAGCGAGGCCGGAGCCTGGAAGGTCGGGGCCGAGGTGCACTTCAAGGGCGGCGGTGGTGACACCGACGACGAGGGTCTGACGGTCCACGTCAAGCGCAACTCCCGCCTGACCGTCAACGCCTCGCCCGAACCGGTGTCGAACGGCAGCACCATCACCGTGACCGGAAAGGTCACGCGGGCCAACTGGGAGACGAGGAAGTACGCCTCCTACGAAGGCCGTCTGGTGAGCTTGGAGTTCAAGCCTGCCGGCGCCGCCTCCTACACCACGGTGAAGAAGGTGTACGCGAACGGCTCGGGTGATCTCAGGACGACTGTGAAGGCCTCCAAGACGGGTACGTGGCGCTGGGTGTACCACGGCAACACCACCACCGGGCCGTCGAAATCGTCCGGGGACAACGTCGTGGTGAAGTGATGTTCGCGGTGCCGGAGGGCTGGTGGGGGCCGAGCCGAAGGTAACGGCTGCGACGGTCGAGGCTTCGGGTCCGCCGCGATCGCGGCGGACCCGAAGTCTTTGCGCCTGGCCGACCGCGAGGGCCGTGCACGGGCCTCAGTGCTACGTGAGCCGGCGCGCCGTGCGGACCATGAGGCCGGTTACCGCTCTGGTGGGCGGGGCCGGATCTCGTGGAGCGCGCATTCGCCCAGCTGCACTGGTTCCGCCGCCTGCGGATCCGCTGGGAGATCCGCGACGGCATCCGCGAAGCCTTCCTCACCCTCGGATGCGCACTCATCTGCTGGGGACGCCTCTCACGGCTGGCCCAGGACGCTCCTGTCCAGCAGCCATTCCCTGACACTGGGCGCCCGGTCCAGGAGTCGGCTGACCTGCATGCCTTCGTCACGCGAGGTAACTCCCGGCAGAGGGGCGAAGTCGTCAGGCATGACGTCCAGCAGACTCATCACGCGGTCTCCCGCACGAAGCTCGATGAGGAGCTCGCACCGCAACTGGCGTGGGATGCCGGGGCGATGGGACAGGCTGTTCCACAGGGCTGGCCACAGGTAGTGGGTCCCATCGGGTGCTGCACTCAACTGCACCCATGCCGGGTCCAGCCGCTGGTTGAGGCTGAGCCCCCACGCCCGCTCCTCCAGCCTGAGCAGCGAGGCCGTATCGAGGATCTTCAACTCCCGGGGCACCGGCTCATCCGAGTTCATCGCATCATGCTGCCCGACAGCGCCCCGACACGTCAGGAGTTCTCAGGGAGAGCGGGGGCTCTGGGGGCCAGATGGGGAGCAACCTCGGCGCGAAAGTGCACGGGCTCCGGTGGACGACCATGGATGACACAGGGTCAGCGCACAGGCCTGGGTGGGACCCACAGTCGCCCCTTCCTGAGCCCTCCCCTAACCGTCCCTTAAGGCGCCCATAACGATCGTCGGCCGGCGGTTCTCACGGCCGGATGCGCTGTCGGCGACGGCTAGTTTGCTGATCACCAGACCTGGTCAGCAGCCGTGCCGCCGAAGGAGAACCCCCACCATGACCCCCATCACCACCGCCCGTCGCAGGCTCGCCGGAGGCATCGTCGCGCTCGGCGTCGCGCCGTTGGCGCTGACCGGGCTCTCTGCCGCCCCGGCCGCCGCACACGGTTCGCTGAGCGATCCGGTCAGCCGGGTCTCGGCCTGCTTCGCGGAGGGGCCGGAGAGCCCGCGGTCGGCGGCGTGCCGGGCGGCGGTGGCGGCGGGCGGGACCCAGGCGCTGTACGACTGGAACGGCGTGAACATCGCCAACGCGGCGGGCAAGCACCGTGAGCTGATCCCGGACGGCAAGCTGTGCAGCGCGGGCAACGACAAGTTCAAGGGACTCGACCTGCCGCGTGCCGACTGGCCGTCCACCCCCATGGAGGCGGGCAGCCACACCTTCCGCTTCCGGGCGACCGCCCCGCACAAGGGCTCGTTCGAGCTCTACCTGACCAGGGCGGGTTACGACCCGGCCCAGCCGCTGAAGTGGTCGGACCTGGAGGAGAAGCCGTTCGCCACGGCCACCGACCCGGCCCTGGAGAACGGGTCGTACGTCTTCGACGGCACCGTGCCGCAGGCGTCGGGGCAGCAGTTGATCTACACGGTCTGGCAGCGGTCGGACTCCCCCGAGGCCTTCTATGCCTGCTCCGACGTGGTCTTCGGCGGTGAGAACGGCGGGAGCGCCGGAAGCGGGGCCGCCCCGGCACCGACCGCGTCCGTCCCGTCCGAGGCGGAGATCGACGAGGGCGCGGGCAAGTCGTCCGTCGAGCACGGCGGCCACGGGGACGACGACGCGGCGACCGGCGCGGAGGTCACCGGGGCGGCCCCGGCCGCCGGGGCCGGGGCGAACGCGCCGGAGGCGGACAACGTCACCGCCTCCCCCGCGGACACGGCGTCCGCGGACGAGGTCCTCGCCGAGACGGGTGGCAGCGGCGGCACCTCGTACCTCGCGATGGGCGGGACCGCCGCGCTGGCCCTCGGTGCGAGCGCCCTGTTCGTCTCGGTCCGCCGCCGGGCCGCGGGCGGTACTCACCGCGCCTGACCCGGCGGGTGGCCGCGGGTCCCCGGTTCGCCGGGGGCCCGCAGCCGTGTCTCAGCCGATGACCGAGGCGCAGGTGGTCGGGGTGGCGTGCGCCGGGTCGAGGGCGTTCACCACCTCGTGGAAGGCGATCCGGTCGATGGTCCCGATCGCGACGTGCTCGGACAGGTCGACCGGGCACAGGTCCTGGAGCAGGACGTTGCGTACGTTCGGCCCGCTCAGGTACTGCGTGCGGTACGGGGTGACGACCTCGTCGTACCTGGTCGCGATGACGGTGTAGCGGACGCCGGGCACGGTGTCGCCGCCCGCGTTGAGCTTGGTGATGAACGCGGATCCGGCGATCTGGTCGGCGAGAGCGGGGGTGTTCGTCGTGAGGAGGTCCTCGATGCCGGGGAAGTACGGCAGCAGCCGGGTGAGGCCGAGCAGCGTGGTGCCGTGGTTGTCGGGGGCGATGCCGACGAGGGCGTTCACCTTGTCGGCTCCGCCGAGGAACTTCAGGTAGTAGTTGGGCATCATGCCGCCCTGGGAGTGGCCGACGAGGTCGGCCTTCGGGGCGCCGGTGGCGCCGAGCACCTTGTCGACGAACACGTCGAGCTGTGCGGCCGACTTGTCGATCGGGCCCAGTCCGTTGAAGACCGGTACCCCGGGGAGCTGGCCGTAGTCGAGCGAGAAGACGCAGTAGCCCCGGTTGACGAGGTACGGCGCGAGGACCAGCCAGTTGTCGATCGAGTTCCCGAAGGTCCCGTGGACGAGGACGACGGGGCGGGGGTGGGCCGCGGAGGGCTTGCAGGAGTAGTCGTTCCAGCCGCGGGAGGAGGCGGCGGCCTGCGTGGTGGCCGCGTTGGCGGTCGCCGTGGGGGCGGCGACGAGCGCGGTGACGGCGAGGAGGAGTGCGGCGAGCGTTCTGCGTGCGCGTGGGGTGCGCGAGGCACGGGTCCAGGGCAGCATCGGGTGGTCTCCTTGCGGCTCAAGGGAGTTGCGATGTCGGTGCGCCCTGCGGTCCGGACCACAGCGAATACGTTTTTCAACGTGCTCATGCCAAGTTACGCATGGGTAAGGTCACGAGGGGAAGTTACGTGCCGGTAAAAAGATTCCGGGCGGCCCTCAGGTCAGGCCGCGAGCCGCCCCGGCTTCACGGCCTGCGGGCCGAAGCGGGCCCGCAGCCGGTCGGACACCGCCTCGATGCGCCGCGCCCGTTCGTCCACCGGGTCGAAGGTGAGCTGGTGGGCGGCCCGTTCCGCGTCCTGGAGCCCTTCCGCCCGCAGCCCGATCCCCCGCACCCGCGCCCGCTGCAGGGCGAACGAGTCCTGGATCCGGTACGCGAGCGAGGTGAGCGCCGCCGAATGGGCGGTGGGCTCCTGGAGCGTACGGCTGCGGGTCAGCGTCGCGTAACCGGTCCGGTCGGCGTAGCGCACGGAGACCGCGAGCGAGCGGCACACCTGTCCGTCGCCGCGCAGCCTGGCCCCCAGCTCCTCGGTGAGCGAGAGGAGCGCGCGGCGGTGCTGCTCGGGGTCCAGTTCGTCGCGGGGGAAGGAGCGTTCGGCGGCGATCGACCGGGCGGCGGCGTTCGGCACGACCCGCGTACGGTCGATGCCGTTGGCCCGCTCCCACAGCTCCCTCCCGGTCCGCATCCCGGTGATCCGCTGCAGGGTGGCGAGCGGTGCGGCGGCTATCCGGCCGATGGAGTCGAGCCCGTATCCGCACAGGGTGCGCGCGGTCGCCGCCCCGACGCCGTCGAGCGCGGCGGCGGGCTTGGACGCGAGGAAGCCGGCGTGCTCACCGGGGGGCACGACGAAGGTGGTTCCGGCCGTCGCCTGCCGTGCGGCCATCCTGGCCAGCATGGGGTTGGAGGCCGCCCCGATCGCGCAGTCCACGCCGTGCAGGGCGAGGGCGCGCACCCGGATCACGGAGGCCAGGCCCGCCGCGTCCTGTCCGAAGTAGCGCAGCGCGCCGCTGACATCGGCCAGCGCGGCGCCGGGCGGGGCCGCCTCGACGACCGGGGTGAACGCCCCGAGGAGGGCGAGCAGTCCCTCGTAGGCGGCGCCGTCCGGAAGTCCGCCGCCGATCCGGCGGAACCGCAGGCACAGGACGGCCGGCTGGTCGTTCATCCCGCGCTCCCCTGGCTCTGGTGCCACAGCTTCCTCCCGGTGGGCGTCCCCTCACCGGCCGGCTGGAGATCGGACCAGGGGTTCATCTCGTAGCCGGTCGGCAGCTGGATGCGGCGGCCGTCGCCGGAGCCCTCCCCCTCCCCGTCGTCGGGCACCTCCGCCAGCCGTGCCGCGACCGCGTCGAGGCCGCCGGTGCGCCGGAGTTCGGCGAGCTCCGCCAGATTCCAGGCCGCCGCGCCGACCACGCTCAGGCTGCGCGCGCCCCTCCGCTGGACCGTCCCGCGCACGAGCAGCAGCCAGGAGTGGAAGACGGTGTGCGCGCAGGCGGCGTGGCTGTCGTCGAAGAAGGCGAGGTCGACCAGTCCGGTCCCGTCGTCCAGGGTGGTGAAGACGACCCGGCGCCCGGAGCGGATCGGCGGGGTCTGGGTGGCCACCTTGGCGCCCGCGACCAGCACGGTCTCCCCGTGTCCTGCCTCCCGCAGCCGCTTGGCGGAGACCGCGCCCAGCTCCTCCAGGAAGGCGTGGTGATCGCCCATCAGGTGGCGCGACACGTCCATGCTGAGGACGCCGAGCTCGGCGCTGAGGCGTTCGGCGTCGTTGAGGTCGGGCAGGCCGATGGTGCCGGTCCGGTGCCCGTCGCCGAGCGGGAGCTGGGCGCCGTTCCCCTTGGCCCCGGAACCCCGCTGGGCGCGGTGGAGTTCGGACAGGTGCAGCAGCAGGTCCCGGCGGTTGGCACCGAAGGCGTCCAGCGCGCCGACCTGGGCCAGCCGTTCGGCGGCGGGCTTTCCGGGCCTGGCCCGCTGCCAGAAGTCCAGCAGCGAGGTGTAGGGCTGCCCGGCCTCGATCCGGGCGACCTCGGCCTCACTGATGCCGTGGACGTCCGAGAGGGCCAGCCGCAATCCCCATATATCACCGTTGTCGCCAGACACCAGTTCGATCCGGTGGGCGGCTGCCGACCGGTTCACGTCCAGCGGCAGCACCGGCACACCGCGCCGGCGCGCGTCCGCGAGCAGCAGCCGTTTCGGATACATCCCGGGGTCGTGGGTGAGCAGCCCCGCGTAGAAGGCCGCCGGGTGGTGCGCCTTGAGCCAGGCCGACTGGTACGTCGGCACGGCGAAGGCGACCGCGTGCGCCTTGCAGAAGCCGTAGCTCCCGAACGCCTCGATGATCTCCCAGGCGCGGGCGATCACCTCGGCACCGTACTTCCTCCGCGCCGCCTGCTGTGCGAACCAGACCCTGATCCGGGCCTGCGACTCGGGGTCGGAGAGCCCGCGCCGCACCCGGTCGGCCTCGCCTCGTCCGCAGCCGGTCATGATGTTCACCATCTCGATGATCTGCTCGTGGAAGACGACCACCCCGTAGGTGTCGCGCAGCGCTCCTTCCAGGTCGGGGTGGGGATAGCGCACGGGCGCGCGGCCGTGCCTGGCCTCGATGAACGGCCGCACCATGTCGGCGGCGACCGGACCCGGCCGGAACAGCGAGATGTCGACCACCAGGTCGTGGAAGGTGGCGGGCTGGAGCCGGCCGACCAGGTCGCGCTGGCCCGGCGACTCGATCTGGAAGCAGCCGAGCGTCTCGGCGCTCCTGATGAGCCGGTACGTCTCCGGGTCGCCCTGCGGCACGGCGTCCAGGTCGACCTCCCGCCCCGAGGCCCGCTTCACCTCGGTCACCGCGTGCGCCATCGCCGACTGCATCCGCACGCCGAGCACGTCGAGCTTGAGCAGCCCGAGGTGCTCCACGTCGTCCTTGTCGAACTGGGACATCGGGAAACCCTCGCCGCTGGTGGGCATGACCGGGGTGCGCCGCAGCAGCGAGTCGTCCGAGAGGAGCACCCCGCACGGGTGCATGGCGATGCCGCGCGGCAGGGCGTCCAGCGACTCCACCAGGTCCCAGAGCCGGCCGTACTTCTCCTTCTGTCCTGCCACGGCGCGCAGTTCGGGGAGTTCCTCCATCGCGGCGCGGGCGTCCCTGGCCCGGATGTGCGGGAAGGCCTTGGCGAGCCGGTCGGTCTCGGCCGGGTCCATGGAGAGCGCGGCGCCGACGTCGCGGATGGCGTGGCGCACCCGGTAGGTCTCGGGCATGGAGACGGTCGCGACCCGCTCGGCGCCGAAGCGGCCGATGATCGCGCGGTAGACGTCGAGACGGCGGGCGGACTCGACGTCGATGTCGATGTCGGGCAGCACGAAGCGCCGCTCGGACAGGAAGCGCTCCATGAGCAGCCCGTGTTCGACCGGGTCGGCGTGGGCGATCCCGAGCAGGTGGTTGACCAGGGAGCCGGCCCCGGAGCCGCGCGCGGCGACGCGTATGCCCATCTCCTTCACGTCGTCGACGACCTGGGCGACCGTCAGGAAGTAGGAGGCGAAGCCGTGGTGGGCGATGATGTCCAGCTCACGGTGCATCCGCTCCCAGTAGTCGCGCCGGCGGTCGTAGCCGTGCCGCACCATGCCCGCGGCGGCGCGGGAGGCCAGCACCCGCTGGGCGGTGCGCCGCCCGGCCCCGACGAGGTGCGGCTCGGGGAAGTGGACACTGCCGAGGCCCAGGTCGTCCGCCGGGTCGACGCGGCAGGCGTCGGCGGTGCGCCGGGTCTCCGCGAGCAGCAGCCGCCCCGCGTCCCGCCCGAGCCCCGCCGAGGTGGTGATCCGCCCGGCGGTCTCCTCCATCGCACGGGCGTCCTTGAGCCAGCGCTCCCCGGTGTCGAGGGGGGAACGGCGCGGGTCGACGGGGACGAGCCGGCGGGCCGAGTCGAGTACGTCGGCGACGGGCCCCTGCCCCGGGTCGGCGTACCGGACGGCGTTGGTCAGCACGGCCCGCACCCCCTGCTCGGCGGCGAAGCCGACGGTACGGGCGGCGAGCCGGAGCGACCCGGGGCCGGTGCCCTCGCGGCCGTGGTGGACGGCTTCGAGGCGCAGGGCGTCGCCGTAGATCTCGCGCCAGGGGGCGAGCAGCACGGCGGCCCGGTCGGGCCGGCCCGCGGCGAGTGCGGCGCCCACCTCGGAGGCGGGGCCGAGCAGCACGGTGAGCCCTTCCGCGGGCAGCGCGGACCGGGCGAGCAGGGGCTGTCCGGGGCCCGGGGTGTCCGGAGCCCCCGTGTCCGGGGTGTGGGCGGCGGTGACCAGCCGGCACAGTTCGGCCCAGCCATGGGCGCCGTCCCGGGCGAGGAAGGTGACCCGGGGTGCGGATTCATCGACAAAGGCACCCCCGCGGACCGGCGTGCGCGGCCTGTGCGTACGCCGCTCGCCCGCCACCTCTCCCGGAGTCTGCCGTGCCACCGCGAGCTCCGCCCCGAAGAGCGGCCGTATCCCGGCCTTCTCGCAGGCCCGGGCGAAGCGGACCGCGCCCGCGAGACTGTCGCGGTCGGTCAGCGCGAGGGCGTCCATCCCCCGCTCGACGGCACGCTCGGCCAGCCGCTCCGGGTGCGATGCCCCGTACCGCAGGGAGAACCCGGAAAAGGTATGCAGATGCGTGAACCCTGACATCCGCACCTCCTGGACCGATCCGTACTCATCACCCCCTCGCTCTCCACCATAGACCAAGTTTCGAACGTTCGTACGATAACCGGGGGCGCGGCCACTCCTCCGCCATTCGGCCCGCCCCCGCCTGCACGAACAGCGCCCCAGCCGGACCGTGGGGGCATGACTTTCGCTGACGAGGTGAAGAACGCCGTCACCGCACGCGCCGCCCTGCTGGTCATCGGCGTACTGGGACTGCAGCTGCTGTTCATCGCCTCCTACGTCGGTGCGCTGCACCGCCCCGTCCCGACGGACGTCCCCTTCGGGGTCGTCGCCCCGCAGCAGGTGTCCGGGCAGCTCGTCACCCAGCTGGGCAACCTGCCTGGCGGCCCGCTCGACCCGCGCGCGGTCTCCGGCGAGGCCGAGGCGCGCCGGCAGATCCAGAACCGCGACATCGACGGCGCCCTGATCGTCAGCCCCACCGGGTCGACCGACACCGTGCTCGTCGCCTCCGGCGGCGGCACCGTGCTGGCCACTTCGCTGACAGAGATCATCAAGGAGTCGGAGGGGCCCCGGAAGCGCACGGTCCGGACCGTGGACGTGGCGCCCGCCTCCCCGGACGACTTCGACGGCCTCTCGTCGTTCTACCTGGTCGTGGGCTGGTGCGTCGGCGGCTACCTCTGCGCCTCGATCCTGGCGATCAGCGCGGGCGCCAAGCCCGCCAACCGGCAGCGCGCGGCGATCCGCACCGGGGTCATGGCGCTGTACTCGATCGCGGGCGGGATCGGCGGCGCGGTCATCATCGGCCCGGTACTCGGCGCACTCCCGGGCAGCGTGTGGGCCCTGGCCGGCCTGGGGGCCCTGGTCGTCTTCGCGGTCGGCACGACCACGCTCGCCCTGCAGGCCCTCACCGGCATCATCGGCATCGGCCTGGCGGTCCTGCTCATCGTGATCGCGGGCAACCCGAGCGCGGGCGGCGCCTTCCCGCTGCCGATGCTGCCGGACTTCTGGCGGGCGATCGGCCCCGCCCTGCCGCCCGGCGCGGGCACCTGGACAGCCCGCTCGATCGCGTACTTCAAGGGCAACGCGGTCACCGGCCCCCTGCTGGTGCTCTCCGCCTGGGCGGTCGCCGGCACGGCGCTCACCCTGCTGCTGTCGATGCGCCGCCGGGACACGGACGAGACACGGCCGGAGGCGGCCCCGGGGGAGGCGGCGGCCTCCGGCGGCAGCTCGCGCCTCGGGTGAAGTCAGGCCCGGCTCACCCTCACGGACCCAGGGGTGCCGGCGCTGAGCCGGGGATCAGCCCCGTTATGTTCTCCACGG
>NZ_MAPV01000113.1 GCF_001700505.1 Streptomyces mutomycini
TTCGCGGAGTTCGGCAAGCAGGGTGGTCTTGCCGCTGATGGTCGGTGCAAGGCGTTCGCCGAGGGTGCCGACGGCACCGCCTGGGGCGAGGGCGCGGGCATGCTCCTTGTGGAGCGGCTGTCCGATGCCCGCCGCAACGGTCACCGTGTTCTCGCCGTGGTGCGGGGGACCGCCGTCAATCAGGACGGTGCGTCGAATGGTATGACGGCGCCGAACGGTCCGTCGCAGCAGCGCGTGATCCGCGAGGCGTTGACGAGCGCGGGTCTTGCGGCGTCCGACGTGGATGTGGTGGAGGCGCATGGGACGGGTACGTCCCTGGGTGACCCGATCGAGGCGCAGGCGTTGCTTGCGACGTACGGCCAGGACCGCCCCGAAGGCCGTCCGTTGCTGCTGGGTTCGGTGAAGTCGAACATTGGTCATACCCAGGCCGCTGCCGGTGTTGCGGGTGTCATGAAGATGGTGCTTGCGATGCGGCACGGGGTGGTGCCGCCGACGTTGCATGTGGATGAGCCGAGTAGTCATGTCGACTGGGCTTCGGGTGCTGTGGAGCTGGCGACGGAGAGGGTTGCGTGGCCCGGGCAGGGGGTGCGGCGTGCGGGTGTGTCGTCCTTCGGGATCAGTGGTACGAACGCCCACGTCATCCTGGAGGAGGCGCCGCGGGAAGCTGGCACCCCCTGCCCGGGCCACGCAACCCTCTCCGTCGCCAGCTCCACAGCACCCGAAGCCCAGTCGACATGACTACTCGGCTCATCCACATGCAACGTCGGCGGCACCACCCCGTGCCGCATCGCAAGCACCATCTTCATGACACCCGCAACACCGGCAGCGGCCTGGGTATGACCAATGTTCGACTTCACCGAACCCAGCAGCAACGGACGGCCTTCGGGGCGGTCCTGGCCGTACGT
>NZ_MAPV01000114.1 GCF_001700505.1 Streptomyces mutomycini
TACGGGGGCTCCTCTTCGTACCGGGGCTCGTCGTCGTACGGGGGCTCCTCTTCGTGCCGGGGCTCCTCGTCGTACGGCGGCCCGTGCGGAACCGCGTGCGTGGGCACCGATTCGTACGCGTCCGGCGCCGGCGTGGCCGCCAGGGCCTCCAGGTGCGCCAGCACCGTGTCGCGCGCGGCGCGGCGGCGGGACATGGCGGTGTCGTCGAGCGGGAGCGGCCAGGCCTGGTCGGCGTCCGTCTGCTGGAGCGCCGGGTTCTCCTCGTCCTCCTCGGGCTCATCCGCCCAGACCTCGATCTCGCCGTACCCGGCCGCGCAGTGTTCGTACAGCGCGTCGAGGAAGGCGGACGGGCCGCGGGGCTTCTTCTGGGACGGCCCCCACCAGTGGCCGGAGCCGAGCAGCAGGCTGCGGGGGCGGGTGAAGGTGACGTAGCCGAGGCGGAGCTCCTCGGTGTGCTGATGTCCCTTCATCTCCTCCTTGAACGCCTTGAGGCCCTTGGCGTCGAAGGTGTCGAGGACGGGAAGCGTGGCCGCGTCGCCGCGCAGGGCGTGCGGGAGGACCTGGGGCTGGGAGGTCCACGAGTCCCGGGACTGCGTGCTGGGGAACTGGCCGCCGACGAGGCCGGGGACGGCGACGACGTCCCATTCCAGGCCCTTGGACTTGTGGGCGGTGAGGACCTTCACGGTGTTCTCGCCGCCGGGCAGGGCGTTGTCCAGGCCCTTCTCGTACTGGGCGGCGGTGCGCAGGAAGCCGAGGAAGGCGAGCAGGGACGCCTCCCCGTCCACGGCGGCGAACCCGGCCGCGACGTCCAGGAAGTTGGCGAGGGTCTCACGGCGGCGTGCGGCCAGGGCGTGCGGCGACGCGGAGAGTTCCACTTCGAGGCCGGTCGTCGCCAGGACGCGGTGCAGTACGTCCATGAGGGGGTCTGCCAGCGAGCGGCGGAGGTCGCGGAGCTCGGTGGCGAGGCGGGCGAAGCGGACGCGGGCCTCCGCGGAGAACGGCAGCTGGTCGTCCTCGGAGCCGCCCGACTCCAGGAAGGTGTCGAGGGCGTCGGCGAGCGAGATCACCTCGGCCGGGTCGATGCCCTCGACGGCCTCGGCCAGACGGAGGTCCGGGTCGGCACCGTCGTCACCGGGGGCGGAGCGGTGGACGAGGAGGCGCGCGCGGCGCCCGAGGAGGGCGAGGTCCCGGGGTCCGATGCGCCAGCGCGGTCCGGTGAGCAGCCGGACCAGGGAGGCGTTGGCCCCGGGGTCCTGCAGGACCTCGCAGACGGCGACGAGGTCGGCGACCTCGGGCAGGTGCAGCAGTCCGGAGAGGCCGACGACCTCGACCGGGACGTCCCGGGCGACGAGGGCGGCCTGGATGCGGGGGAAGTCCCCTGCGGTACGGCACAGGACGGCGATCTCCCCGGGCGGCGTACCGGTCCGTACGAGGTGGGCGAGCGAGTCGCCGAGCCAGTCGATCTCCTCGGCGTGGGTGCGCAGCAGGGCGCACCGGACCATGCCGTCCCGCTCGGCTCCGGGTGCCGGCCGCAGTGCCTCGACCCCTTCGTGCATGGCGCGCAGGGGTTCGGCGAGGCCGTTGGCGAGGTGCAGGAGGCGGCCTCCGCTGCGGCGGTTCTCGCTGAGGGAGTAGCGGGTGGCCGGGGTGCCGTCGGCGTGCGGGAAGTGGTGCGGGAAGTCGTCCAGGTTGGCCACGGAGGCGCCGCGCCAGCCGTAGATCGCCTGGCAGGGGTCGCCGACAGCGGTGACGGCGTGACCCGCCGTGCCGTTCCCGCCGCCCCCTCCGAAGAGTGCGGCCAGCAGCAGCCGCTGGGCCACCGAGGTGTCCTGGTACTCGTCGAGCAGCACCACCCGGTATTCCTCGCGCAGGATGGCGCCGACCTCGGGCCGGGTGAGGGCCAGCTCCGCGGAGAGGGCGATCTGGTCGCCGAAGTCGAGGAGATCGCGGCTGCGCTTGGCCGCCCGGTAGCGCCGGGTCAGTTCGAGGAGTTCACGGCGGGCCCCGGCCGTCTCGGGGATCTTGCGCAGCTCGGCGTTGGTGAGCCGGGCCGTCTCCAGGGTCCGCAGGAGTCCGGTGTCGTGCTCGACGAGTTCCTCGGGGCGCACGAGGTGTTCGGCGAGCTCGGCGTCCAGCGCCAGCAGGTCGCTGACGAGGGTGGGGAAGGACCTGGTCAGCGACGGGTAGGGGCCGGGTGCCTCGCGCAGGACCCGGGCGGCGAGCTGGTAGCGGGTGGCGTCGGCGAGGAGCCGGGTGGTGGGTTCGAGGCCGATCCGCAGGCCGTGGTCGGTGAGGAGCCGGCCGGCGAAGGCGTGGTAGGTCGAGATGCTGGGTTCGCCCGGGGGGTTGTCCGGGTCGATGACGTCGGGGTCGGTGACCCCGGCCGCGACGAGGGCCTTGCGGACCCGCTCGGAGAGCTCACCGGCGGCCTTGTTCGTGAAGGTGAGGCCCAGGACCTGTTCCGGGGCGACCTGGCCGGTCCCGACCAGCCACACCACCCGGGCGGCCATCACCGTGGTCTTCCCCGAGCCGGCTCCGGCGACGATCACCTGCGGCGCGGGCGGCGCGGTGATGCAGGCCGTCTGCTCCGGGGTGAAGGGGATCCCGAGGAGCTCCTTGAGCTGTTCGGGATCGGTGATGGGGGAGGACACTCCGGAAAGGCTAACCGGACGCACCGACAACGCCGTCCCGCGCGGATCCGGCCGGGGCGGTCAGTCGATGATCTGGCGGCCTTCGGGCTGCGCGCTGCACGACGCCTTGAAGGTGCAGTGGGTGCAGTGCTGGCCGGTCGTGGGGGTGAACCGTTCGTCCAGGACCTTTCCGGCCGCCGTGGCGAGCAGGTCGGAGACCCATTCCCCGGAGAGTGGTTCCTGCGCCTGCACCTTGGGGAGTGCGTCGCCGCCCTCCTTCTTCGGGGCGGGCTGGCGCAGCTGGACGAGTTCCGCGCCGCCGGGGGCGGGGCGGCGGCCGTCGAAGACCTCGTCCACGGCGCCCTCCCGGACCGCGAGCTGGTAGACGGCGAGCTGGGGGTGGGAGGCCACCTCGCCCCTGGTCGGCGCTCCCTTGCCGGTCTTGAAGTCGACGACGTACGCCCTGCCCTCGGTGTCCTGTTCGACCCGGTCCATGGAGCCCCGGATGCGTACCGCGTACTCGCCGGCTTCGAGGGTGACGTCGAAGTCGTGCTCGCTGGCGGTGGGGGTGCGGCCCGCGCGGTCCATGACGTGCCAGCTCAGGAAGCGTTCCAGGGCGGCGCGTGCCTGGCCCTTCTCCTGCTGGGATTTCCAGGGCGCGTCGAAGACCAGGCCGTCCCACACGGAGTCCAGGCGCTCCATCAGGACGTCCAGGTCGGCGGCGGTACGCCCGGAGGCCACCTCGTCGGCGAGGACATGGACCACGTTGCCGAAGCCCTGGGCCGCGGTCGCCGGGGCATCGGCCTTCACCTCGCGGCCCAGGAACCACTGGAGGGCGCAGGTGTTGGCGAGCTGGTCGAGCGCACTGCCGGAGAGCGCGACGGGGCGGTCCCGGTCACGCAGCGGGACCTCGGAGCGCGTCGGCTCGTTCAGCCCCCACCAGCGGTGGGGGTGTGCTGCCGGCACCAGTGGCCGGCCCTCGTCGTCGGTCAGCGCCGCGAGCCGGGCGAGCCGGCGGGCGGCCGCGTCGCGCAGGACGTCCGAGGCTGCCGGGTCGACCGTCGTGGCCCGGAGTTCGGCGACGAGCGCGGCGACAGCGAGCGGGCGGCGGGGACGGCCTGTGACGTCACGGGGTTCGACCCCGAGCTCGGTGAGGAAGCGGGAGGGCTGGTCGCCGTCGTCGGCGGGAGCCTTGACAGCGGTGACGATCAGGCGTTCACGGGCCCGGGTCGCGGCCACGTAGAACAGGCGGCGCTCCTCGGCCAGGAGCGCCCCCGGGGTGAGCGGTTCCGCCAGGCCGTCCCGCCCGATGCGGTCCGCCTCCAGGAGCGATCCCCGGCGGCGCAGGTCGGGCCAGAGACCCTCCTGCACCCCGGCGACGACCACCAGGCGCCACTCCAGACCCTTGGACCGGTGTGCGGTCATCAGGCGTACGGCGTCGGGGCGCACCGCACGGCGGGACAGGGTGTCTGCGGCGATGTCCTGGGCGTCGACCTCCTCCAGGAAGTTGAGCGCTCCGCGTCCCCCGGTGCGCTCCTCGGCCCGTGCCGCGGTGTCGAAGAGGGCGCACACGGCGTCGAGGTCGCGGTCGGCGTTCCGCCCGCCCGCACCGCCGCGCAGTGCCGCCCGCTCCAGCCGGCCGGGCCAGGGGGTGCCGTTCCACAGGACCCACAGGGCCTCTTCGGCGGTGCCGCCGCCCTCCAGGAGTTCGCGGGCCGTGCGCAGGAGCGCGCCGAGCCGCTGGGCGCCGTGGGCGTACGCCGGGTCGTGCGTGACCAGGCGTTCGGGCTCGGCCAGTGCCCTGGCCAGCAGATCCCCGGACGGCGGCGGTACGCGGTTCCCGGCGGCCCGCTCCTCGTCGCGCAGGGCACGGCCGAGACGGCGCAGGTCCGCGGCGTCCATGGAGCCGAGGGGGGACGCGAGGAGGGCGAGGGCGGTCTCGGTGTCGAGCCGGCCGGGCGCCGCCCCGCGCTTCCCGTCAGCGGCACGGTCCTGCGCGCCGCCGGTCTCCTCGGGCTCTCCGAGCTCCCCCGGCTCGCCGAGCTTCTCCAGGTCCTCGGGTTCCTCGGGCTCCGCGGGCTTCTCCTCCGGGCCGTCCCCGGGGAGGCCGTCCTCGGCCACGGCGGGCCGCAGCGCTGCCGTGGCGACGGTGCGCAGGGCGGTCAGGAGCGGCGCGACCGCCGGTTCGTGGCGCAGGGGGAGATCGTCGCCGTCGATCTCCAGGGGGACGCCGGCGGAGGTGAGCGCCCGGCGCACGGCGGGGATCGAACGACCGCCGGCGCGCACGAGGACCGCCATGTCCCTCCAGGGCACGCCTTCCTCCAGGTGCGCGCGCCGGAGCAGATCGGCGATGTTGTCCAGCTCGGTGGAGGGCGTCGGATAGGTGTACGTCTCGACCTGCCCGCCTCCGCGCACGGCGGCAAGCTCACGGTGGGCGCGGACCTTGTCCGAGGGCAGGCGGGTGAGCGGCATCCGGCGGGTGAGCCGTCGGGTGGCCTCCAGCAGCAGTGCGCCGGAGCGGCGCGAGGTGGTGAGGACTCCGACGGGGGCGGGCGCACCGTCGGAGCGGCGGAAGGTGTCCGGGAAGTCGAGGATGCCGTTCACATCGGCGCCCCGGAAGGTGTAGATCGACTGGTCGGGGTCGCCGAAGGCGATGAGCGTGCGGCCGCCGCCGCTGCCCGGCGCGGCGCTGCGCGGGTTCCCCGCCAGCGCGTGCAGCAGCCGCACCTGGGCGGGGTCCGTGTCCTGGTACTCGTCGACGAATACGGCGTCGTAGTTCCGGGCCAGTTCCGCCGCCACCTCGGGGCGCTCGGCGAGGAGGACCGCCCGGTGCACCAGTTCGGCGTAGTCGAGGACGCCCTGGGCGTCGAGGACGTCCAGGTACTCGGCGAGGAACTGGGCGGCGGCGCTCCAGTCCGGACGCCCGGTGCGGCGGGCGAACGCGGCCAGGGCGTCCGGGCCGAGACCCAGCTCACGGCTGCGGGCCAGCACCGCGCGGACCTCGTCCGCGAAGCCCCGGGTGGTCAGGCAGGCGCGCAGCTCGTCGGGCCAGCGGACATGGGCCAGCCCTGTCCGTTCCAGGCCGAGCTGGCCGGCCAGGAGTTCACGGACGGTGACGTCCTGCTCGGGTCCGGAGAGCAGGCGCAGCGGTTCGGCGAAGAGGTCGGCGTCCTGGTGGGCACGGACCAGGGCGTAGCAGTAGGAGTGGAACGTGGTGGCCTGCGGGCCCCGGGTGCCACCGAGCCGGGCCGCCATCCTGTCGCGCAGTTCGACCGCCGCTTTGCGGCTGAAGGTGAGGACGAGGATGCGTGCGGGGTCCGTCCCCCGGGCCACGCGTCGCGCGACCGCCTCCACCAGCGTCGTTGTCTTGCCGGTACCGGGCCCGGCGAGGACCAGCAGCGGGCCGTCCCGGTGCTCAACCACGGCGCGCTGCGCTGCGTCCAGGAGAGGAGGGTCCAACGAGCCAGGTGGTGTGCGCACCAGCCGGTACGCGCCCGGAGCCCGCCGCCGTGTCTGACGGTGCGGGCTGTTCCGGGTGGTGGAGGAGGAGCTCACGTGGATCGCCGGTCCTGGTGGGAGTACTCGGTCTGTGCGGTGGCCGGCCACGGGTTGCGGCCCGGGTCGGTGCCCGCCGGTGGCGGACGGGGCCGGGGCCCGGTGAGGACGGCCCGGTCATGAAGGAGACGGATGAGGGAGCGGAACGTGCCGCGTGCGGACGACGCTACGCCAGCGGCGGGGCGGACATCGGGCGGCCGGCACCGCGATCCGCGTGTTCGGCCGAGTCCCCCGTCACACGTGGTGCCCGGCGGGCCGGTGCGTCCCGCTCACCGGCCCGGTGCCCGTCCTGGCGGGGCACGATGGCGGAAGCTGTCAGATGTGAGTTTCGTCGCCCGGACCACCGGTCACGCCGTCCCATCTGGCGCGCTTCATGTCGAGGCGCGGAACGTGCCCGTCCGCGTCGCGCGGGGCCACGCGCAGCGGCGTGCCCTCCTCGCGGTAGTGGCCGAGGGCCCGCAGCTCATGGCCCGGCAGCAGTGCCCCGTCGGCGCGCACCACACGCCACCAGGGCGCCGCGGAGCCGTACAGCGCCATCACGCGGCCGACCTGCCTCGGCCCGCCGTCACCGAGCCATTCCGCCACGTCGCCGTACGTCATGACACGGCCGGGTGGGATCAGGTCCGCCACGTCCAGGACCCGCTCGGCGTAGACGGGCAGCTCGGCAGGAACGGGGCTCGGGGGCGTCGCCCCGGCCGGAGAGCCGCTCGTCCGGTTTTCGCTCATCCGTCCCATCCTGCCGTATGCCACCGACAATCGGCTGTGCACGGTCTCGTCCTGGTCACACGCCGTGCGCCCGCGGGCGCAGCAGCGTATGTTGCCCTTCGCGCCCGCGCAATGCACCCTGATGCCCCCCTCTGTCTGCAGGCCGTGCCACCATCGTGCGGGCGGTGACAGGTGATACGAGAACACGACGATTCGTCAGAGGTTAAGGAGCAGGGCGTGCAGCCACCGAAGGCGGCGGGCGCCTCTGATGCCGAGCCGCGCCCGGAAGCGTCCGACGCCTCCGGTGCGGACGCGCCCGATGCCGTCGCCCCCGGCTCCGAGGAGACCCGCGGGTCTGCCCCCGAGCACCTCGCGGGCTCGACGCTCGCGTCGGCCGACCCGGGCCTGGCCGACCGTGTCTCGGGCGACGAGCCCCTCCTCCCGGCCCGGGTGCACCGCCCCTCCGATCTGCTGCGGCTCCTCGTGGGCGTCCTCGCGATCGCCCTGCTGTTCTCCATCGCCGCCTTCGCCCAGGGGACCACCACGGGCCTCGAGAACGACATCTCCAAAGGCACCGACCAGGCCCCCGATCTGCTGATCAAGCTCGCCGGCCTGATGTCCAGCATCGCCGTGCTCCTCGTGCCGGTCGCCTTCGCGATCGAACGCCTGGTGAAGCGCGACGGGCTGCGCATCGCGGACGGGGTACTCGCCGCCGTGCTGGCCCACGGGGTGACCCTGGCCACCGATCTCTGGGTCGCCCGGTCGGCGCCCGGGACGATCAGGGAGGCCCTGACCCAGCTCCAGCCGGGGGACTCGCTCACCGACCCCGTGCACGGATACCTCGCGCCCGTCATCGCCTATATGACGGCGGTCGGCATGGCCCGCAGACCGCGCTGGCGGGTCGTGCTGTGGGTGGTGCTGCTCCTGGACGCCTTCGCGATGCTGGTCGGCGGCTACACCACACCGTTCTCGATCGTCCTCACCGTGCTGATCGGCTGGACCGTGGCGTACGGCACGCTGTACGCGGTGGGCTCGCCGAACGTCCGCCCGACCGGCCAGCACCTGATGGCAGGCCTGCGCCACGTCGGCTTCCGGCCGGTCGCCGCGATGCGCACCGAGGACTCCGCCGACAACATCGACCAGAGCGACCAGGGACGCCGCTATCTGGTCACCCTGGAGGACGGGCCACCGCTCGACGTGACGGTCGTCGACCGCGAACAGCAGGCCCAGGGCTTCTTCTACCGGGTGTGGCGCCGGCTCACCCTGCGCACCATCACCCAGCGCCGCTCCATCCAGTCGCTGCGCCAGGCCCTGGAGCAGGAGGCGCTCCTCGCGTACGCGGCGATCGCCGCCGGGGCCAACGCACCCAAGCTGATCGCCACGTCCGAACTCGGACCCGACGCCGTGATGCTCGTGTACGAGCACATCGGTGGGTGCTCGCTGGACGCGATGGAGGACGAGGAGATCACCGACGACCTGGTGCGCGGCGCCTGGCGCCAGGTGCGGGCGCTCCAGTCGCGGCGGATCGCTCACCGCAGGCTCACCGGGGACGCCATCCTGGTGGATCGTTCCGGCAAGGTGTTCGTCACGGACCTGCGGGGCGGCGAGATCGCGGCCGGTGACCTGATCCTCCGTATGGACGTCGCCCAGCTGCTCACCACCACCGGCCTGCGGGTGGGGGCCGAACGGGCCGTCGCCGGGGCGCTCGCCGTGCTCGGGCCCGACGCCGTCGCCGACTGCCTGCCGCTGCTCCAGCCGATCGCGCTGAGCCGCTCCACCAGGGCGACGCTCCGCAGACTCGCCCGGGAGCGTTCGCAGCACGAGCGCGAGGCGGTGCTGGAGGCCTCGCAGGCGGCCAAGGAGGCGAAGGCCGAGGAGCACGACGCCTCGGCTGCCAACGACCGCAAGGCAGTCCGCAAGTCCCTGCGCACAGAGAAGCAGGCCGAGAAGCGGGCGATCGACGATGCCATGGAAGAGGCCCGCGAGGAGGACATGCTGGCCCAGATCCGCCGCCAGGTGCTGCTGATCAGGCCGCAGGCGCCGGTCGAGCCGGTCCGCCTGGAGCGCATCAAGCCGCGCACCCTTCTGAGCTTCATCGCGGGTGCGATCGCCGCCTACTTCCTGATCTCCCAGATCACCAAGGCCGACTTCAGCACGGTCGTGGAACAGGCGGAGTGGGGCTGGGTCGCGGCGGCGCTGGGCTTCTCGGCCCTGAGCTACGTCGCCGCGGCCATGAGCCTGCTCGGCTTCGTGCCCGAGCGGGTGGCCTTCGGGAAGACCGTGCTGGCGCAGGTCGCCGGGTCGTTCGTCAAGATCGTGGCCCCTGCGGCGATCGGCGGTGTGGCGCTGAACACGCGCTTCCTGCAACGCGCCGGGGTGCGCCCGGGACTCGCCGTCGCGAGCGTGGGCGCGTCCCAGCTGTTCGGCCTCGGCTGCCACATCCTGCTGCTCGCCCTGTTCGGCTATCTGACCGGCACGGAGAGGACCCCGGACTCACTCACCCCGTCGAGGACGGTCATCGCGGGCCTGCTCACGGTCGCCGTGCTCGTGCTGGTGGTGACCGCGATCCCGTTCCTGCGGAAGTTCGTCGTCACCCGGGTGCGGTCGCTGTTCGCCGGCGTCGTGCCCCGCATGCTCGACGTGGTGCAGCGTCCGCAGAAGCTGGTCACCGGCATCGGCGGCATGCTGCTGCTGACCGGGCTGTTCGTCATGTGCCTCGACGCTTCGATCCGCGCCTTCAGCGGTCCCGGCGTCCCCGAGCTCAGCTACGCCAGCATCGCGGTGGTCTTCCTCGCGGGCAACGCCCTCGGGTCCGCCGCGCCCACCCCGGGCGGCATGGGCGCGGTCGAGGGTGCGCTGACCCTGGGTCTGATCGCGGTGGGCCTGCCGTCGGAGGCCGCTGTGCCGTCCGTACTGCTCTACCGCGTGATGACGCTCTGGCTTCCGGTGCTCCCCGGCTGGATCTGCTTCAACCAGCTGACCCGCAAGGGCGAGCTCTAGAACACGCGCGCGGGGCGTACCACTCGCATGGACGACGCCCCGCGCGGTCCCTCCCGCCCCGCCGCACGATGGGTCCATGTGGACCTCCCCCGCTCTGCGTGCCGCCGCCCTCGCCGCCACCGCCACCGTGCTGCTCCCACTGGCCGCCTGTTCGGACGACGGCGACGACGGAGGTGCGGAGAGGTCGACGCCGTCGGCCGCCTCGACGGCGGCCCCCACAGCGACGGCGGGAGAGCTGTCCTCCCAGAAGCTCGACTGGAAGCCCTGCCCGGCCCCCAACCAGGCTCAGGGCAGTGGCACGTCCCCCTCGCCCCTGCCGGGCGGGGCGTCCTGGGAGTGCTCCTTCATGGACGCCCCCCTCGACTACGCCGATCCCGACGGCCGGACCATCGAGCTGGCGCTCATCCGCGCCGCCGCCAGGAACAAGGACCGGCGGATCGGCTCGCTGATCTTCAACTTCGGCGGACCAGGCGCCTCCGGGGTCGCCACCCTGCCGTCCTTCGGCACCGACTACGACTCGCTCCGCACCCGCTACGACCTGGTCAGCTTCGACCCGCGCGGGGTCGGCCGCAGCGAGGGCGTCGAGTGCTCGGACGACCGGACGCTCGACGTGCGCTACGAACAGGACGGCACCCCGGACGACGCCGAGGAGGAGAAGGCGTTCGTCGAGGACCAGAAGTCCTACATCGCGGACTGCGAGGAGAACTCCGGGGACGAGCTGCCCTACGTCGGCACCACGAACGCGGCCCGGGACATGGATCTGCTGCGCCAGGTGCTCGGTGACGACAAGCTGTACTACTTCGGGATCTCGTACGGCACCGAACTGGGCGGGGTCTACGCCCACCTGTACCCGGAGAACGTCGGACGGGCCGTCCTGGACGCGGTCGTCGACCCGACGGAGGGCTCCCTGGAGTCCTCGCTCGGGCAGGCCGAGGGCTTCCAGCTCGCCCTGGACAACTTCACCGCGGACTGTGCGGAACGCGACGACTGCAAACTCCCCGGAGCCACCTCGCGGGAGGTCCAGGACTGGATCGCCGATCTCCTCGCCGGGCTGGACGGGAGACCCGTCCCGGGCCTCGGTGAACGCGAGCTGACGCAGACCCAGGCCACCACCGGCATCGCGTCGGCCCTCTACTCCCAGGAGACCTGGCCTCTGCTCGAACAGGGCCTCGACGAGGCGGACGGCGACAACGGGGGGCTGCTGCTCGCACTCGCCGACTCGCTGAACGGCCGTTCCGAGGACGGGCGCTACGACAACTCGAACGCCGCGAACGCCGCCGTCAACTGCGCGGACTCCAAGGAGCGGTTCACCCTGGAACAGACCAGGAAGGCGCTCCCGCGATTCCGCGAGGCCTCCCCCGTCTTCGGCGAGTACCTCGGCTGGGGGCTGATGTCCTGCACCGGCTGGCCCGTCGCGGGCGCCTGGGACACCCCGGACGTCAGCGCGCCCGGTTCGGCGCCGATCCTGGTCATCGGCAACACCGGGGACCCGGCGACGCCGTACGCCGGCGCGAAGGCGATGGCCGCCGAGCTCGGCAGGGGAGTCGGGATCGAGCTCACCTACAAGGGCGAGGGCCACGGGGCGTACAACGGCGGCAACACCTGTGTGCAGAAGGCCGTGGACGGCTACCTCCTCGAAGGGAAGGTCCCCGAGTCGGGAACGGTGTGCGGGTGACCGTTCGTTGGACCGCCGGGGAACGGCGCCCGGGCCGCCCGGGTGGCGGCTTCCGGGCAGGGGGAGGAAGCGCACATGCGCGCACATGGACGCGCCCGCGGGGGTGCGGCACTGACCGGAGCGGTGCTGCTGGTGACGGCCGTCCTCGCGGGTTGCGACGGTGCTCCGGCTCCGTCGTCCCCCCAGGCGTCCACCGTGTACCGGCCGGTCGACTGGAAGCGCTGCGACGCCCCGGAGGGCGGCACGGCACCCGGCCCGGACTGGCGGTGCGCCACCCTCGGCGTACCACTGGACTACGCGAAGCCGGACGGGGAGACGACCGGCATCGCGCTGATCCGCAAGCCGGCCACGAAGAAGAGCGAGCGGCTCGGTTCGCTGCTTTTCAACTTCGGCGGTCCCGGGGGCTCGGGGGTCGGCATCCTGCCGCGCGCGGCCGCTTCGTACGAGGAGCTCAACACCCGCTACGACCTGGTGGGTTTCGACCCGCGCGGGGTCGCGGCCAGTGCGGGGGTCCGCTGCCGGGGCGACGAGGCGCAGGAGAAGGCGTACCGGGAGGTCGACATGACCCCGGACACCGCGGAGGAGGAGGCCGCGTTCATCGCGGACGGCACGGACTTCGGAGCCGGCTGCGACCGCCTCTCCGGCACCGTGCTCCCCCACGTCGGCACGGCGAACGCCGCCCGGGACATGGAGCAGATCCGCCGGGCGCTCGGCGACAGGAAGCTGTCGTACTTCGGCATCTCGTACGGTACGGAGCTCGGCGGGACCTACGCTCACCTCTTCCCGAAGACCGTGGGAAGGGTGGTACTGGACGCCGTGGTCGACCCGACGGCGGACTCCGTGGGCCACGCCCGCAACCAGACGACGGGCTTCCAGCGGGCCCTGGAGAACTATCTGAAGGACCGCGGCCAGGACCCGGCGGCGGGCACCCGGCGGATAGCGGCCCTGCTGGAGCGGATGGACAAGGACCCGCTGCCCACCGCCTCCGGGCGTGAGCTCAACGAATCGCTCGCCGTCACCGGCATCGTGAGCCCCCTGTACTCCAAGAGCGGCTGGCCCACCCTGACGGCCGCCCTCGACGAGGCCGAGAGGACGGGCAGGGGCGACCGCCTGCTCGCACTGGCCGACTCGTACAACGGCCGTGACGAGAACGGGCGCTACGACACCCAGAGCCATTCCCAGCGGGCGATCTCCTGCGCCGACGCCAAGGCGCGGCCGACGGCGGCCGAGGCCCGGGCGCTGCTTCCCGAATTCCGGAAGCTGTCACCGGTCTTCGGCCCGTTCCTCGCCTGGGACACGGCCGGCTGGTGCGCGGGATGGCCGGTGGAGGGCGAGCACGACACCCCGGAGGCGAGCGCCCCGGGCGCCGCCCCGATCCTGGTCGTCGGCACGACCGGCGACCCTGCGACGCCGTACGAGGGCGCGCGGCGGATGGCGGACGAGCTGGGTGAAGGTGTCGGCGTCATGCTGACCAACAAGGGTGAGGGACACGGCTCGTACGGGGAGAGCGCCTGTGTGACCTCGCTCGTCGACGCCTACTTCCTGGAGGGGAAGGTCCCGGCCGACGGGCGTACCTGCTCCTAGGGTCCGGGTACGCGAAGGGGCCGTCTCCTCCGCGGAGGAAACGGCCCCTTCGTACGTCACACCGCGCGAAAGACCCTAGTAGACCGGCTTCTCGGGCTCGATCTGGTGGACCCAGCCGATGACCCCGCCACCGACGTGCACCGCGTCGGCGAAGCCCGCCGACTTCAGGACCGCGAGGACCTCGGCACTGCGGACACCCGTCTTGCAGTTCAGGACGATGCGCCTGTCCTGCGGGAGGTCCTGGAGGGCGTTGCCCATCAGGAACTCGTTCTTCGGGACCAGCCGGGAGCCCGGGATCGAGACGATCTCGTACTCGTTCGGCTCTCGGACGTCGATGATCTCGATCTTCTCGTCGCCGTCGATCCACTCCTTGAGCTGCTTGGGAGTGATCGTGGAACCGGCCGCCGCCTCCTGGGCCTCCTCGGACACGACGCCGCAGAAAGCCTCGTAGTCGATGAGCTCGGTGACGGTGGGGTTCTCGCCGCAGACCGCGCAGTCGGGGTCCTTGCGGACCTTGACCTGGCGGTACTGCATCTCCAGCGCGTCGTAGATCATCAGACGGCCGACCAGCGGGTCACCGATCCCGGCGAGCAGCTTGATGGCCTCGTTGACCTGGATGGAGCCGATGGACGCGCAGAGCACACCCAGGACACCGCCCTCGGCACAGGAGGGAACCATGCCGGGGGGCGGCGGCTCCGGGTAGAGGCAGCGGTAGCAGGGGCCGTGCTCCGACCAGAAGACGGAAGCCTGGCCGTCGAAGCGGTAGATCGAGCCCCAGACGTACGGCTTGTTCAGCAGGACCGCGGCGTCGTTGACGAGATAGCGGGTGGCGAAGTTGTCCGTGCCGTCCACGATCAGGTCGTACTGGGCGAAGATGTCCATCACGTTGTCGGCTTCGAGCCGCTCCTCGTGAAGGACCACGTTCACCAGGGGGTTGATCCCCTGCACGGTCTCCTTGGCCGACTGGGCCTTGGACTTGCCGATGTCGGCCTGGCTGTGGATGACCTGACGCTGCAGGTTCGACTCGTCGACCTCGTCGAACTCGACGATGCCGAGCGTGCCCACGCCGGCCGCGGCCATGTACATCAGAGCCGGCGAGCCGAGGCCGCCGGCGCCGACGCAGAGCACCTTCGCGTTCTTCAGCCGCTTCTGACCGTCCATCCCGACATCCGGGATGATCAGGTGGCGGGAGTACCTGCGGACCTCATCGACGGTGAGCTCCGCAGCTGGCTCGACCAGGGGTGGCAGCGACACAGGAACCTCAACAATGCAGGTGGTCGGTTTCTACGTACTTCATCTACGTACGGTTGTTCTCCCGTAACACTGCCACGCCGCTCCTCATTCCGAGATACCGGGTCCGATCCGCGAGACGAATTCGTCCCAGTAGCTGGGCAGTGCCGCAAATGGGTCGGTTTGCCCGTTCGTGCCGTCCCGGTCCGTGAAGAAGATCGTGCCCGCGCCCTGCCAGCGGGCGATGCGCATGGCCTCCTCGAGGTGGGTGATCGGCACCCCGTGTACGAAGTGCGCGAAGCGTCCTGGTTCGTACCCGGCGGTCCACTCGGCCACCTGCGACCAGCGGTAGTCCGTCCAGTGTCCCCGGAAGGTGACCAGCTGGTCGGCGGCCTCGGCGTAGCCCGGGTGCGGGTGGGTGCCGTGGCCCAGGACCAGCCGCCCGCCCTCCTGGTCCGCGCTGTCGCTGTCGGCCAGCAGCGCGTGGAGGGTGCTGGTCAGCCGGCGGGCCGCCGGGAGCCCGTCGCGTCCGGCCGGACAGCGGTCCAGGTAGAAGCCGCCGACGCGGTACCAGTCGAGGTAGGACCGCGCGTCGGCGACCAGCTCACCGAAGGGACGGCTGCCGAAGGCCAGGTCGAGGTGGCCCAGCAGCCTGCCGCCCGAGGCACGGACGGTGTCCTCGGGAACCTCCCCGTGCAGCGCCCGCTCGCGGGCGTTGCGCAGCCGGCCGGCGGCCTCCAGACAGTGCGGGTCGGGGCGGGTGCCCGGCCCGTTGTCGATGTTGAGGACGGCCCAGTGCAGCGGCGTGCCGGGCCGGTTGAGCCCGGCCCATTCGGCGGGCGCGAGCAGCGGATGGGCGTAGCCGGGCACGCCTACGCCGAACTGTTCCGCGCCTCCGGTCCGCAGGGTGGGGCCGGTGCTGGTCAGATACGGCACGCCGCCTCCATCCAGATGTCCGCGAGGGACTCCTCCAGATTGATACGGGGACGCCAGCCGAGCCGGTCCCGGGCGGTCCGCACATCCGCCTGCTGCCAGGCCCCGCAGCCGTCGGGGTAGGGGGACGGGGTCGCCGCGAGGTGCTCCACCGCCGATTCGGCGGAGACCCGGGGTGCGCCGATGGGGAGCCGCCCGGGGGGCGTGTCCAGCTCATGGAGTGCGCCCGCGTATCCGGCGACCCTGGCGAGGACCGCCGCGGCGTCACGCAGCCGCACCGCCCTGCCGGTGCCGATGTTGACGACGCCCTGCGCGGCGGAGAGCGAGGCCGCGTGCACGGCGCGCGCCACATCGCGTACGTCGACGAAGTCGCGCTGCACCCCGAGGCCGCTGAGCTTGAGCTCGGGGTCGCCCGTCTGCATGGCGCGCCGCATGGTCTCGGCCAGCCTGCCGAGCGGGGATCCGGCCGGGGTTCCGGGCCCCACCGGCGAGAACACCCGCAGCACGACCGCGTCCAGACCGGAGCCGAGGACCAGCTCGGTGGCGGCGAGCTTGCTGACGCCGTACGGGCCTCCCGGCCGGGGCACCGCGTCCTCGGCGGTGGAGGAGCCGGGCTGGGAGGGCCCGTACTCGGAGGCGCAGCCGACCTGGACGAGCCGGGGGCTGCAGCTGCTGCGGCGCATGGCCTCGCAGACGGTGGCCACGGCGACGGTGTTGTGACGGGTCAGGTCCCGGGCGCCTCCGCGGGTGGCGCCGGCGCAGTTGACGACGACCCCGGGGTGGACGGCGTCCAGGAAGCGGGTGAGCGCTCCGGGGCTGCCGCTCGCGAGGTCGAAGCGCACGTCGGCGTCGTCGCCGCGGCCGAGTGCCGTGAGGTGCACGGCGGGGTCGGCGAGCAGGCGGTCGGCGACGAAGCGGCCGAGGAATCCGTTGGCTCCGAGCAGCAGAACCCTCATCGCGCACTCCCTCTGTGCCGACGGCGTGCTGCCGGAGCGGGGGATTGGGGGGTCATGTCCGGTGTCTCCTTGAGAAAGGTGTGTGAGGTACGGGAGACCCGCGGCGTCGGCTCCGCGGGGCGGTGCACCGCCGGCTAGGCCGGGGCGTGGGCTGATGCCCGGGTGAGGGTGACCGATGCGTGGAGCAGCAGCCCGGCCGCGGCGACGCCGCAGGCGAGGACGGCCACGCCCCCGGGGCCTGCCGCCATGACGACGGCGTCGACCGGCCGGGCGAGGAGGTCCAGGCCGGGCAGCCGCCCGGCGAGGACCAGGAAGGGGGCCGCCACTTCGACGGCGCAGGCGGCGGCGAGTCCGGTGGCGGCCGGTTCCGGGAAGCCGTGGACGGCCAGCAGGCGGGCCAGGAAGAGCAGGACGCCGAGGGCGGCCGGGCCCAGGAGGCCGCCGCCCTGCCCGGGGTGGCCGAGGCCGGCGAGGAACAGCAGCGCGGTCAGCACGCACAGGAAGAGTGCGACGACGCCGAGGAGCAGGGGGCGTGCGCCGGAGCCGAAGTCCGACAGGCCGTGGGACGCGGCGAGCCTGCGGCGCGCGTGCACGGCGAACAGGTGGGCGCACCAGGCCGCGGGGGCCAGGGCCGGCACGAGCCCGAGCAACGGGGCGGGCGCTGCGGTCCAGTGGCCGTCGGGACCCCCGCTGATGACCTGGGCGAGCAGGTCGTCGCCGTACACGACGTAGCCGAGGAGCCAGCAGACGTACGGCGTGACGCCTGCGGCGCCGTCCGGGACGCGCAGTGGACCGCCGCGCAGGGCGAACCGGAGTCCGAGGACCACGAGCAGTGTTCCGACGGCGGTCACCGCGAACCGGGCTTCGCCGCCGAGCACTCCTCCGGTGAGCCTGAGCACCCCGGCGGTCGCCAGGCAGGCGGCGCCGGGCAGCAGCGCCGCGAGCATCCATCCGGCCCGCGCTTCCTTGCCGGTGTCCGGCGCCGGCGCGGTCGCACGGGGGGCGTGCCTGCCCGCACCCGGGGCACGGGCGTAGAGCTCGTCCGCCAGCGAGAAGACGTCGCGGTGCCGGTAGCGCGCGGCCGTCCGGTCGGTGAGCCCGTGCGCCTCCAGACCGGCGGCGATCTCCAGGGGATCGACGGCGCGCTCGCAGAGGTCCCGGTGCCGGTGCATGAGCACCCTCACCGGGTCCGCGGGTCCGCGCCGGGCCACCGGTCCGCGGGCGGGGTGGTGGCCGATCTCGGGTGCCCGGACGGCGGAAGGCACCGCGGCCGGCCCCTCACCCGCCGGCTCGCCCCCGCCGTCCGGGGCCGGGGCGTCGGGCGGTCCGCCCATCGGGACTCCTCCGTGGTCGTGGCCGCTCATGCCGTCACGCATCGCCGCCTCCGGCTCCGCGTGCGCCCGCGCACACGCCCTCCACGCCGATGGCCCAGCTCGGCACCCGGGTGGCACCGGGGGAGGCCGGGGCGGCGGTGACCGCGGCCGCCGACGCGACCGGACCGGGGGGCAGAACCCCCGGCGCATGGGCCTCCGGCGGCATGGCGAAGGGGCGCGGCGGACCGGCCGGGCCCTTGGGGTCCTCCGGCGTCGCCCATCGGGCGGGGGCGTGCGCCACCAGGTCCAGGTAGATCCCGCGGAACGCGGCGAGGTTCTGCTCGACGGTGAAGAGTTCGAGTGCCCTGGCGCGCGCCGCAGCGCCCAGACGTGCACGGCGCTCCGGGTCACGCAGGAGCGCGACGCAGGCGTCGGCGAGCGCCCGCGGATTGCGCGGGGGCACGACCAGACCCGTACCGCCGACGACTTCGACCACGGCCCCCACATCCGTCGAGACGGTGGCCCGGCCGCAGAACATCGCCTCGACCAGACTGATGGGAAAGCCCTCGACGACGCTCGAGAGCACGACGACGCCGCCCGCGGCGTAGGCCTCCGCGAGGTCGGGCACCTCGTGGCCGCCGATCTCCTCGAAGGTGACCGGGTTGTCGCCGACGGCCTGCGGGTCCGTGGCCTCGTCGGGGAAGAGCTGGGCGGCGAGTGCCCGGCAGTGGGCGAGGTAGGTGTCGCCCTCGCTCCCCTGGACCGGCGCGCCGAAGATCCGCAGCCGGGCGTCGGGCTCGGCCCTGCGGACCTCGGCGAAGGCATGGAGCAGGGCGACCAGGTCCTTGGCGGGTTCGATCCGCCCGATCCACACCAGCGTGCCGGGGCCGCCCTCGTCGGCCCCCTCACCCACCGCTCCGAAGCGCTCCGCGTCCATGCCCGGGTAGACCGTGCGCAGCTTGCCCCGGTCGGCGCCGAACCGCTCCTGCCAGCGGCGGACATGGGTGTTGCCGGGGGTGATGAGCGTGGCCCGGCGGTATACCTCACAGGCGAGCAGCCGGTGGAGGTTCGCCAGCAGGGCGCGCACCGGCGCGCTCAGCGTGGACCCGGGCGCCGCGAGGTAGTGGGCCCGCAGCGGCACCCCGTGCTCCGTCACCAGCAGGGGCACGCCGAAGAAGCGTTTGGCCAGCAGTCCCGGCAGGGCCGCCGCCCCGCCGGACGCCGCATGGCAGAGGTCCACGGCGCCGAGGCCGTCCTCGTCGTACCAGTCGAGGGAGAGGGGGCGCAGGACGCGCTCCAGCTCGGCCACGAAGGCGAGGTGGTCGGGGACGGTGGCACCGTGGACGGTCCGCCGGGTGCCGGGGGCGCGGCAGGCCGACTCCACGATGCGTACGGTCGTCTCGCAGCGCAGCGCGTCGCGCAGTCCACCACGGTCCCGGGCCAGTTCGGCGAGGCCGTAGAGGCCGTCCGTGAAGTGGCCGGCCGCCACCTCGGTGCGGTCCGCGCCCGCGCAGACCGCACCGACGAGCGCCGTCACGTGCGCGGTGAAGCGCCCTCGGTCCCGCCGCCCGTACGAGCGCCCGAGACCGGTGGCGATCCTGCCTGTCAGGCCTCTGGAACCGCCGGTGTGCCGGGCGTCCTCCCCGTGCGTCCACACCGGCGCCGTCCGCACCCGGCCGACCCGGTTGGGGAGCCTGACCCAGCCCTGTCGCTCCTGGTCTGCGGAGCGACTGAGCGCGAAGAGGTCGAACTCGTGCTGGGGAAGACCGCGGACCAGACGGTCGCACCAGAGTCTGGACTCACCGGTCGCATACGGATAACCACCGTCCGTGAGGAGTCCGATCCGCACGAGCACACCCCCGATCTCCCTTGTGGGCGGCCGCCGTTGATCGGCGACTCGCAGCGGGACGACCGTATGCGGACACACGGGTGGTGCGACGGACTGTTGTCCGTCGCACCACCGAAAGGGGTGAACCGGCGTAACTTTCCCGCTCCGGTCGCGTTCTGTTGCGGCAGGCGGGTGTTCGGTTACGCGCAGTCAGGCTGCGGCCAGCTCCGAGCGGGTCGCGCGGCGTGCGGCGGCGTGCGCGGGATCGAGCGTGGGCACGGCTGCCAGGAGCTGTTGCGTGTACGGGTCCTGTGGCGATCCGTACACCTCGTCCACGGCACCCTGCTCGACGATCCGGCCCTGCCGCATCACCGCCACCCGGTCGCTGACCTGCCTGACGACCGCCAGATCGTGGGCGATGAAGACGAGTCCGATGCCGAGCTCACCCTGAAGCTCCGCGAGGAGCGCGATCACCTGGGCCTGGGTCGTGACGTCGAGCGCGGAGACCGGCTCGTCGCACACGATCAGCTTCGGCTCGGCCGCGAGCACCCGCGCGATGCCGATCCGCTGACGCTGCCCGCCGCTGAATTCGTGCGGGTAGCGCTCGTACCGGCCGGCGTCGAGGCCGACCCTCTCCAGAAGTCCGCTCACGCGGTCCCGGATCCGGGTCTCGTCGGTCTCTCCGGCGGCGCGGAGCGGGTCGGCCACGGACTCGCCGACGGAGCGCCGCGGGTTGAGCGAGGCGACGGGGTCCTGGAAGACCATCTGGAGCTCGCGGCGGAAGGGACGGAGGTCCTTCTCCGGCAGCGATCCGATCTCCCTGCCCCCGTACCGGAGCCGGCCCGCCGTCGGGTCCTCCAGCCGTACGAGCATGCGCCCGAGCGTCGTCTTGCCGCTGCCGCTCTCCCCCACGATCCCAAGGGTCTCGCCGGCCCGGACGGTCAGCGAGACGCCGTCCACGGCCGTGACCCGACGCGCACCCCGGCCGAACTCCCGCCGTAGCCCGACGGCTTCGAGGAGCGGTCCGGCGCCGGGCGGCGCGGCTCCCGGTCCGGGGCCCCCGACTCGTCCCCCGTCGAGCCGGGGTACCGAAGCCAGGAGCTCGCGGGTGTACGGCCGGCTGGGCGCGCCCAGCACCTCGGACACCGGTCCCCGCTCCACCGCACGGCCGTGCCGCATCACCAGGATGTCGTCCACGCTCTCCGCGGCGACACCCACGTCGTGGGTCACGAGCAGCAGTCCCATGCCCGTCTCCCGGCGCAGGTCGTGCAGCAGGTCCAGGATCTGCGCCTGCACGGTGACGTCGAGCGCGGTGGTCGGCTCGTCCGCCACGATCAGCCGGGGCTCGCAGGCCAGGGCCATCGCGATGAGCGCCCGCTGACGCATCCCGCCGGAGAACTCGTGCGGCCGGGACCGGGCGCGGCGGGCCGCGTCCGGAATGCCGACCCGGTCCAGGACCTCGACGGCCCGGGCCCGTGCCGCCCGGCGGGAGACGGAGTTGTGCACCCGGTACACCTCGGCGATCTGGTCGCCGACCGTGTAGTACGGGTCGAGCGAGGAGAGCGGGTCCTGGAAGACCATCGCGGCCTTCCCGCCCCGCAGCGCACGCAGTTGTGCCTCGTCGGCAGCGCCCACGTCCGTACCCGCGACCCGTACGGTCCCGGTGACGCGGGCGCCGGTGCCCCGGTGCAGTCCGAGCAGTGCGGAGGCGGACGCGCTCTTGCCCGATCCGGATTCGCCGACGACACCTAGGGCGGCGCCCGCCTCCAGGGTGAAGGAGAGCCCGTCCACGGCACGGACGGTACCGAAGTCGATGGTGAGGTCCTCGACCTGGACCAGCGGTGTTGTCATGACAGGACCACCCGTCGGTCGGCCAGCGCGTACAGCATGTCCGCGAGGGCATTGGCGAGCACCACGAAGAAGCCGGTCACCAGCACCATCCCGACGACCACGGGCAGGTCGACGACCTTGACGGCATGGACCAGCTCGCGCCCGATTCCCGGGATCCCGAAGAGGGACTCGGTCAGGACCGCGCCGCCGAACATGCTGCCGAAGTCGAGCGCGCTGAGCGCGATCACGGGCGCGACGGCGCCGCGCAGCGCGTGCCGCCCGACGATGGCGCGCTCGCTGACCCCGTAGGCACGAAAGGTGCGTACGTGGTCCTCGGCGAGCGTCTCCAGCATCGAGCTCCTGGTCAGCCGGGCGTACTTGGCGGACTCGATCAGCGCCAGGGACACCCAGGGCAGCAGCAGCCCCCAGGCCCACTGTTCGGGGTCCTGTGTGAACGGCACATAGGCCGGCGACGGCAGCCACTGCAGCGTGGAGCAGAAGACGATGATGAGCAGCAGCCCGATGACGAAGACCGGTGTGGCCGTCCCGGCCAGGGTCAGCCAGGTCAGGACCCGCTCGGTGACCCGGCCCCGCCGCCGGACGGAGAGCACTCCGGTGCCGACGCCGAGCAGGATCCAGCAGACGAACGCCCCGATGACGAGCGAGCCGGTCACGGGCAGCTTGGTCAGGATCAGCTGCATGACCTGCTGGTCGCTCTGGTACGAGACACCGAGGCAGGGTGCGGAGCAGTGCTCCACGCCCGTGCCGGTGGAGAAGTCCTGCCCCGCGACGATGCCCTGGAGGAAATGCCAGTACTGCGTGTACACGGGGTCGTCGAGCCGGAGCTGCTCGGTCACCTGGGCGACCTGGGCGGGTGAGCAGCGCGGACCGCAGGCGATCTGGGCGACGTCGCCCGGGGCCACGTAGAAGACCGCGTACAGGATGACGGTCAGGGCGAGGAGCACGAAGACGGCGCCGCCGAGCCGCCGCAGCAGAAATCCGGTCACGACGCCCGCTCCTTCGTACGTTCCCCGCGCTGCTTGCGTCCCGTGCCGATGCTCAGCCGGGAGGCGGCCCGTGGGTCGAGTGCCGTGCGGACGCCCTCGCCGAGGACGGTCAGGGCGAGCACGGTCACGAAGAGCAGGCCGGCGGGCAGCAGGAGATAGGTGGGAGCCGACTGGTACCAGGTGTCGGCCTCCGTGAGCATCTGGCCCCAGGACGGTGTGGGCGGTTTGATGCCGACGCCGAGGAAGGACAGGGCCGCCTCGACGGTGATGTTGACGGGGAAGAGCAGCGCGGCGTAGGTGATGACGGGCGCGGCGAGCGAGGGCAGCAGTTCGCGCCGGGCGATGCTCCACCGCCCGCGTCCGCCGAGCCGGGCCGCGGAGACGAAGTCGAGTGACTTCAGGGTGAGCGCCTGGGCGCGCACGATCTTCGACGTACCGGCCCAGTTGATGCCACCGATGACCAGCGCGATCAGGACGGGCCGGGGGAACGAGGGCGGTACGACGGCGAGCAGCCCCAGGGCGATGACCATGAGCGGCAGGGCGACGTTGATGTCGGTGATCCGGCTGAGGACCTGGTCGACCCAGCGGTTCCCGAGGGCCGCGGCGAGTCCCACCACCACGCCGATGACGACCTGGAGGAAAGTGGCCGCGACGGCCACGCCCAGCGAGACCCGTGCCCCGTACACGACACGGGCGAACAGGTCGCGGCCGGTCTGCGGTTCGACGCCGAACCAGTGGTCCGCGCCGATGCCGCCGAAGGAGCCGATGGGGACCCCGCCGGACGCCGAGTCGACGAGGTCGGGGTGGTAGGTGTCGGGGTCCTGGCCCGCCAGCGCGCTGAGCAGCGGCGCGGCGAGCGCGGCCAGGAAGAGCAGGAGGACCACGGCAGCGGCGACGGTGGCCGCGCGCTGTGCGCGCAGCCGCCGCCAGAACTGCCGGGCCCCGGAGGCGGGGGCGGCGAGTGGCGCCGCCCCCGCCTCCTGGACCAGAAGGGCTTCCGACATGGTTACTTGACCGCGGCCTGGGAGATGTCGAGAACGCCGGTCCAGTCACTGATGACCACGTTCTTGACGTCCTGGCCGACGAGCCGCTTGTAGACCGGGTGGAAGAGCGGCACCGTCAGCGCCCGCTCGCCGATCCTCTTGTCCAGCGCGCCCCACCGCTGGGCAGCGGCGTCCAGGTCGGTGAGCTTGTTGATCTCGTCGATCTCCTTGTTGACCGACGCGTCGTTCAGGAAGCCCGTGTTGAAGTTGGCCCCGTCCTTGACGATCTGGCGTCCGTCGAAGATCGGTGCGAGGAACGGGCCGCCGGAGGGCCAGTCGGCCCCCCAGTGCGCAAGGAAGAAGCCCGGCTCCTTGGACGCGCTGTGGATGGTGTCGGAGTAGTCGTTGCTCTCCAGGCCCTTGAGCTCGACGGTGATGCCGGCCTTCTTGAGGGCGGCCTGGATCGCGGTCGCGATCTCCGGGCTGGTCTCGAAGTCCTTGTCGTTGGAGTGCGTGAGGGTGACGGTCAGGCCCTTGGGGTGGCCCGCCTCCTTCAGCAGTTGCCTGGCCTTCGCGGCGTTGCCCGTCTCGCCCGCCGGGAAGTGGTCGTAGGGCGTGTGGCCGAAGGACTTCTGGTCCGGCAGATAGGTGGTGGCGGGCTCGGCGAGCGAGGAGCCGCCGGCCGCGTTGATCACGGAGGAGCGGTCGACGGCGTAGGAGATCGCCTGGCGCACCTTCGGGTCGTCGAAGGGCTTCACCTTCGGGTTGAAGGCGATGTAGTTCGTGTAGCCGAAGTGGCCGGTGCCGACGCGGGCCGCGAGTTCCTTGTCGCCGGAGACCTTGGCGAGCTCGGCCGGGCCGAGGTTGGTGTCGGTGGTGACGGCCGCGGCGTCGACGCCCTGCGAGGCGGAGAGCCGCTGGTTGATGACGGCGGAGTCCAGGCCGGAGCGTACGTCGATCCTGTCCGGGTACGCCTTTCGCTCCTCGTCGGTGGCCGCCGACCAGTGCGGGTTGCGCTCCAGGACGAGCCGCTCGCCGTCGTTCTCGTTCGACACGACCTTGTACGGCCCGGAGGACACCGGGTGCTCCTCGTACTTGGTGCCCTTGTCCTCGGCCTTCGGCACCGGGGTCGTCTGGGTCTGCGTGGCGAGGTACGGGAACTCGCCCTCGGGCTTGTTGAGGCGGAAGACGATGGTCTTCTCGTCCGGCACCTCGATCGAGTCGAGGCCCTTCTTGTCCTTGTACGGGCCCTGGTAGTCGGCCCCGCCGATCAGCCAGTCACGCAGGTAGGGCGCGCCACCGGACAGTTCGGCGGCGAACGACCGCTCGATGCCGTACTTGATGTCCGCGCTGGTGATCGCCGTGCCGTCCTCGTACTTCAGCCCGTCCTTGAGGGTGTACGTCCAGACGGTGGCGTTCCTGCTCGGCGTACCCAGGTCGGTGGCCAGGTCGGGGACGACCTCCGCACCTGCCGCGCCGTTCTCGCGGTTGCGGGTGGTGAGCGTACGGAACACCAGGGAGGGGACGTTGCCGCCGCCGGATGTGTAGAGCCGCGCCGGGTCGAAGTCCTCCTGCGGATTGCTGTTGAGGACCGTGAGGGTGCCGCCCTTCTGCGGCTCGCCCGAGGCGCCGGAACCGCCGCCGCTTCCTCCGCCGCCGTTGTCCTGAGGGCCTGCGCAGGCCGCAAGGCCGGCGACCAGGGCGAGACTGACGGCGGCGTTCGTTGCCACGCGGCGCGATATGACGGACGGCTGACTCATCGGAAGATGACCTCTCGGTGTGCTGCGGCAGGGAGGAAGGGATGCCCGTGCGGGCGCAGCGGGTCCCGCCCCGGTGAGGGGAAGGGGACCGGATACCGAAGTGCCGCGCCTGCGGACGGAATACGCCCGGGCGCGGCAGAGGAGGAGCCGAGGAGCCGGAAGGGGCTCGTCAGGGGCCGACGCGCGCTCGAGCAGGCGTCAGCGACAGAGAACGTCGGCTACGCAGTGCCCGGCCACGCCGAGGAGCGCCAGCTCAAGGGCGGCGCGCTCGGAGGATGCTGGGCTGCGTGACATGCGGAGAAATATGGACGCCCCCTGCCCCGGATGTCAACGCGCGATGAGACACCCGTCCCAGCATACGGACAACGCACCCTCGGGCCGGGCTCAACTGCCCGGATACACCCAGGGGTTGGGGCGACACTTGATGCCGTCCAGATTCAGGGTCTTGGTCTGCTGCTGCATCACGGGCGCCAGGGCGCCAGGGGTGCTGCAGCTCACGTGGTTGTGACCCAGCCGGTGGCCGACCTCGTGGTTGATCAGCATCTGACGGTAGGCCAGGAGCTTGTCCGCCCCGAAGGTCGAGGCACCCTGCGCCCAGCGGTACGCGTTGATCATCACCCGGTCGGTGGCGGCCGAGTCGCAGGAGACGTTGTCCTCGGTGGTGTCCAGGCCGGACTTCTCGCACCAGACCGCCGTGGTTCCGGGGCTCGCGAGAGTGATCACGAAAGCGGGCTCGCCGGACGAGATCCGCTCGAAGGTCATGGCGCCGTTGTGCGCCCAGCTGCGGTCGTCGTTCAGCGTCTTCTGCACCGCGTCGGCGAAGAGCGCGGAATCGAGACCCAGGCCCTGCTCGACATCGATCCGGTAGCGGTACTTCTGGCCCTTGCCCGGCGCCTTGGCGAGCCCGGGCACCGCCTCGAACTTCCCGGAGGCCTTCAGGTCGGGCGCCAGCGGGAAGGCGGTGGCCATCTTCTGCGCGTACGACAGGGGCTTACCCTCCTGCCGGTGCGCCTCGGGGGCCGCCCGGTCCAGCGAGCGGGAGGCGTCCCCGGAATCCTGCCGGCCGGCTCCTGCGGCCTGCGGGCCGTCCGTCCCGCTGCCGGAGTCCTGCGCCACCTGACCGGCCACCACCACCGCGAGCACCGTCGTGACTGCGGCGGCCGCGATCCCGGTGAACGCACGGCCCTTGCCGCCCTTCGCCCCCGGGCCGCCTCCGTCGTCCGCGACGTCGTCAAGACCTTCGGGGCCCCCGGGGGTGCGGACCGTGCTCTCGGGCGTGACCGGCGGTCCGGGACGCGAAGGGGCGGTGTCGAACGCCTCCAGGAACTCCCTGCGCGGACCCGGTATCAGCGCGGCACCGCCGGTCTGCGGCCCGGTCGTCCGGCGCCCGGCGGCCTGCTGCCGGGCGATGGCGGCCTGCCCCGCCCGGAACACCTCCTGGCTGCCCGGACCGGCCGGATCCGGCCGGCCGCCGTACTGCGGCTGCGGCCCGGTTCCCCAGCCGCCGCCCGGCTCACGCTGTTCGGGGTGTCCGCCGCGCACCTGCTGCGCGTCGCGGAACGGGCTGTGTCCGCCCCTCGGGAGCGGCGTGGCGGAGTCCCGCCCGCGTCGGCCGGTACCCCGCTCCGCACCCGCGCCCGTGGAGGCACCGGGCTCCGTACCCGCACCCGTGGAGGCACCGGTTTCGCTCCGGGTGGCCTCGGGCCCCCTTCGGCTGTGTCGTCCCACGCCCCGGATCAGCTCCCGCCGCGTTCGTCGAGCAGTTCCCGGAAGGCCTGGGCGACCGCCTCCGGGTACTCCATCATCGCCACGTGCCCGGCCTCGGGCAGTGTCAGCAGGCGCGAGTCGCGGAAGGCCGCGGACGCCCTGCGTGCCATCCGGAACGAGACGAGCTGGTCACGTCCGCCGTACACGAGCAGGGTCGGTGCCAGCACCCGCTCGGCCTGGCGCCACAGCCCGTGCTGCCCTCCCAGTGTGTAGGCATCGACGATGCCCCGTGCCGAGCGGGTCATGGCGTCCCAGAAGTACGGCAGTTCCAGCCGGCGCTCCATCTCGGCCACCGCGTGGCGGAAGGCTTCGTCGGAGATTCGTGCCGGATCGCCGTAACAGAGTGCCATGGCGCCACGGGTGCGCTGCTCCGCGGTCCACCCACGGGTGAGCCGGGCGAACAGGGAAGCGACGCCCGGAACCGCGAGCATCGCCGTCGGCACGGCGGGCCGCTGGACCCGGATCTCGGGCAGGGCAGGGGAGATCAGCGTCAGTGTGCGCACCAGATCGGGCCTGACGGCCGCGACCCGGGTGGCAACGGCGCCACCCAGAGAATTACCGAAAAGGTGAACCGGCCCACGCCCCCCGGCGTCCAGGAGCCGGATCACCGCCCGGGCGTGTCCGGTGACGGAGTAGTTGCCGTCGTCGGGCGGCGGGGAGTCCCCGAAACCGGGCAGATCGACCGCCTCGCAGTGGAGGGCGTCGGCCAGCAGCGGCATCATGGCCGACCAGTTCTGCGAGGAGCCTCCCAGGCCGTGCACGAAGAGGGCGGGCGCGGGTCCCGCCGCCCGCGCCGGCCGGGACCGGACGGTCAGGGAGAGGCCGGCCAGTGCGACGGAGCGCAGTTCCTCCCCCTCCGCGACCCGGACGGCACTCACCGTGGGCGCCACCGCGGCGGCGGCGGCGTGGATACCGGGGAGCTCGGTCGAAGACATGCGGCAATGTTACGAGATGATCACGCGGTGGTTCCTGTGTTCGCGGTCACAGGCCGCATAGCGCCCCCCGGGCGTTGCTCCTAGGCTGCAAGTGAAGGAAGGGAGCCACCATGACGGTCGACCCGACCGACCCGGAGACCTTCGAGGATCCCCAGCCCGACGAACCGGACCCCGAAGCTCCCGAAGCCGACACCGCGGAACAGCAGGCAGCCGTCCGGCCGGAGCGCGACGAACCGCTCAGCGGAATCGACCGCGACGCCGCCGACGAGGCGGATGCGGCGGAGCAGGCCCGCGTTGTGACACAGGATGAGGACGATTACCGGTAGATCGCACCGCTTTGCGGCACAGAACGGTGCATCTGCGGCTGTCGCAGGCGTCCGGTCCGTGAAATTCTCTGTCCGCGCCGCGCACACCCGGGTTACTCAAAAGTACGATGGCCCGACGGCGCAGCGTGCACGGTACGACTGTGTTCGATCACGAATTTGGGAGGCGGCGTGACAGCCATCGAGCAGACAGAGGCGGCGCGCCCGCGGGGCACCCGGCTGCCCCGCCGTGCCCGCCGCAATCAGCTGCTGGGCGCCGCGCAGGAGGTCTTCGTCGCCCAGGGCTACCACGCCGCGGCGATGGACGACATCGCCGAGCGGGCCGGCGTCAGCAAGCCGGTGCTCTACCAGCACTTCCCCGGCAAGCTCGAGCTCTACCTCGCCCTCCTCGACCAGCACTGCGAGTCACTGCTCCAGGCGGTCCGTACGGCGCTCGCCTCGACCACGGACAACAAGCTGCGCGTCGAGGCGACGATGGACGCCTACTTCGCGTACGTGGAGGAGGAGGGCGGCGCCTTCCGGCTGGTCTTCGAGTCTGACCTCACCAACGAGCCGGCGGTCCGCGAGAGGGTCGACCGGGTCTCGCTGCAGTGCGCGGAGGCCATCTCCGACGTCATCGCGGGTGACACGGGGCTGTCCCAGGACGAATCGATGCTGCTCGCGGTCGGCCTCGGCGGCGTCTCCCAGGTCGTCGCGCGCTACTGGCTCTCCAGCCCGTCCGGCATCCCACGCGACTCCGCCGTGCAGCTGCTGACCTCGCTCGCCTGGCGCGGCATCGCGGGATTCCCGCTGCACGGCACCGATCAGCACTGAGCCCGGCACCGGCCGGGGCCGGTGTTCGCTGCGGGCGTTGCCGGTCGACCCGTGGTCCGTCCCTTCACCGGGCTAATGTGTGCTGCGTACGGCGCGGTTCACCGCGCATAGACGGACCGTCGGAGGGACATAGCCGTGGAGGTCAAGATCGGGGTGCAGCACACGCCCCGCGAGATCGTTCTGGAGAGCGGGCTTTCCGCCGAAGAGGTCGAGAGCGCGGTCGGCGAGGCGCTCGGCGGCAAGGCGCAGCTGCTCAGCCTCACGGACGACAAGGGCCGCAAGGTCCTGGTGCCGGCCGACAGGATCGCGTACGTGGAGATCGGCGAGCCCAGCACCCGGCGAGTGGGATTCGGCGCGCTGTAGCCCGCGCGACGCGGCAGCACAGGTGGAGGCCCGGCGGAAGATTCCGCCGGGCCTCCACGCTTTCTTCCCCGGATCCGCTTGCGATCTTTCCCTCGGTGGGGTTCACCGGAGCCGCGAAGGGTTGTATCCCGCAGGCCACGGGTAGGACCGGCTAAGACCGACCGACTCCACGCCGTCAAGCGAGGTGACGCACTGTGCTCCTGGAATCCATCAGCTCCGTCGTGCTCGGACTCGCCCTGTCCTGGGTCGCGCTCCGCTCACTGTCCGGCCGGCTCCCGTCCCCCCGCGTGGTGTTCGTCACGGGTGGCCTGGGCGCCCTGTTCGGCGCGTATCTGACCCATTCGACACTGGGCTCCGGCCATGTCCTGGCGACGCCCACGGGCGCCTTGCTCGTCGGGGCGGTGACCCTGTCGCTGCTGATCCGGACGCGGGGCCGCCGACCGGTGCGGTCGGCGGCGGCCCAGTAGGGCCCGGGCACCCGTCAGGCGGCGAGACCGAGCGCTGCCATGCGCTTGGTGTGCGCCTCGGTGATCCGGGAGAACATCCGGCCGACCTCGGCCAGGTCGAAGCCGTCCGCCACGCCGCCCACCAGCATCGTGGACAGGGCGTCGCGGTCGGCGACCACGCGCTGCGCCTGCGAGAGCGCCTCCCCCATCAGCCTGCGCGCCCACAGGGCGAGCCTGCCGCCGACCCGGGGCTCCGCCTCGATGGCGGCCCGTACCTTCTCGACCGCGAAGTTCCCGTGGCCCGTGTCGTCGAGCACGGACAGGACGAGGGAGCGGGTGTCCATGTCCAGGCGTGCGGCGATCTCCCGGTAGAAGTCGCTTGCGATCGAGTCGCCGACGTACGCCTTGACCAGGCCCTCCAGCCAGTCCGACGGTGCCGTCTGGCGGTGGAAGTCGTCCAGCGGCTTGGCGAACGGCTCCATGGCAGCGGTCGGCTGCTCCTCGATGGCAGTCAGCCGGTCGGTCAGCTTCTCGAAATGATGGAATTCCGCGGACGCCATCTTTGCCAGTGCCGCCTTGTCACCGAGTGTCGGCGCGAGTTTCGCGTCCTCGGCGAGCCGCTCGAAGGCCGCGAGTTCCCCGTAGGCGAGCGCGCCGAGCAGATCCACGACCGCGGCGTGGTACTGCGGGTCGGCGGACGCGGTGGCCCAGTCCTGGGCGGCGATTCCGGTCGGTGCGGGCACTGCGTCGGATGCTTCAGTGGCGTTGTCAGGCGTCTCCATGGAGCGCAGAATAGCCCGCCCGGCACCGGGCCCCGGGGCCCGGTCGGCAGGAGACGTCACACCGTTCCGATGAATTCGCCCAACACGCATGCGCGAATCCGGGGTACAGTGGTATTGCGCTTACTGAGCATTTGCTGTGCCAGAAGCGCGAAATTGAATGAGGATGCCCGGTCGGTGGCCCGATCGGCTCCGACCCGACAGCCCTCCACGCCGGGCGTACACCATGTACGACCGCAGATGAGGGGCCCCCTCAGCGGCACGAGCGCTCGAGCGACGGCAGTGGTCCCGCGCCACCCGGCCCATCCACGGCCGGATGACCAACCCCGGCACGGTACGACCCCCAGCGTTCGCCTCGGGCCGCGTCTCACAGAAGAGGCAGCACCCTGACTACGTTCCGCGACCTCGGAATCCTTACCGAGACGGCCGAAGCCCTCGAGGCGGTCGGCATCATGTCCCCCTTCCCCATCCAGGAGATGACGCTCCCCGTAGCGCTCTCCGGCTCCGACGTCATCGGCCAGGCCAAGACCGGCACCGGCAAGACGCTCGGTTTCGGCCTCCCGCTCCTGGAGCGTGTGACCGTCCCCGCAGACGTCGAGGCCGGCCGTGCCGCGCCCGAGAAACTGACGGACGCGCCGCAGGCACTGATCGTCGTCCCCACGCGTGAGCTGTGCCAGCAGGTCACCAACGACCTGCTGACCGCCGGCAAGGTCCGTAACGTCCGCGTTCTCGCGATCTACGGCGGCCGGGCGTACGAGCCCCAGGTCGAGGCCCTCAAGAAGGGCGTCGACGTGATCGTCGGCACGCCGGGACGCCTTCTCGACCTGGCGGGCCAGCGCAAGCTCGACCTCTCGCACATCCGCGTCCTCGTCCTGGACGAGGCCGACGAGATGCTCGACCTGGGCTTCCTGCCCGACGTCGAGCGCATCATCACCATGCTGCCGCCGAAGCGCCAGACGATGCTGTTCTCGGCGACCATGCCCGGCGCCGTCATCAGCCTCGCGCGCCGCTACATGTCGCAGCCGACGCACATCAACGCCACGTCGCCCGACGACGAGGGCACGACCGTCAAGAACACCGTCCAGCACGTCTACCGTGCGCACAACATGGACAAGCCGGAGATGCTCTCGCGCATCCTCCAGGCCGACGGGCGTGGACTGGCCATGGTCTTCTGCCGTACGAAGCGCACGGCCGCCGACATCGCCGACCAGCTGGAGAAGCGCGGTTTCGCGTCCGGCGCGGTCCACGGCGACCTCGGCCAGGGCGCCCGTGAGCAGGCGCTGCGCGCCTTCCGCAACGGCAAGGTGGACGTCCTCGTCTGCACCGACGTCGCCGCGCGCGGCATCGACGTCGAGGGGGTGACCCATGTCATCAACTACCAGTCGCCGGAGGACGAGAAGACCTACCTCCACCGCATCGGCCGCACCGGCCGCGCGGGTGCCAAGGGCATCGCGATCACCCTGGTCGACTGGGACGACATCCCGCGCTGGCAGCTGATCAACAAGGCCCTGGACCTGAAGTTCCCGGACCCGGTCGAGACGTACTCCACGTCCCCGCACCTGTACGAGGAGCTCGACATCCCCGCGGGCACCACGGGTGTCCTCCCGCGGGCCGACCGGACCCGTGCGGGTCTGCGGGCCGAGCAGGTCGAGGACCTCGGCGAGACCGGCGGCCGCGGCCGCAAGTCCGCCGCCGCGCCCGCCGCGGCTCCCCGCGAGGAGCGTCCGCCGCGCACGCCGCGCCAGCGTCGCCGTACGCGTGGCGGTGGGGCCCTGGACGAGGGCGCCGTCACCGTGCCCGCGCCGGCCGTCGAGGCGGCTGGTGACGACACGCCGGAGCCGCGTACCCCGCGCCGTCGGCGCCGTGCCCGTGCCGCGGCCCCCGAGGCCGTGGTGGAGGCGGCGGTGGCCGTGGCCGAGAGCCCGGTCGTCGAGCCCGCACCCGCGCCCGCCCCCGAGGCCGAGCCGGCCGCCGAGGAGAAGCCGCGCCGTCGTCGTACGCCGCGTGCCGCGGCCACGAAGACGGCCGTCGCACCGGCCCCGGCGGCGGAGCCCGTGGTCGACTTCCAGACCGTGGCCATCTCGGCACCGGCCGCGGAGCCCGTGGCCACCAAGCCGCGCCGCCGTACCCGGGTCGTGAAGCCGGCCGACGAGGTCGACTTCCAGATCGCCCCGCCCTCGGAGCCCGTCTCCGAGACCAAGCAGCGCCGCAGGCCCCGTGCCGCCACCAAGCCGAAGGCCGACGTGGCGGTCGAGACCGCGGCGGCCACCGGGGACGTCGCGGAGACCAAGCCCCGTCGTCGCCGCCCGCGCGCCGCGTCCGCGGAGAAGGCGGAGACCGCCGCGGTGACCGAGGCCGTGGCGGACGGCGGGACCGCACCCGCGAAGCCGCGCAGGCGCCGCTCCCGCGCCTCGGCCACCACCAAGACGACCGAGGGCTGATCCGGCCTTCCTGCCTACGGCCCCGTCTCCCGCCTGTGCGGGGGCCGGGGCCGTACGCCTGCCCGGGCGCACCCGGGCAGGCGGCGATACGCTCGGCCCCATGAGCCGGCCGCCCACCTTCACCCCGCCCCCCTGCGCCCGCGCCCGTGTACTGCGTACCGAGCGCGGGGACTTCGCCGTGCTGGACGCCGCACCGCGTACCGCCGCGCACTCCACCGCGCTCCTCCTGCCCGGGTACACCGGCAGCAAGGAGGACTTCATCGCGCTGCTCGAACCTCTGGCCGACGCCGGATTCCGTGTTCTGACGGTCGATGGCAGGGGACAGTACGAGACCGAGGGCCCGGACGAGCAAGAGGCTTACGCCCAGGTCGAGTTGGCCCGCGACGTACTGGCTCAGGCCGCCGCGCTCGACGACGCCCCACTGGCCGGGGGCATCCATCTGCTCGGGCACTCCCTGGGCGGCCAGATCGCCCGCGCGGCCGTGCTGCTGGACTCCGCGCCGTTCCGTTCGCTGACCCTGATGTCGTCCGGTCCCGCCGAGATCTCCCTGGACCAGCAGAAGAAGGCCGGGCTGCTCGGCGACGCGCTCCGGCGCTGGAGCATGGCCGACGTCTGGCTGGCGATGCGCGCCATGGACCCGCCGGAGGACGCGGACACCGGGGACGGCGAGGACCTGCGCCGGCGCTGGATGCGCCACAACCCGGCGCAGCTGATCACGACGGGCGCGCAGCTGTCCGCGGAGCCCGACCGGGTGGCCGAGCTGGCCGCGCTGTCCCTCCCGGTGCACGTGATCTCGGGCGAGCGCGACGATGTCTGGCCGGTGCCGCTGTTCGACGGGATGGCGCGACGGCTGAGCGCCCACCGCACCGTGATCGAGGGGGCCGAGCACTCCCCCAACACCGCACGCCCGCTGGAGACGGCGGCGGCGCTGGTGTCGTTCTGGAAGAGCCTCTGACCGGTTCTCCGGCCCTCCGGTCCGGTCCGGACCACCGATGCGGGTCCCACGTCAGTACTGCGCCTGGAGGTGCTGCCAGAAACCGTCGCGCAGCGCCCTGCGCAGATGGGCGTGGCCGCGCAGCGAGTGCTGGAGGAGCCGTTCGGCCTCGACGAGCAGGTCCTGGTCGACGGAGCCCGGCAGATAGGGGTGCCCGGGCAGCAGGTCCGCGAGGGCCTCACGGCCACGCGAGGAGAGCCAGCCGGCTGCGATCTGCGCGCCGACGAAGCGGACGTCCTCGCGTGCGGGTGCCGGGCCGTCGTCCTCGTACATCGTGACGGAGCGCCGGGTCACGTACGGGCGGCAGAAGTCGAGGTCGAAGGTGCGCTGGCTGTCGACCTCCCAGAGCAGCGGCTCGGCCTGGTTGCGGCCTTCGCCCGCCTCGATGCCCCAGAGGTGGACTCGGGCGCCGTACCCCTGGGCGGCCTCGACGGCCGAGACCAGGTCCTCGTCGCCGCCGACGAGCGCCGCGTCACTGATGGCGCGGTGCCGGGCGAGCGACTCGAGGTCGGTGCGGATGAGTGAGTCGACGCCCTTCTGCTGGTTGTTGGCGTTGAGGTTGCCGAGCCTGACCTTGACGTCGGGGAGTTCGGCGATGGACTGCTGCTCGACGGTGTGGATCCGGCGTCTGGCCCCGTCGTACCAGTACACGCGCAGCAGCCTGCTGTCCGCGAAGATCGTGCGGGCCTTGTCGATGAAGGCCTCGATCAGCCCTTCCGCGTCCAGGTCGAAGGACCGGCGGTCCTCGGTTCCGGTGACGAGCAGTCCGGCCGCCGCGTAGACGTAACCCGCGTCCACGAAGATCGCGTGGGTGGAGGGGGTCTTCGACACCTCGGCGAGTACGCGCAGGAGCAGCTGGTTGGTGCGGTCCAGCTGCTCGCGGATGCCCTGCTCCTCGTCCGTCCGCGTGTCCGCGTGACTCATGCGGACCTCATTGTCCGCGCATGGCTGATTACCAACGGGTACTTAGACATCCAAAAAATTTCCTTAGCGTAGGGAATGATTGCGGCAGGCAAGTCGTTGTACCCCCCGAGGGAGCGCGAGACGCAGACGCCTTGCGCTCCTCATCCTTGCGGACGGCGAGCCCGTCCACCCAGCAGTTCTCCAGCAGGAGGATCAGACGAAGGGAAGCCATATGCGCTTCGAGATCATGCGACTCGACGATGTCGACGGTACCGCCGTGGACAGCACCGTCGTGGACGCCGCCTCCGTCAACCGGATCGTGCAGCAGGCCGCGGCAATAGGCCAGCGCATCTACATCCGGCCGGCCGACACGTCGGCTTCATAACACCTTGCATCGCTTCGCGTCGCTGACTTCGAGCGCATGACGAGCTGAGGAAGACGAGGCGCCCCCGCACGGAAGTCCGTGCGGGGGCGCTGTGGCGTCCGGGCCCTCGGGCCTCAGGAGTTCTGGATGACCTGGGTGACGCCGTTGATGATCTGCTGTACGGCGATGGCCGAGAGCATCATGCCGGCGAGCCGGGTCACCAGGACCACGCCGCCGTCCTTGATCACGCGGATGATCAGCAACGAGTACCGCATGGTCACCCAGAGCACGACGTGCATCGCCACGATCGCCGACCAGACCGAGATACGGCCGGCCGCCCCGTCGGCGTTCTGCACCGCGAGGATCACCGAGACGATCGCACCGGGCCCGGCGAGCAGCGGCATGCCGAGCGGCACGAGGGCCACGTTGACGTCCTTGGTCTGCGTCGGCTCATCCGTCTTGCCGGTGAGCAGGTCCAGCGCGATGAGCAGCAGGAGGAGCCCGCCCGCGATCATCAGGGCGGGCACGGAGACGTGCAGGTAGTCGAGGATCTGCTGGCCGAGCAGGCCGAAGACGGCGATCACTCCGAAGGCGACGGTGACGGCCTGCAGAGCCATCCTGCGCTGCACCTTGGCGGGGCGGCCCGCGGTGAGGGCCAGGAAGATCGGGGTGATTCCGGGCGGATCCATGATCACGAAAAGGGTGAGGAAGAGGGATCCGAATACAGCGATGTCGAACACGGTGAGCCTTGCGAGAGAAGTACGGGCCGAACAGGAGGGTGCGCGCGCCCGTGCGTCATGGCGACACCCGGGCGCGCGAGGACGCGACGGAGGAGTACAGGAGGGCGGGGCGGGACCCCGTTAGGCGTCGAGCGGTCCGCCGGCGCCCGGCACGGGGAACGCTCCCGTGGCACGCCGGGTGATCTCGCCGTAGATCTCGGGGTCGGTGGTGTACTCCCCGAGCCGGACGGTCTTCCGGCTGCCGTGGTAGTCGCTGGACCCGGTGGGCAGCAGACCCAGCTCGGCGGCGAGCCCCCGCAGCCGGGCCCGCGTGGCCTCGTCGTGGTCCATGTGGTCGATCTCGATGCCGTCGAGTCCGGCGGCGGCCAGCCTCTCGATCACCGGTTCCGGGACCACCGCACCGCGCTTGACGGCTAGCGGGTGGGCGAAGACGGTGACGCCGCCCGCGGCCTTGACCAGCCGGATCGCGTCGAACGGGTCGAGTTCGTGCTTGTCGGCGTACGCGCGTCCGCCGTTGCCGAGCCAGGCCGGGGTGAAGGCGTCGGAAACCGTGTCGACGACCCCGAGCTCCACGAGCGCGGTCGCGACGTGCGGACGGCCGACGGAGCCGTCCCCGGCGATCCGTGCGACGTGCTCCCAGGTGACCGGAACGCCCAGCTCCTGGAGCTTGCGCACCATGACCCGCGCCCGCGGCACCCGGTCGTCCCGGACGAGCTCGCGCTCGCGGGCCAGTTCGGGCTCGGAGGGGTCGAAGAGGTAGGCCAGCATGTGCAGGCCGATGCCGTCGACGCGGCAGGAGAGCTCGGCGCCGGTGACGAGCGTGAGCCCCTCGGGCAGGGCGGCTGCCGCCTCCGCGTGACCTCCGACCGTGTCGTGGTCGGTCAGGGCGACGACGTCGAGGCCCGCCGCGGCGGCGTTGGCGACCAGCTCGGCGGGGGTGTCCGTGCCGTCCGAAGCGGTGGAGTGGGTGTGCAGATCGATGCGCACGACGCGTTCTCCGGTGCTGGCGGGCGGACAGGGGACGCTCCAGGGTAACCGCCGGGCGTCACCCCTCCGGCCCCCGTCCCTGCGGGCCGGGCCGCCTTCCCCGCGGCGCGGCCGGTCAGGGTGGTGCGATCAGCCGGGGGGTGAGCGCTCCGCACGGCAGGAGGTCCACTTCCCCGCCCGCGTCGCGCAGGTCGGTCAGCACCAGTTCGTCGTACATCATGAGCCCGGACTGCTCGGGCCACACGATCGCCCAGAGCCAGAGGCCCCGCGCCTCACCCGCGAAGACCGCACGGTCGGCGGGGGCGTCCCTGACGTGCCAGAGCGCGGTGGCGTGTCCCGCGGCGAGCACCTTGGCGTCCGGCGCCGCATCGACGCGGAGGCCGGAGCCGGGGTCCGGGCCTTCGACACCGGCGTAGCGCGCGCCGAGCCCGACGCCGAGTTCCTCCGCGACGAGCAGCAGCTCGCCCATGCCTCCGAGCGGTCCGGGGCCCGAGCACGCGACGACGGTCGCCCGGCCGCCGGTGCGGTCGTCGCCCGCGTACGCCGCACCCGTGAACAGCCAGCCGACCGGGAGCGGCCACGGCATCCACACGGGCACCTGAGCCCGGTGCACCACGACACCAAGCGCCTCGACGCTGGGTGGGACCACCGGCTGCAACGGGTTCACATGGCCGTGTGCGGAGCACTGCCAGGCATCGGCGAAAAGACCGGGCGCCCTGACCCGGCCACCGCACTTCGGGCAACTGGGTTCGCCCCTCATAACGCCCAACCGTCCTCTCCGGTCGTCGCCGCGTCAAGGACGATCACCCGTCCGCAGCGCGGCTTCGGCCCAAGACAGGCATGCGTACCGGCTCGCCGGCCGCCCGCGGTTCCCCTTCTGTCCGCGCGGCGGGGACTTCCGCGCCCCGCGCGTCAGTCCAGCGGCACGGACGCGCGCAGCGGATCCCGCAGGTCCGTACCCTGCGAGAGCCAGCGCTCCTGCAGCTCCTGCGCGCCCTTGACCCGCTTCCACGCGGCCTCGTTGTGCGTCATCGGCAGCAGCGGGAGGAAGCGCACAGGTTCCATCGGGGCATCGAGCTCCAGGTCCTCGACCAGGCCACCCGGCTCGGCGACCAGGACGGAGCTGAAGGGGGCCCCGGTCCACAGCGGCTGCCCGAGGTCCAGTGAGGCCCCGGGGGCCACGATCAGCCCCTCCACCTGCGGGGAGGCCGCCAGCACCGCGAGGGGCCGCAGCACCTGGTCGGTGTCGGCGAGACCCATGCGCACGGACAGGACCAGCTCGGCGCGCGGGCCCTTCACCGGGTCGGCGAGGGGCGAGGTCGGGTCGGCCATCGGCCGGTCGGACATGCCCAGTGTGGCGTAGCGCACCACGTCGCCGTCGACGAAGCGGAGCACCTCGATGCGGTCGGTACCGAGGAAGGTCACCTCGGCACGTGCGTCCGGCTCGCCCAGCGCCGTACGGAGCCTGGCCTCGACCAGATCAAGAATTTCTCCCATGCCGCGAGCATAGAACGCCTCCCGAACGGGCAAAGGACGGGATTGGCTCCTCACCCGGCTGATAGCCTGAGGCGTCCGTCAAGACAGCACGCAAAGCGTCGCTCTCAGTCCTGACAACACGTGATCCCCTACGGGGGACCGGCCGGAGGAGGTGGGGCCGCGGTGGATCCAAGTCGACCGTGCAGTACCAACCGCCCTTCCGCACGACGCCTTCCTTCTGTGATCTGACGCCTTCCCGGACGTCACCACGGCAGTTCGCGCAGCGGAAGAGCCCCTCGTTTTTGCCTGTCTGTTGCGAACGCCGTCATCGTGCCCGCGCGGTGCCGCCCGCTTTGCGGACGTGTGCGCACGTCCCCGTTCCGGGCTGTTCCACGCCCTCGCCGACGGCCCTCCGTGAAGAGGAGCCAGCCATGTCGATGATCCGTGACCTGCGCGCCGCAGTGCGCCCGTCCCTGCGCAAGAGCAACACCCCGTACAACAGCTACGACACCACCCGTGACCCCTCCGCCTCCAGCGCCGTCGTCGACTGCGCGGTCTACCGGGACGGACGCCGGGTCGCCGATGTCTCCTGTGTGACGCCGCGTGAGGCGATGCTGCGGGTGCGGGAGGAGGGCGGCTTCGCCTGGATCGGCCTGCACGAGCCGACCGAGGAGGAATTCGCCGGTATCGCCCGGGAGTTCGGCCTCCACCCGCTCGCCGTCGAGGACGCGGTCCACGCCCACCAGCGGCCCAAGCTGGAGCGGTACGACGACACACTGTTCACCGTCTTCAAGACGATCCACTACGTCGAGCACGCCGAACTGACCGCGACCAGCGAGGTCGTCGAGACCGGCGAGGTGATGTGCTTCACCGGGCGGGACTTCGTGATCACCGTCCGGCACGGCGGCAAGGGTTCGCTGCGCGCCCTGCGCCACCGTCTCCAGGAGGATCCCGAGCTGCTGTCCAAGGGCCCCTCCGCCGTGCTGCACTCGATCGCCGACCACGTCGTCGACGGTTACATCGCGGTGGCGGCCTCGGTGCAGGACGACATCGACGAGGTGGAGATCGACGTCTTCTCCACCCCGGCCAAGGGCACACCCCGCGGTTCGGACGCGGGCCGGATCTACCAGCTGAAGCGCGAGGTGCTGGAGTTCAAGCGCGCCGTGTCGCCACTGCTGCGGCCGATGCAGCTGCTGAGCGAGCGCCCCATGCGGCTGATCGACCCCGACATCCAGAATTACTTCCGTGATGTGGCCGACCACCTGGCCCGGGTGCACGAGGAGGTCATCGGCTTCGACGAACTGCTCAACTCGATCCTCCAGGCCAACCTGGCGCAGGCGACGGTCACGCAGAACGAGGACATGCGCAAGATCACGTCCTGGGCGGCCATCATCGCCGTACCGACGATGATCTGCGGGGTCTACGGCATGAACTTCGAGCACATGCCGGAACTGCGTTGGACATACGGCTATCCGATGGTGCTGGCGCTCATCGGCGTCGTCTGCTTCTCCATCCACCGCATGCTCAAGCGCAACGGCTGGCTCTGATCCGGCGCCCCCGGCCACTAGAGTTCGGGCATGACTGCTGCTGACGTGTTGCTTGCCCGGGCTCTCGTCGAGGAGGCCACCAAGAAGTCCGGCCTGATCTGGGTGCGGGGCACCGGCCCCTCCCGGGCGCTGTGGCACGTGTGGCACGAGGGCGCGGCCCTTCTCGTCGGGGACGGCCCCGGGGAGCAGCCGCTCCCCGCCGGGCTGGATGCCGGTGCCACCGCCGAGGTGACCGTGCGCAGCAAGGACAAGGGGGGCAGGCTCGTGGCCTGGACCGCCGCCGTGGCCGTGCTGGAGCCGCACTCCGAGGAGTGGGAGGCGGCGGTCGGCGAGCTCAGGGGCAAGCGGCTGAACGCCCCGGACGCCGACCGGCTGACGGATCGCTGGGCGAGTGAGTGCCGGGTCCTGCGACTCACACCTGGCGCCTCCAGCACCGATCTTCCGCACTCCTCGCTGGCCGCGCGGCCGCTGCCCACCGCGGCGACCACACGGCGGACGGCCCCCGCCGCGCTCCCCCGGCTGCTCCTGAAGCGCCGCGGGAAGCGCTGACCGGCTTCCTTCGCACCTGACGTGTCCGGCCGGCCGGCCGGCCGCGTCAGGCGGAGGACTTGGGCAGCTCGCCGCCGTAGTCGACGGTGTCGCCCTCGGCAGGAGCCTCCAGCTGGAAGGTCTCGCCCCAGTCGGCGAGTGTGAGGGTGCCTCCGCCCCCGCCGCGGGCCACGCGCAGGGGATACGGAGTGCCCTTCAGGGAGACATCCAGTGCGCCCCCCTCACCCTTTCCGCCCATGATCTGCACGGTGCGCACCCCGCCGACCGTGTCCCGGGCGCCCTTGTTGATCTTCCCGTGCAGGGTGAGCACCCCGTCGAGGAGCGTCTCCTTCTCCGTGAACCCGCGCATCTGCCGGTAGGTGGGGTCGTCCTCGGGGACCTTGACGTACTTGCCCTCGAGCTTCTCGGCGGCCTGGTCGCTCTCGTCGTCGGCCTTCTCGTCCTTCCAGAAGCCCGCGTCGGCCTTGAGGTAGAGCTCGTCGCCGATGCGCAGCAGCTCGAAGGTGTTCTGCTTCGAGGTGACCGACCCCGTTCCGCCCTTGCTGCTGAGCTGCATGTCCAGGGTGTACGTCCCGCCCTTGCTGACCAGCTTGCCTGTCAGCCGCACCATGTCGGCGGCGTCCGCGGCGGCCCGCGCCTTCTTGTCGATCTGCGCTGCCGTCAGCTTGCCGACGCCGTTGGTCCCCTTGTCCGGGTCCTCCCCCGCGCAGGCCGTGAGCGAAACGGTCAGTCCTGCGCAGAGCACCACGGCGAAAGCGGTCCGGCGACGGGCCCGGACGGCCGGGGCGGAAGAGGTCACGGGCGCACTGCCTCTCATCTGTGTGTCGGGAATGGCAGACGGCAGCGTACCTGTGCCGCGTACACCGTTCGGCAGAGTGCCGTACGGGCGGTCCGCCAAGGCGTCGCGGACCGGCACGGGCTAGCCTGATCACGGCGAAGGAGGACATGAGGACCGAGGGAGGCGCACAGGATGGCGGCAGGCACTCCCAGGGTTTTCGTCTCGCACCTCGCCGGCGTGCCGGTATTCGACCCGAACGGTGACCAGGTCGGCCGGGTCCGGGATCTGGTGGCGATGCTCCGGGTGGGCGGCAAACCGCCGCGGCTGCTCGGCATGGTCGTCGAGGTCGTGAGCCGGCGTCGCATCTTCCTGCCGATGACCCGGGTGACGGGCGTCGAGTCGGGCCAGGTCATCACCACCGGCGTGGTCAACATGCGGCGGTTCGAGCAGCGCCCGACCGAGCGACTCGTCCTCGGTGAGCTCCTTGACAGGCGGGTGCGCCTGAAGGAGACGGACGAGGAGGTGACCGTCCTCGACGTCGCCATCCAGCAGCTCCCGGCCCGCCGTGACTGGGAGATCGACAAGGTCTTCGTACGCAAGGGGCGCGGCGGGGCCCTGCGCCGCAAGGGCGAGACCCTGACCGTCGAGTGGTCGGCGATCAGCGGTTTCTCGCTGGAGGAGCACGGGCAGGGCACCGAGAGCCTGGTGGCGACCTTCGAGCGGCTGCGCCCCACCGATGTCGCCAACGCCCTGCACCACCTGACGCCCAAGCGCAGGGCGGAGGTCGCCGCGGCCCTGGACGACGACCGGCTCGCGGACGTCCTGGAGGAGCTCCCCGGTGACGACCAGGTGGAGATCCTCGGCAAGCTGAAGGAGGACCGCGCGGCGGACGTCCTGGAGGCGATGGATCCGGACGATGCCGCCGACCTGCTCTCGGAGCTGCCGGAGGCGGACAAGGAACGGCTGCTGGCCCTGATGCGGCCGGACGACGCCGCCGACGTACGGCGCCTGCTGTCGTACGAGGAGCGGACCGCGGGCGGGCTCATGACGACCGAGCCGATCATCCTGCGGCCCGACGCGACGGTCGCGGACGCGCTGGCGAGGGTCCGCCAGCAGGACCTGTCCCCCGCGCTGGCCGCCCAGGTGTACGTCTGCCGGTCGCCGGACGAGACCCCCACCGGCAAGTACCTCGGCACCGTGCACTTCCAGCGGCTGCTGCGGGACCCGCCGTTCACCCTGGTCAGCTCGATCGTCGACAGCGACCTCGTCCCCCTGAGGCCCGACACCCCCCTGCCCGCGGTGACCAGCTATCTGGCCGCGTACAACATGGTCTCGGTGCCCGTGGTCGACAGGAGCGGCTCGCTGCTCGGCGCGGTGACCGTCGACGACGTCCTGGACCACCTGCTCCCGGAGGACTGGCGAGAGACCGACTTCCTGGGCGAGGAGGAGATCACCGGTGGCCTCTGAGGACCGTTCGAGGGCCGTGCCGACGGGCGCCTCGGGCATCGTGCGCCCGCCGCGTCCCCGGCTCGACCAGCCGAAGGCGCCGCGGCGCCGGCTGCTGCCCGAGTACGACCCGGAGGCTTTCGGCCGCTTCTCCGAGCGCATCGCCCGCTTCCTGGGCACCGGGCGGTTCATCGTCTGGATGACCCTGATCATCATCCTGTGGGTGGTCTGGAACATCTTCGCGCCCGAGGAAGTGCGCTTCGACGAGTACCCGTTCATCTTCCTGACCCTGATGCTGTCCCTCCAGGCCTCCTACGCGGCCCCGCTGATCCTCCTCGCGCAGAACCGCCAGGACGACCGCGACCGGGTCACGCACGAACAGGACCGAAAGCAGAACGAGCGCTCGATCGCGGACACCGAGTTCCTCAGCCGGGAGATCGCCGCGCTCCGGATGGGCCTCGGGGAGGTCGCCACCCGGGACTGGATCCGCTCGGAGCTGGAGGCCATGGTCAAGGACATGGAGGAGCGCAGGGTGTTCCTCCCGGTCGAGAGTGACGAAGTAGACCGCGGAGGGGCTACCCGCCCGTAGGCACCCGCGCCGTACCATCGTCGGTATGGCTACGGAAGACGCGGTGCGCGAAGCACTGGCGACAGTGAACGACCCGGAGATCCACCGACCGATCACCGAGCTGGGCATGGTGAAGTCGGTCGAGATCGATCCTGACGGTGTAGTCGCTGTCACCGTGTATCTCACGGTCTCCGGCTGCCCGATGCGCGAGACGATCACCAAGAACGTGACCGACGCGGTGGCCCGCGTCGAGGGTGTGTCGCGGGTCGAGGTGACGCTCGACGTGATGAGCGACGAACAGCGCAAGGAGCTCGCCTCGTCGCTGCGCGGCGGCACGGCGGAGCGCGAGGTGCCGTTCGCCAAGCCCGGCTCGCTGACCCGGGTCTACGCGGTCGCGTCCGGCAAGGGCGGCGTCGGCAAGTCCTCGGTGACGGTGAACCTCGCGGCGGCGATGGCGGCCGACGGTCTCAAGGTCGGCGTCGTCGACGCGGACATCTACGGGCACAGCGTGCCCCGGATGCTCGGCGCGGACGGCAAGCCCACCCAGGTCGAGAACATGATCATGCCGCCGTCCGCGCACGGCGTGAAGGTGATCTCCATCGGTATGTTCACCCCGGGCAACGCCCCGGTGGTGTGGCGCGGCCCCATGCTGCACCGCGCGCTGCAGCAGTTCCTCGCCGATGTGTACTGGGGCGACCTCGACGTCCTGCTGCTCGACCTGCCGCCGGGCACCGGTGACATCGCGATCTCCGTGGCACAACTCGTGCCGAACGCCGAGATCCTGGTCGTCACCACCCCGCAGCAGGCAGCCGCCGAGGTGGCCGAGCGGGCCGGCTCCATCGCCGTACAGACCCACCAGAAGATCGTGGGCGTCGTCGAGAACATGTCGGGCATGCCGTGCCCGCACTGCGACGAGATGGTCGACGTGTTCGGTTCGGGTGGCGGGCAGCGGGTCGCAGAGGGGCTGACGAAGACGGTCGGCGCCGAGGTTCCGGTGCTCGGGTCCATCCCGATCGACGTACGGCTGCGTGAGGGCGGCGACGAGGGCAAGCCCGTCGTCCTGTCCGACCCCGACTCCCCCGCGGGCTCGGCGCTGCGTTCCATCGCCGAGAAGCTGAGCGGCCGCCAGCGCGGTCTGTCCGGCATGTCGTTGGGGCTCACCCCGCGCAACAAGTTCTGAGCGCCGGACGGGTGGGGGCGGCCCCCTTTCAGGAGACCGCCCCCACCCGTCCGCATGTCGCCCCTAGCCGCGTGCGGCTCAGTTCTCGTACGAGGCGATGTCGCCGATCACCGCGAATCCCAGGCCGTAGGCGCTCATGCCACGCCCGTACGCGCCGATGTGCACCCCGTCGGGGGCCGATCCCGCGAGCACCCAGCCGAACTCGGACTCGCGGTAGTGGAAGTCCACCGGAACGCCGTCCACCGGAAGGGACAGCGTCGACCAGGGTTCCCGGACCAGATCGTCCGCCAGCTCGAACGCGGTCTCCGTCTGCTGGTTCAGCCATTCGCCACGCAGGGTGTGGTCCATCTGCGGGGGCCAGGTGCAGTCCAGCAGGCCGGAGCCCGCCAGCCACGCCGCCGACGAGACGGAGGTGGCGTCCAGGACCCCCGTGCCGTCGTCGCTGTCCCGTACGGGGCTGCTGCCCACGGTCACGACCACCGCGAAGCGCGCCTTCTCCGCCCCGGCGTCGGCCCGCACGACGGGCTCCTCGCCGTGTCCGGTGGACCCGTGCTGCACCGTGTCGTCCGCCGCGGCGGTGACGTGCATCAGCCAGCGCGGCCCCGTGAAGGCCTCGTCCAGCCCGTACCAGGGGAACGGCGCCTTGAGATAGCCGTCGACCGTACGCCGGGTCGCCGGCACCCCCTCTTCGGTGACTGCGCTGGGCGCACCGTCCGCCCCTACCCGACTCGTCGTCTCCATCTGCCCGGCCGCCTCCTCGATCATTCACTGATCCGGAGCGGCCCTCCCCCCGTGGGCATGGGCAATCTCGCAACCGGACAGATGGAGAATAGCCACATCGTCCGGACGAGTCGGGATTGACTGTCTCAGGTGGCGTCTGCGTCGAAGGGCGGGCGCTCGTCCTTGGCCGGCTGCGCGGGCTTCTTGAGAAGGTCGGGCTCGGCGGCGCCACCGGCCGCGGTGGCCGCGGTGGATGCCGCGGCGGCGGCCGCAGTGCCTGTGGACGAGGCGCTCTCACGGCCGTTCACCGCGTCGGTGACCTCGGCCATCTCCTTGCGCAGGTCGAAGCTCTCGCGGATCTCCTTGAGCCCCAGCTCGTCGTTCCCGTCCATGAGCTGCTTGCGGACGAACGTCTTGGGATTGAGGTCCTCGAACTCGAAGTCCTTGAACTGCGGTCCGAGCTCCGAGCGGATGTCTTCCTTGGCACTGTCCGAGAACTCACGGATCTTGCGGATGGTGCGCGTGACGTCCTGGATGACCTTCGGCAGCTTCTCCGGGCCGAATACGAGCACGGCGAGAACCACGAGCGTCAGCAGCTCGAGTGCGCCTATGTCATTGAACACCTTGCTGCTCCTCGTGTTCCCTGCGTGGTCTCCGCGTGGTCTCCGCCGCCAGGTCGTCAGGGGGCCCGGACCGCTCCACGGTACCCGGCGGAGCTGTCCGTGCGGTACCTGCCGGTGGCCGTCAGGTGCCGCTCGCCGAACCCAGCGTCAAAGTCATGGACAGGTCTTTGCCACCGCGTGTCAGGACGAGCCCGAGCCGGTCACCGGGACGGTGGGCGCGGATCTTGACGATCAGTTCCTCGCCGCTGTGCACGCGCCGGCCCTCGACCTCGGTGATGACGTCGCCCGCCCGGATGCCCGCCTTGTCCGCCGGGCCCCCCTCGGTCACCGCCTCTCCGCCGCCTGCCGCCCGGCCCCCGACCTTGGCTCCGTCGCCGCTGAACTCCATGTCCAGCGTGACGCCGATCACCGGGTGGGTGGCCTTGCCGGTGTTGATCAGTTCCTCGGCGACGCGCTTGCCCTGGTTGATCGGTATCGCGAAGCCGAGGCCGATGGAGCCCGACTGGCCGCCGTCGAGACCGGACCCGCTGTCGGCGGCGCGGATGGCGCTGTTGATGCCGATGACCCGGGCGTCGGCGTCGACCAGGGGGCCGCCGGAGTTGCCCGGGTTGATCGGTGCGTCGGTCTGCAGGGCGTCGACGTAGCTGACGTCGGTGCCGTCGCCCTTCTCGCCGCCCGCGGTGATGGGGCGCTGCTTGGCACTGATGATTCCGGAGGTGACCGTGTTGGAAAGGTCGAAGGGTGCGCCGATGGCCACCACGGGGTCGCCCACCCGCACGTTGTCGGAGTTCCCGAGCGGCAGGGGCTTGAGGCCCGAGACGCCGGTCACCTTGACGACGGCGAGGTCGTAGCCGCTGTCCTTGCCGACGATCTCGGCCGCGGCGCTCTCCCCGCCGCTGAAGGTGACGGTGATGTCGCCTGTGGCACCCGCGGGGGCGACGACATGGTTGTTGGTGAGGATGTGGCCCTTGTCGTCCAGGACGAAGCCGGTGCCCGTTCCTGACTCGGCGGAACCGTTGACGTGCAGGGTGACCACGCTGGGCAGCGCGCTGGAGGCGATGCCCGCGACGCTGTCGGGTGCCCGGCCGCCGTCGTCGCGGGCGGACTGGGGCAGTTCGACCGTGGTCAGACCGCCGTTGCGCTCGACGTAGGCGCCGACTCCACCGCCGATCCCGCCGACGACGAGGGCGAGCAGCGCGGCTCCGACGAGAACGGACCCCCGGCGGCCCTTGCGCTGCCGGGAGACCGGGCCCGGACCGGGGCCGGGGTGGCTCAGCGGCTGGGCCGCGCCCCACGGGTCGTAACGCAGCCACTGGGAGGCGGGCTGCTGAGGGGCCTGGGGTGCCTGGGGTGCCTGCGGAGCCTGCTGGGAGGTCTGGCTCTGCGCGAAGGTCCCGGCGAAGGTCCCGGAGTCATGAGGGGCCGTGTGCTGCTGCGGCACGGCCTCCCGCGCGGGCGGGGGCGCCCATGCCTCGGTGTGCCCCTGAGCGCCCGTTGCCGGGGCTGCAGCGGGCACGGCGGCGGGCAGGGGTGCGGCCGTGCCGTGGCTGTTCGCCCCGGCGTACGGCGGCGGTACGGGGGTCCCATGGGCCGGAGTCGCCACCGGGCGCTGAACGGGCGGCGCGGGGGCCCACGGCCCGGGGCCGCCGTAGGGCGGGGTGCTGTACTCGTCCGGCGCGTGCAACGGCTGTGTACGGTGCGCGAGTGGCTCGGCGGCCGGCGGTGCGGGCGGGAGCGGCCCGGTGACACCGGGCGCGGGTACTCCCGGCTCGGCGGCCGGAGGTGCCGGCGGGAGCGGCTCGTCGGCCATGGGCGGGCGCGGCCCGGCGGCCGGAGGTGCCGGGGTGTAGTCGCCGTCCGGCGTCTCATGGGTGTGCGGCGCTTCGGCCATCGGCCCGGCGGTCCCGCCCGCGTCCGCGGGCGCACCGGCGTCGGCGACGGCCGACACGTCTTCCGGCCCGGCGGGGCGGTTCCGTTCCGCAGAGGGACGGCTCCACCACTTCGTCTTCGGCCCGCTGGGCTTACCGTCGTCCATGCTCTCCCCGCAACTGGCCCTTGCACGCCCCCACAGAGGCGTCCCTGCCGGAATTCAACCAGGTTTGCGAATCCGCGTGCGGGGTCCCGGTCAGCGCAGCGGAGAGAGCGGCATCGCGCGCTCGTACATCGGCGGTGGGGCGGAGGCCGTCGCGGAGGGTGCGGACGGCTCCGGTGTGGCCGCCCCACCGGCGGCGGAGTACAACGGGCCGGCGTCGGTCGGGCGTATCAGGGGCGGCACGGTCACATTCAGCACGGGGAAGGTGTGCGTGCCTCCCGCGAGCGCCGATGTGCTCAGCAGCGAGGGAGCGGAGGCGAGCACCGGCCGGGCGGACACGTAGGGCGCGGGACTCGGCCGGGCGCCCGTGCTCTTTCCGGCCTCGAGGGCGCCACCGCCGCTGCGGCTGGCCGCGACGCCCGCGCGGCCGGTTCTCTCCTCGGCGGCGAGCGGAGTGGTGCTGCTGCCCGCGCCTTCGGCGCTGACCGGCGGCTCGGGGCCGTAGTCCAGCGGGAGGGATCCTCCCAGCGCGATGGCCGCGAGCGAGACCGCGCTGGCCGCGACGAACGCGAAGCGCCGGGCGCGCCAGGGCGAACGGTCGGCCTCCCGGCCCACGTCATGGACGGGGAACCCGGTACCGGGTCGGTCGCCCGGCAGCACGGCGGCCGATCCGTGGGCGGTGGGGAGATAACCGAGGCCGCCCAGCGGTGAGCGCCCCGGCTCCGCGGACGAGCCCGGCGGCAGCACGGGGAAGACGCCCTCCCCGAAGCGCCGGCCGCCGCTCATACCGTCGTCACCGCCGCTGGGGCCCCCGGGGAGCCCTTGCAGACGGGCGAGGAAACCCTCGGAGGGTGAAGGGGACGCGGACGTCGCGAAGGCGCTCTTCAGCCGCCGCTGGGCGTCGGCCTCGGCCTTGCAGCGCGCGCAGGTCGCCAGATGTGCCAGCACCCGCTCCCGGGCATCGTGCTTCAGCTCGCCGTCGACAAGCGCGGCGAGCCGGTCCCCCAGATGCTGTTCCGCTGGGGTCGGACCTGTGCCGTTCACGCCGTTCCCACCTCCCCCGCCAGGACCGCGTCCGCCAGGGAACGCTGCTCGGCGCGGGCCTCGGGCGAACGGTGCTGGAGTGCCTTGCGCAGGTGCGAGCGGCCGCGGTGGATACGGCTGCGCACCGTCCCGAGCTTGACGCCGAGCGTGGCGGCGATCTCCTCGTACGAGAGGCCCTCGATGTCGCAGAGCACGACCGCGGCACGGAACTCGGGCGCGAGGGTGTCCAGCGCCTGCTGCACGTCCGCGTCGAAGTGCGTGTCGTTGAAGACCTGCTGCGGGGACGGCTCACGGCTGGGCAGCCGCTCGGCCGCGTCGTCGCCGAGGGAGTCGAAACGGATCCGCTGCTTGCGGCGGACCATGTCCAGGAAGAGATTCGTCGTGATCCTGTGCAGCCAGCCCTCGAACGTGCCGGGGGTGTAGGTCGACAGCGATCGGAAGACACGGACGAAGACTTCCTGGGTGAGGTCCTCGGCGTCGTGCTGGTTACCCGTCAGGCGGTAGGCGAGGCGGTACACACGAGCGCTGTGCGTGCTGACGATCTCTTCCCATGAGGGCGGGGTCCACGCCTGGGAGTCCGCATCTGAGGCGAAGGTCGCGGTCGGTGCGGAGTCGTTGGAAGAACGGTCAGCAATGTCGGTCACGGATTTCGGCTCACCCGCCGGCCTGAGGAAGCGCCGCAGCGCACCCCTCGGGTCCACAGGCGCAGCCGCACCTCCCCTATCGGCTCTGGTGGTGTCCAGTGGAGCCCCTACCATAGCCACCTCGCCCGTTAGCTCCGGATAAGCCTTTTACCTGCTGGCGCCCCGGTGTCCCGGGGAGCAAGAGGCACATTCCGGGCCCGGCCGCAGGGCCCGGTCCGTGTGTTCCCCTCTGCCCTCTCCTAACGCCCGGTCCCATCTGCGGGTTCCCGGGTCCAGCGGATACAGTCACCGTTGCGCCAACTACGGGGACAGGAGAGGGTCATTACCGCCAACCGGCAGACGAGCTGGGCATTCGCCGACGCCTTTGTCGCCGAGGAAGAAGCCCTGCTCTGGGCCCGGGACCGGGCCCAGGAGACAGGGCTCCGCCCCGTGTCGTCAGGCACCGGGGCGGCACTGCGCCTGCTCGCCGCCACCGCGGACGCCAAAGCGGTGGCCGAGATCGGCACCGGCACCGGCGTGTCCGGCATCTATCTGCTGCAGGGCATGCGCCCCGACGGCGTACTGACCACCGTCGACCCGGAACCCGAGCGCCAGCAGTTCGCCCGTGAGGCCTTCCGCGCCGCGGGCTTCGCGACGAACCGGGCCCGTTTCATCCCGGGGCGCGCCCTCGACGTACTGCCGCGGCTCGCGGACGGCGGCTACGACCTCGTCTTCTGCGACGGCGACCGGCTCGAGAGCCTGGACTGCCTCGCTGAATCGTTGCGCCTGCTGCGTCCCGGCGGCCTGGTCTGTTTCGAGGGCGTCTTCGCGGACGGCCGCACGATCGACTCGGCCGCACAGCCGGCCGAGGTGCTGCGCCTGCGCGAACTGCTCCGGGCCGTGCGCGAGAGCCAGGAGCTCATGGCGACGCTGCTGCCCGTGGGCGACGGCCTGCTGTGCGCCGTGCGGCGCGGCTGACAGCCGGGCACCTGACCCGCGCCGGCGTCCGGCCCTGGACGCGCGTGCGGGACCCGGCACCGGCACGCTCTCCTGCTTCCCGGCCCCGGACGCACCACTGCCCCGGCACGGAGTCCGTGCCGGGGCAGTGGTGAAGTGTGGGCTCCGCCTCAGCCGACGACCTTCTTCAGCGCGTCGCCGAGTGCATCGGCCTCGTCCGGAGTCAGCTCGACGACAAGCCGACCGCCGCCTTCGAGCGGAACGCGCATGACGATGCCCCGCCCCTCCTTTGTCACCTCGAGCGGGCCGTCGCCCGTCCGCGGCTTCATGGCCGCCATGCTCGTTCCCCTTCCTGAAACCAGCTCATCGCAGCCGGCGGCCCCATGACAGGCGCTGCCTCACCGGCGTCGAACACAATGCTTCTTCCGCATTATCCCGCATCAGGGACCCCGATGACCAACATCGGTCGGCATCGCTTGCGCAACGCGCTCTCTCAAAACCACCCAATTCGGCGATCCGGCTGCGATACTGCGCCGCCGTCGGCCCTCAGCCGAGGTCCAATCGTTAGACGCAGGTCACATGTGCGGCGCGCCCGAGGTCCGCCATGCTTGCCCGGACAGGTACGACGCCGGACCCGTAAGGAGACCCAGCAATGGCCGAGATGGCCGACAACACGGCTGACACCGTGCTCGTGGACGTGAGCGACGGGCTCGCGACGATCACGATCAATCGCCCCGACGCGATGAACGCCATGAACACCGCCGCCAAGGTCGCTCTCCGCGACGCCCTTCGGGCCGTGGCGGACGATCCCGCGGTGCGGGCAGTTCTGCTCACCGCCACCGGGCGCGCCTTCTGCGTCGGCCAGGACCTCAAGGAACACGTCGCCAAGCTCGCCGAGGCCCAGGAGTCGGGGGGCGGCAACGCGCTCAGCACGGTGCGGGAGCACTACAACCCGATCGTGCGCGCCCTCACCGAGATGGACAAGCCCGTGGTCGCGGGGGTGAACGGGGCCGCCGCGGGGGCGGGCTTCGGATTCGCGCTGGCCGCCGACTACCGCGTGGTCGCCGACTCCGCCGTCTTCAACACGTCCTTCGCGGGGGTCGCGCTGACCGCCGACTCGGGCGTGTCGTGGACCCTTCCCCGGCTGATCGGCGCGAGCCGCGCCGCCGACCTGCTCTTCTTCCCCCGCTCGATCTCCGCCCAGGACGCCTACGAACTGGGCATCGCGAACAAGGTGGTGCCGGCGGCCGACCTGGCGAAGGAGGCCCACGCGGTGGCCCGTGCGCTGGCGGACGGCCCGACGGTGGCGTACGGGGCCCTCAAGGCCTCCATGGCGTACGGCGCGGGTCACACGCTCGCCGAGACCCTGGAGAAGGAGGACGAACTGCAGACGAAGGCGGGCGCGTCGCAGGACCACACCATCGCGGTCGAGGCGTTCCTCGCGAAGCAGCGGCCGAAGTACCTCGGCCGGTAGTCCCGCTACCGGCCGCCCCGGGCCACGCAGTCGGCCAGGTGGTCGTCGACCAGCCCGCAGGCCTGCATCAGGGCGTACGCGGTCGTGGGGCCGACGAAGCGGATGGAGCGCTTCTTCAGGTCCTTGGCCAGCGCGGTGGACTCCGGCGTGACCGCCGGGACGTCACCGAGGGTGCGGGGGGCCGGCCGCGTGGCCGGGTCGGGGGCGTACGACCAGATGAGCGCGTCCAGCTCACCCTCGCCCCAGCCGGCCAGCACCTTGGCGTTGGCCAGCGTGGCGTCGATCTTCGCGCGGTTGCGGATGATTCCGGCGTCGGCGAGGAGCCGCTCCCTGTCGGCGTCGGTGAACTCCGCCACGGCGGAGATCCTGAATCCGGCGAAGGCGCTGCGGAAGCCCTCGCGGCGGCGCAGGATCGTCAGCCACGACAGCCCTGACTGGAACGCCTCCAGGCAGAGCCGCTCGAAGAGGGCGTCGTCGCCGTGGACGGGGCGGCCCCACTCGGTGTCGTGATAGGCGAGGTAGTCGTCCGTGGACAGGCCCCACGGACAGCGCGGGCGGCCGTCCGGCGCCGCCTCGGCGCCGCTCACCGCCCGCCCTCCTCGTCGCTGCCGCCGGCCTCGGCGGCGGGCGGCTCGTCCTGCCGCTTGAACAGGTCCGGGCCGTTCACCGCGGTCGCCTGGGCTCCGGCGAGCGCCGACTCCAGCTCGGCGATGTGGGCGTCCCGCTCGGCGAGCTCGGCACCCAGCCTGCCGAGTGCCTCGTCCACGTCGGCCATGCGGTATCCGCGCACCGCCATCGGCAGCCTCATGGCCTCGACATCGGCGCGGCCGACGGGCCGGTTCGCGGGCAGCGGGTCGGTGAGCCGCTCGGGCTCGACGTCCTGCAGCACCGCGCTTTTGCCTCCGCCCACCACCGCCAGGGTGACCGCGGCCACGACCACGGCCATCGTGAGCAGCAAGAACCAGAACACGTGCATCTCCCCGGAAGCGGAATACCTGTCCAGGTCAGATCGTGCCATGCGCCGCTGACAGTTAGGGTTTTTCGTCCGGGTCGCCACGGGCCCGCGCCCCTGCACCGCGGGGCCTCGCATGATCAGCGAAGGGCCTAAGGTCGCAGGCGGGCTACAGGGAGGAAGCGGGAATGCGAAGCGGGGCGCTCAGGCTGGGGCGGCGGGAGTTCGGGCCGCACGAGCCGGTGATCATGGCGATCGTGAACCGGACACCTGACTCCTTCTACGACCAGGGGGCGACGTTCCACGACGAGGCCGCGCTCTCCCGGGTCGAGCAGGCCGTCACGGAGGGCGCCGCGATCATCGACATCGGCGGGGTGAAGGCCGGTCCCGGCGAGGAGGTGACGGCGCAGGAGGAGGCGCGCCGCACGGTCGGGTTCGTCGCCGAGGTGCGCCGCCGCCATCCGGACGTCGTGATCAGCGTGGACACCTGGCGGCACGACGTGGGAGAGGCGGTCTGCGAGGCCGGGGCCGACCTCCTGAACGACGCGTGGGGCGGCGTCGACCCGAAGCTCGCGGAAGTGGCCGCACGGTACGGAGCGGGGCTCGTGTGCACGCACGCGGGCGGCGCGGAGCCCCGTACCAGGCCGCACCGAGCCACGTACGACGACGTGATGGCGGACATCCTGCGGGTGACCCTGGGCCTCGCCGAGCGGGCCGTGGAGCTCGGGGTCAGGCCGGACGGGATCATGATCGACCCGGGTCACGACTTCGGGAAGAACACCCGGCACTCGCTGGAGGCGACGCGCCGGCTCGACGAGATGACGGCGACGGGCTGGCCGGTGCTGGTCTCCCTCTCCAACAAGGACTTCGTCGGGGAGACGCTCGACAGGCCGGTCAAGGAGCGCGTGATCGGCACCCTCGCGACGACGGCCGTCTCGGCGTGGCTGGGGGCACAGGTGTACCGGGTGCACGAGGTGGCCGAAACCCGGCAGGTGCTGGACATGGTGGCGTCCATCGCGGGCCACCGGGCGCCCGCGGTGGCCCGGCGGGGGCTGGCCTAGCCCCCGGGCCCGTCGAGGCCCGCAGGCGCGGCCGCCCCGGCCGGGCCCGGGCGTACGACAAGTCCTCCAGCGATCGGGGAGCGGGTTCCGGGCGCCCCGGAACCCCCGGATCGGCCGGCCTAGCGGCCGACCTCCTTCGTCACCAGCCGGACCGCCTCGTCCACGTCGTCCGTGACGTGGAACAGCATCAGGTCCCGCTCGGACGCCTTGCCCCCCGCGACCACCGTGTCCCGCAGCCAGTCCACCAGGCCGCCCCAGTACGCCGTGCCGAACAGGACGATCGGGAAGCGCGTCACCTTGCCCGTCTGCACCAGGGTCAGTGCCTCGAACAGTTCGTCCAGCGTGCCCAGGCCGCCCGGCAGGACGACGAAGCCCTGCGCGTACTTCACGAACATCGTCTTGCGGACGAAGAAGTAGCGGAAGTTGACGCCGATGTCGACATGTGGATTCAGGCCCGACTCGAAGGGCAGCTCGATGCCGAGTCCCACGGAGACGCCCTTCGCTTCCCGCGCCCCCTTGTTCGCCGCCTCCATCGCGCCCGGGCCGCCGCCCGTGATGACGGCGAAGCCCGCCTCGACCAGCGCCTTGCCGATCTGTACGCCCGCCTCGTAGTCCGGCCCGCCGGCCGGGGTGCGGGCCGAGCCGAAGACGCTGATGGCGCTGGGAAGTTCCGCCAGCGCGCCGAATCCCTCCACGAACTCCGACTGGATCCGCATCACCCGCCAGGGGTCGGTGTGGACCCACTCGGAGTCGCCCTCGGAGTCCAGCAGCCGCTGGTCGGTCGTGCCGGGCTGGACCTGCTCCCTACGCCGCAGCACGGGCCCCAGCCGCTGCTCCTCGGGCTTCACCGCACCCTCGGGAATCTGTGCGCCCTCGGGGATCCGTGCGTCCTCCGGGTTGCCCATGACCTGCTCCCTCCGCCGACCTGCGATGTGCGTGTGTCGCCTCAGCGTAGATCGGCGGAGGTTACGTGCAGGGGAATGCCGTGAGTCAGCTGGTGAGCCAGGAGCGGAGACGCTCCTCGCAGTGCGTGATCCTTTCGACGCGCACGTGCTCGTCCCGCTTGTGTGCGAACAGCGGGTCACCGGGGCCGTAGTTCACCGCGGGGATGCCCAGGGCGCCGAACCGGGAGACGTCCGTCCAGCCGAACTTGGGCAGCGCGATGCCGCCGACCGCCTCCATGAACGCCTTGGCCGCCGGATGCGAGAGACCCGGCATGGCGGCACCGGTGTGGTCGTCCACGACGAACTCGGCGACGCCGCAGTCCGCGAAGACCTCCTGGACGTGCGCCTCCGCCTGCTCGGCGGTGAGGTCGGGGGCGTAGCGGTAGTTGACGACGAGGGTGCAGGCGTCCGGGATGACGTTGGTGGCGACGCCGCCCTCGATGCCCACGGCGTTGAGCCCCTCGCGGTACTCCAGCCCGTCGATGACCGGCCGGCGCGGCTCGTAGGCGGCGAGCCTGGCCAGCGCAGGGGCGGCCGCGTGGATCGCGTTGGACCCCATCCAGCCGCGCGCCGAGTGCGACCGCTCGCCCTCGAAGCGCAGATGGACCCGGAGCGTGCCCTGGCAGCCGCCCTCGACCTCGCCGTTCGATCCCTCCAGGAGGACGGCGAAGTCGGCGTCCAGCCATTCGGGGTGCGCCTCGGCCACGTGCCCGAGGCCGTTGAGGTGGGCGGCGACCTCTTCGTTGTCGTAGAAGATGAACGTGAGGTCGCGGTTGGGCTCCGGCACCGTCGCCGCGATCCGCAGCTGGACAGCGACGCCCGACTTCATGTCGGAGGTGCCGCAGCCCCACAGCACGCCGTCGTCGTCGAGCCTGGACGGCACGTTGTCCGCGATCGGGACGGTGTCGATGTGCCCCGCCAGGACGACGCGCTCGCCACGGCCCAGCAGCGTCCTGGCCACGATGTTGTTGCCGTGGCGGTCGACGGTCAGGTGCGGCAGCGGGCGCAGGGCCGCCTCGATGGCGTCGGCGAGGTCCTTCTCCTGCCCGCTGACCGAGGGGAAGTCGACCAGCCGGGCGGTGAGCTCGGGGCCGTCCAGGGCGAGGTCAAGCGTGTGTCCATCCATGGCCACGACCCTAAGGGACTTCGGTACCGGCCCCGCTCGTACCCTCCAGTACGGTGGGCCCCGTGCCCCGGACCAGCTCACCTCCCCGCCGTAGCCGCATCCTCCGTGTAGCGGCCGCCTTCCTCGTGCTCGTGGCAGTGGCCGGCTATATGGCCGTCCAGTACCTCTCCGGCTACGAAGGTGCGCCCCGGTGCACCGTGGGCGCGGCCGGAGAGGGTGAGGGCCGCACGTACGAGATGACCCCCGACCAGGCCGCCAACGCCGCCACCGTCTCCGCCGTGGGCACCACGCGCGGGCTGCCGGAACGCGCGGTGACGATCGCGCTGGCGACCGCGCTGCAGGAGTCCGCGCTGCGCAACATCGACCACGGCGACCGGGACTCGCTCGGGCTCTTCCAGCAGCGCCCCTCGCAGGGCTGGGGGACGCCCGAGCAGATCATGGACCCCGTCTACTCGTCCGGGGAGTTCTACGAGCACCTCGCCGAGGTGCCGGGCTATTCGAGGCTGCCGCTGACGGTCGCCGCCCAGCGGGTGCAGAAGAGCGGGTTCCCGCAGGCGTACGCGAAGCACGAGCCGGATGCCGCGCTGCTGGCCGCCGCGCTGACCGGACGCGCCCCCGCCTCGCTGACCTGCTCGCTGCCGGCGGCGTCCGCCGGGGCCCCCGGGGACGCGACGGAGGTGCGGTCGGATCTGGTGCGCGCCTTCGGGAAGGACGTCCTGCCTTCCGCCGGCTCGGCGGGTGCCTCCTCGGCGAGCACGGTGTCGGTGCCCGCGCGGGCCGACGGCGACGCCGCGTCCCGGCGCGGCTGGGAACTCGCCCACTGGGCGGTGGCGCGGGCGGGCACCCTGCGGATCGAGGAGGTCTCGTACGCGGGCCGGGTGTGGACCGCCGACACGGGGTGGCGGACGGAACGCGCGGAACACGGGAAACCGCTCACCACGACGGTCCGAATGCGGCTCGCTCAGTAGTACGGTCCGTCATCCGTACGGGGTGTCCGGAGTTTCCCGGACACCCCCGCTCCCGGCACGACCCCCGGCGCCTGCGGAATGGGTGGATTCCCTTGCCGCCACAAGGAAGTGACGGCTCATCAGCAAGGTGCCGAATGTGTCGTCCGCCCGGGTTCCTCCGTTGCGGATTATCTGACGCATTACCCAGTCTTTGCCCGGGTGCCCCGCAACCTTCCCCGCCCCCGGACCGGTTGTTCAGTGCGTCCGATCACCGGACAGGCGGATTCCACATCCGCCGCGAAACCGCAGACGCCTGTCGAAGGAGCATCATGTCCCTCCCCCTGACCCGCAGGATCGCCCGTGCCGCGCTGCTGATCGCCGCGGGTGCGGCCCCCGTGGTCGGTGCGGCCGGCGCCGCGGGCGCCGCGGGGCTCCCGCAGACCCCCTCGCTCGGCGGCCTCACCTCGCTCGACGGTGCCGGAGTCAGCAGCTCGCTCGACTCGGCCGCCAAGCAGGGCTCCGGGGTGGCGAACGAGACCGGCGGCAAGGTGGTCGGCACGACCCTTCCCGCCGCGGGCGAGACCCTCGGGAAGGCCGGCACCGTGGCGGACGGTGAGCTGACGGAGGACACACTCCCGGCCGAGAGCCTGCCCACCAAGGACCTGAAGACCGGCAACCTGCCCACCAAGGGCCTGCCGATCGGCTGATCCGCCGGATCGCGAGAACGCGTGGGGGCCTCAGGAGTGCGTACTCCCGAGGCCCCCACGCGTTGCGCCGGGCTTCAGGACAGCCGCTTGACCGCCGCGTCCACGCGCTCGTCCGAAGCGGTCAGCGCGACCCGCACGAAGCGGTCCCCGGCCGGTCCGTAGAAGTCCCCCGGCGCTACGAGGATGCCGAGCTCCGCGAGGTGCGCCACAGTCTCCCAGCACGGCTCGTCGCGCGTCGCCCAGAGGTAGAGGCTCGCCTCGCTGTGCTCGATCCGGAAGCCGTGGGCCTCCAGCGCCGCCCGCAGCACCGTGCGCCGCCGCGCGTAGCGCGCACGCTGCTCCGCCACATGCGTGTCGTCGCCGAGCGCGGCGACCGTCGCCGCCTGGACCGGGGCCGGCGTCATCATCCCGCCGTGCTTGCGGATCTGGAGCAGCTCGCCGAGTACGGCCGCGTCACCCACGACGAAGGCCGCGCGGTAGCCGGCGAGGTTGGAGCGCTTCGAGAGCGAGTGGACGGCGACGATCCCCTCGTACGTACCGCCGCAGACGTCCTCGTGGAGCACGGAGACGGGCTCGGCCTCCCAGCCGAGCTCCAGGTAGCACTCGTCGCTGAAGACCAGCACGCCGTGCTCGCGCGCCCAGGCCACGATCCGGGTCAGCTCGTCCTTCGGCAGGACGCGGCCCGTCGGGTTGGACGGGGAGTTGAGCCAGAGCAGCTTCAGGCCCTCCGGGTCCAGCTCCGTCGGGTCGTCGTAGACGACGGGCTCGGCACCGCAGAGCCGCGCGCCGACCTCGTACGTCGGGTAGGCGAGCCGCGGGTAGGCGACCTTGTCGCCCGCGCCGAGACCCAGCTGCGTGGGCAGCCAGGCGACCAGTTCCTTGGAGCCGACGACCGGCAGCACGTTCTCGTGCCGGACACCCACCGCGCCGAGCCTGCGCTCCGCCCAGCCGGTCAGGGCGTCACGCAGCGCCTCGGTGCCCCACACCGTCGGATAGCCGGGGCTGTCCGCTGCGGCGACCAGCGCCTGCTGGACCAGCTCGGGCACCGGGTCGACGGGCGTGCCGACCGACAGGTCCACCATGCCGTCCGGATGGCCCGCGGCCGTCGCCTTGCAGGGCGCGAGCTTGTCCCAGGGGAAGACCGGAAGACGGGAGGAGACGGGAACTGCTGCGGACACGGAACTCTGCTTTCTCGTACGGGGGCGTGTCGCCCCGGGAAACACCTCGGTCCCGCACGGTGACGAGCCGTACGGGACCGGGCGGCGCTCGTGCGGCCGCTTAACCGTTCTGCGGCGGCAGCGCGGCGATGAACGCGTGGTCGCGCTCGATGAGACCCAGCTTGGAGGCGCCACCCGGGGAACCGAGGTCGTCGAAGAACTCGACGTTGGCCTTGTAGTAGTCCTTCCACTCCTCGGGGGTGTCGTCCTCGTAGAAGATGGCCTCGACCGGGCAGACCGGCTCACAGGCACCACAGTCGACGCACTCGTCCGGATGGATGTACAAGGACCGGGAGCCCTCGTAGATGCAGTCGACGGGGCACTCTTCGATGCAGGCCTTGTCCTTCACGTCGACACAAGGCTGCGCGATGACGTAGGTCACGCTGTCGTTCCTCCTCGGTAGGGCGTTGGCTCTCGCGCGGGAGCGCGGCGTCGTCGATGCCCGCCCCTAGTATCTCCGTTCCGGGGCACGATCCGTACAGGAGGGGCAGACAGAGCTGTGGAATTCACCATGAGCGGACGGCTCGAAGTGCGCTTGACCCCCGCTGACGTGGGTAAACGCGTATCCGTGCGACGCATCCTCGGCGCTCCTGGCGAGGGCGCACAGTTCACCGACACGGTCGGTGTTCTCACATCGTGGGACAACGGCGTGCTCTCCGTCACGACGAAGAACGGCGAAGGCGTCCGCATCGCGGAATCCTCGCTCGTCGCGGGCAAGGAGGTGCCGCCCGCCCCCGCGCGCCGCCGTGGCCCCGCCGCGTCCTTCGGTGAACTCGCCCTGGTCACCGCACGCGCCTGGCAGCCCGTGGAGAGCGAACTCCTGGGCGAGTGGCGGCTGCGCGCGGCCGCCGGATTCACCCGCCGCGCCAACTCCGTGCTGCCGCTCGGCGATCCGGGTCCTACCCTCGGCGAGGCGCTCGGTCACGTCAAGCGCTGGTACGCGGAACGGGGCCTGCCCGCCCGCGTCCAGACGGCCACGGGCGCCGAGGGCACGCAGGAGCGGCTCTGCGCGGGCCTGGAGGAGCACGGGTGGCGGCGCGAGGTGACGGCCGAGGTGCGGATCGCGGCACTGGCACCGGTCGGCGACCTGGACCCGGACATCTCAGCCGTACGGACGGGAAGGGAGATGGACGATGCCTGGCTCTCCCGGTACCAGCGCTTCGAGACCCCGGGCCCCCATGTGCTCGAGGTGCTGGGCAGCGGCCCTTCGGTGTGGTTCGCCTCCGTGCCGGGCGACGGCCCGGCCGAGCCCCCGGCCGCGATCGGGCGCTGCGTCGTCGACGGCCGCTGGGCGGGCTTCATGGCCGTCGAGGTCGGCCCGGAGTACCGGCGCCGCGGCCTCGCCACGGCGGTGATGACGGCGCTGGCCCGCAGGGCGCTGGACGAAGGCGCCTCGGCCGCGTGGCTCCAGATGGAGACGGACAATGAAGGTGCCCGTGCGCTGTACGACGGCATGGGCTTCACCACCCACCACCGCTACCACCACTTCCGTCCGGGTGGCGGGGCCGGCAGCAGGGATGCGGGTAGCGCATGAGCGTCGAGGATCGCGGCAGGGCTGAGCGACGGCAGCGGTTCGCCGAGGAGGCGCGCGCCGAGCGGCCGGACCTCGCCCTGCTCTGCCTTCTGCTGGGCGCGGAGGCCGGCCCGCCGTCGCCCGGGGACGCGGATCCGTACGGTGTCGACGCGGCGCAGATCGAGCTGGACCGGCTGGCCGGCCTCCTGCCGTACGGAGCCCGCGGGGCCCGCGCGTGGGCGTCCGCGCTCGCCGAGCTGCTTGGTGAGCGCTGCGGTTTCTCGGGTTCGTCCCAGGACTACCAGCGGCTGGACTCCTCGGTGCTCCAGCAGGTGCTGCGGCGTCGCAGGGGGCTGCCCATCCTGCTTTCCGTGGTCTGGATCGAGGTCGCACGGAGGGCAGGGGCACCCGTGTACGGGGTGGCTCTGCCGGGCCACTACGTGGTCGGGTTCGGCGACCCGGCCGAGCGGGTGCTGGCCGACCCCTTCGCCGGTGGCGCCCCGCTGAGCCCCGAGGACGCCGAACTGATGGTGACGGGGGCGACCGGAGCGCCGCCCGAGACCTCGGTGCCGGTGCCCGCCAGGCCGCTGGAGACGGTACTGCGGACCCTGAACAACGTCCGGGCGTGGGCGGCGGCGCGCCCCGAGCGTACGGACGTGGCGCTGTGGGCGCTCGAGCTCTCCCTGCTGCTGCCCTCGCACCCGGCCAGGCTCCGTTACGAGCGGGCCCAGCTCCTCGTGCAGCGCGGGGAGTTCCTGCGCGGGGCTGCGGAGATGGACGAGTACGCCGAGATCGTCGACAGCTTCGAGCCGACGGCCGCCGAGGCCATCCGCCACCGCGCCCAGGCCGCCAGGGCGCTGCTGAACTGACGCCCGGCCGGCCCTCGCCGGTTCGCACGGGAAACGGGGAACGGGGACAGGGACGCGGGCCGGGGTCGGCCGAACGGTCACCCTGTGAACCCACCCGCGGCGCGATCTGACAACAAACCGTCCCGATTGCCGCGCCCCCGACGCCATTTGTTGCCCGCAGGGCAATCGGCCGAGGCTCTTCACGCACACCTCTTGACGTGTCCAGGACGACAGCGGTTACATCGGCACCACGAGAGAGCGCTCTCTCTCGCCACTCTCAAGGTTCCGTCGTGCACCCGTACCACGACCCAGGAGACGTCATCCATGCACGTTCCCCCCACGCATCACGCACCCCACACCCCCCGGCACCGCAGGTCCAAGGCGCTCGGATTCGCCGCGCTCGCCGTTTCGCTGCTCATGGCCTTCCCCACAGCCCAGTCGGCGTTCGGCGAAGAGACCGAGGCGGTCCCCGGCGGGGGTGACCTCGGCCCCAACGTGCTGGTCTTCGACCCCTCGACCCCGGACATCCAGGGCAAGGTCGACGAGATCTTCAAGAAGCAGGAGTCCGCGCAGTTCGGCAGCGACCGCTACGCGCTGATGTTCAAACCCGGCACGTACGACGACATCAACGCCCAGATCGGCTTCTACACCTCCATCGCCGGACTCGGCCTCAAGCCCGACGACACCACCTTCAACGGCGATGTCACCGTCGACGCCGGCTGGTTCAACGGCAACGCCACCCAGAACTTCTGGCGCTCGGCCGAGAACCTCGCCCTCAACCCCGTCAACGGCACCAACCGCTGGGCCGTCTCCCAGGCCGCCCCCTTCCGCCGCATGCACGTCAAGGGCGGCCTCAACCTCGCACCCGACGGCTACGGCTGGGCCAGCGGCGGCTACATCGCCGACAGCAAGATCGACGGCCAGGTCGGCCCCTACTCCCAGCAGCAGTGGTACACCCGCGACAGCACCATCGGCGGCTGGGGCAACGGCGTCTGGAACATGGCCTTCTCCGGCGTCGAGGGCGCCCCCGCCCAGAGCTTCCCGGAACCGCCCTACACCACCCTGGACACCACCCCGGTCTCCCGCGAGAAGCCCTTCCTCCACCTCGACGGCAACGACTACAAGGTCTTCGTCCCCGCCAAGCGCACCAACGCACGCGGCGTCTCATGGAACGGCACCCCCCAGGGCGAGTCCATCCCCCTCGACCAGTTCTACGTGGTCAAGCCCGGCGCAACCGCGCAGACCATCAACGCCGCCGTGGACCAGGGCCTGCACCTGCTGTTCACCCCGGGCGTCTACCACGTGGACGAGCCCATCGAGATCAACCGTGCGGACACCGTCGCGCTGGGCCTCGGCCTCGCCACGATCATCCCGGACAACGGCGTGACCGCGATCAAGGTCGGCGACGTCGACGGCGTCAAGCTCGCCGGACTCCTCGTCGACGCCGGTACGCAGAACTCCTCGGTGCTCGTCCAGGTGGGCCCCGAAGGCGCGTCGGCCGACCACTCGGCCAACCCGACCAGCCTCCAGGACGTGTTCGTCCGGGTCGGCGGCGCGGGAGCCGGCAAGGCGACCACCGCCATGGTGGTCAACAGCGACGACACGATCATCGACCACACCTGGCTCTGGCGCGCCGACCACGGCGACGGGGTCGGCTGGGAGACCAACCGGTCCGACTACGGGCTCCGGGTGAACGGTGACGACGTCCTGGCCACCGGCCTGTTCGTCGAGCACTTCAACAAGTACGACGTCCAGTGGTCCGGCGAGAACGGCAGAACGATCTTCTTCCAGAACGAGAAGGCGTACGACGCACCCAACCAGGCCGCCATCCAGAACGGCGACATCAAAGGCTACGCCGCCTACAAGGTCGACGACTCCGTCACCACCCACGAGGGCTGGGGCATGGGCAGCTACTGCTACTTCAACGTCGACCCGACCATCCGCCAGCAGCACGGCTTCCAGGCCCCGGTGAAGCCCGGAGTGAAGTTCCACGACCTGCTCGTCGTCTCCCTCGGCGGCCAGGGACAGTACGACCACGTCATCAACAACACCGGATCACCGACCTCCGGTACGGACACCGTCCCGTCCCAGGTCATCTCCTTCCCGTAGCACCGGCGGCACGGGGCCCGGTCACGCTCGTGGCCGGGCCCCGTGCCGCGCGGACCGCGCGAGCGGTCCCGTAACGCCGCCGCCCCCGCCCGGAGATCCGGACAGGGGCGGCCGTGCGACGGTGGTGGGGCCGGTCAGCCCTCGCCGTTCAGGTTGATCGAGACGGTGCGCTCGGCGGGGGTCCTGCCGAGCAGCGCGCCCTGCATGGCCTGGGCCACGTCGGTCGAACTGACCTGGTGCTTCTGCCCGTCGCCCTTCGTGATCATGACGCCGTCGAAGACACCGTCGAGCAGGGTGTCGATCGCTTCCCTGTCGTAGACCGCGACCAGCTTGCCGTCGACCGGCTTCATGGACAGGATCTGCGGCAGGGACCTCGCGGGGCCGAAGTCGATCTGCTTGGGCCCGGCCTTGATGGTGATCAGCCCGGACATCGCCGGCTCGGCGAACTCCTTCATCGCCCGGTCCAGTTCGGCCTTGGTGACGGTGGGCTCGGTGGACGCCACGGGCAGTTCCACGACCGCCGGCTCACCGGTCTGGACCTGCGCCCGGTAGGCGTCGCGTACGGAGATCAACGACCGGTTGACGTCCAGCGCCTTACCCGCCTTGCCTGGTACGGCCACGGCCTTGTTCGGCTCGAACTTGATCGTGCCGTCGTTGGCGGAGCCGGAGACGCCCGCCAGGTCGGAGAGGGCGACTCCGAGCTTCTCCTCGTCGACCGGGATCACCGGGTCGGCGGAGCGTGCCCCGCCGAACAGGGAGCCGATCACCGAGACAGGGTTGTAGTCGCTGCCCGCGGCGCCGCGGACGGTCTCCTGGCTGTCCAGGGTCAGTCCGGCCTTGTCGGGGGCGAGCTTCTCCTCCTTGCCGTCCACAGACAGCCGGAGAGGAGTCTGGGCCCGCTTGCCGAGGGCGGCGTCGAGCTTGGTGACCGCTTCCTCCTTCGTGCCGCCGCCGATGTCGACGCCCAGCACGGTGGTCCCCTTGGGGACCTCGGAGTGGTTCATCAGCAGGCCGGCACCGTAGGCGACGCCGAACAGCACGACTACGCCCGC